>JBBSPE010000031.1:0-36613 GCA_038259155.1 Gemmatimonadales bacterium
CCAAACGTGAGTCCCCCGGGCACGCGTACCCACCTGGTGGCCGTTTATGCAGCGTCCACCACCCCAAACACGCCTCGCGCTACCCCGCGGCCCCCCAGGGCGGGCGCCCACGCGCCGAGCCGCCGCCGCTTGCCAGGCATTGGTCAGGCTCCGGGCTCGGCGAGCAGCTGGGCGATGAAACGTCGGTTCGCGTCCGAGTTCCAGTTGTCGGCGCCCAGCCACCGTCGCCGGATCACGCCCGACCGATCAATGAGATAGGTCTCGGGCACGCCCGCGTATCGATAGACGGTACGAAACGACTCGCTCTCGTCGTAGAGCACGTCGAATGTGAGCTCGTAGTCGCGTGCGAAGCGTTCGATGTCGGGTCCTACGCCCGGGGCATCCACGCTGACTGCCGCAACGGCCAGACCACGTGCCGCGAAGTCCCGGTAGAGCTGCTCGATACTCGGCATCTCCTGCTTGCACGGCCCGCACCATGTGGCCCACACATTGAGCAGCAGCACCTGGCCACGATAGTCCGCCAGCGACTTGCTCGCGTCGCTCGCACCCGTCGCATCGGCGACCTCGAATTCTGGAGCGGCGCTTCCCACCCGCAGTTCGCGCAGCTCGCCGCCGATGTAGCGCGTGGCGCCCCACAGCCCCGCGCCGAGTACCGCCACGAGCACGCCCACGGCGAGCCACTGGCTCCGCATCGTCACGCCGTGACTCCACACAGTCCGCGCAACGCGCCGATTTCCGCCGCCTGATCGGCCGCCGAGAATACGGCGTTGCCCGCGACGAAGGTGTCGGCGCCCGCGCGCCAGCAGCGTGCAATCGTCTTGCGACTCACACCGCCGTCCACTTCGAGCGCCGCGTTGGAGCCAGCCGCGGTGAGCAACTGACGCGCGCGGGCAATCTTGTCCACCGTATAGTCGAGAAAGGACTGTCCACCGTAGCCCGGATTCACCGTCATGATGAGCAGCAGGTCGAGCTCCGCCGCGATTTCGCGCACCATCTCGAGCGGCGTGGCCGGATTGAGCGCCACGCCTGCCAGGCAGCCGAGTTCACGAATGCGTGCGAGCTGGCGATCCAGATGCGGCGCCGCCTCCGCATGCACCGTGAGCACGTTGGCGCCGGCCGCCGCGTAATCGTCGAAATAGCGCTCCGGCTCCACCACCATGAGGTGCACATCGATGGGCAGTGAGGTGCACCGTCGCACGGTCTCGATCACCTTGGCGCCGAACGTGAGGTTGGGCACGAAGCGACCGTCCATGACGTCCACATGAATCCAGTCAGCGCCACCGGCCTCGCACATCGCAAGGTCGTCTGCGAGTCGCGCAAAGTCGGCCGAAAGAATGGAGGGCGCGATGCGACACGGCGAAGGGCGAGCGGTCATGGCAAGGAATCGGGAAGCGGTCGCAGCGTGTCCGGCAGGCCGGTGGCGCGCGACGTGTCCGGAATGAGAAACAGCGAGTCGGTGATCATTTCGTCCGGCCGCCGCTCACTGCGGGAAGAATCCACCACCGGCTCTGCCGGCACCGGGTCTTCCTCGCGCCGCCGATCGGCCAGAATGAGGTTCACCGTGGCAGGCAGCTGCACGCGTTCGCCGCGCACGGGAAACGTTTCGAGTACGGTGCCGACGCGTTCGTCGGCCCCGCGGAACAGGATGTCACCCACGGTAAAACCGGCGCGCTCGAGCAGACGCCGCGCGTCGCCCTCGGCACGGCCGACGAGATCGGGTACAACGGCCACGCTGTCGCGCGACGCGAGCGCACCGCCGCCCACCATCGCCGACGCGCCAGGACGCATTCCGTCGGCGCGCGGGCCGCGAATCGTGCGGCGTGGTGCTGGGGTCTCGACCACCGGCTCATCGGGTACGACGACCGGTGGCGGTGCGTCCCCTTCGAGGATGCGCAGTCCCACGAGTGCGGTGCCCATTCCGGCTGCGACACCGGCGAGCACCGCGAAGCCAAGCCGCTTGGTCCAGGCACCGAGCCCGTTTGCACGGGTCGCGTTCACGTGGTCTCCCGTCGCCTCAGGCGCACAGCGAACGCGCCGTCCACACCATGCGCGTGCGGCAGGACGCGCAGGCGGCCGTTGTCGAGAACGGCGTCGGGCACCGAGCCCGCGCGAGGCGCCTCGAGCACGAACTCCGGATGTGCCGCCAGGAACGCGTCCACCGGCTCGTCATTCTCTTCGGGCTCGAGCGAGCACGTGGAGTAGATGAGCAGGCCGCCGGGGCGCACGGCCACGGACGCACGTTCGAGAATCTCGCGCTGGACGGCAGACATCACGGCCAGATCGGAGGCGCGCAGGCGCCAGCGTGCGTCCGGGTGCCGGCGGAATGTGCCCGTACCGGTGCAGGGCACGTCGAGCAGGAGCGCGTCGAGATCGTGCACGGCAGGCTCACGCGCGTCGCCCACGTAGGCCACGATGTTTTCGGCGTCCAGGCGCCCGATGCCCACGAGCAGACGTTCCAGTCGTCCGGGCACACGGTCGGCGGCCACGACGAGTCGAGCGGTGCGGGACAGTTCGAGCGTCTTGCCACCGGGCGCCGAACAGAGGTCGGCCACCACGCTGCCCGGCGCGATGGACGCGTAGCGCGTGACCAATGTGGCCGCCGGGTCCTGTACGAAGAGCAATCCCTGCTTGAACGCACCCAGCTCGGTGAGTTGCACGCCGTGGCCGAGCACGAGCGAGTCCGACACCAACGGTGCCTCTCGCACGGCCACGCCAGCGCCTTCGAGCATGGCTTCGAGCTGCTCGCGCACCACGCCGAAGGGCCGCAGCACAATGGGCGCTTCCCGATTGTTGGCGTCCAGCAGGCGCTCGGTATCCTCGAGCCCGAAGCGCGCCACCCAGCGCACCACCAGCCAGCGGGGATGCGATGCGCGCAGGGCCAGCGCGTCCACCGGGTCGATGGGCTGCGGCGGCTCGAGTGCATCCCGCTCCCGGTCAATCCGGCGCAGCACGGCGTTTACGAGCTTGCTCGCGCCAATGCCATGGCGCTGCTTGGCCAGCTCGACCGTTTGCGCGATGGCGGCGTACGGCGGCACGCTGCCCATGTTGAGCAGCTGATAGGCGCCCAACCGGAGCAGGTCGGCCACGTCGCCGTCCAGCCGCGCGAGTCCGCCGCGCACGCGGGCACCCACCACGGCGTCAAACCAGCCGCGTCGCCGCAGCGTGCCCCACACCAATTCCTGTACCCAGCGCCGGTCGCGCGCGTCCAACGGTCCGGCGTGGCGCTCGAACGCGGGGTCGAGCAGCTGTCCGCTGCGCAACTCTGCGAGAATGGCGGCGGCGGCTACGCGCGAGTCGGTGATGGACGCGGTCTTGCTGCGCGGCCCACGAAAGACCGGGCGCGTGCGCGCGATCTGCCCGTCACCACCAGCGGCCGGTGGCTCGGCGGTGCGCGGCGCATTGGTCGGCACAGTGAGCGGGTCGGCGTGCGGGGCACGCACGTTCACCTCGGGACCAGCGTCCCGATCAGATCCCTCCGGCAGTGTCATGCGGAGAAAGATAGCCAGTTCCCTCCTGATCGTCGAAGCGGTCGCCGATCTGCACCCCCCGCCCGCGCAGCCAGTCGCCGGCGTTCATCCGCGCCTTGCCGGCCGGCTGCACCTGCAGAATCCGCACCGCGCCGTCGCCGCAGCGCACCAGCAGGCCGTCGGCATTGATGTCGCGCACCGTGCCGGGCCGGCTCGCGCGCAGGGCGTCGTCGGTGATGTCGCTGTCCGTGCGGGCCACCACGCGCACCCCGAAACACTTGACGGATGCGCCCGCCATGGAAGTGTGGGCGCCGGGCCGCGGGTCAAACGCGCGGATCACCCGGGAAACGTGCGTGGCATCCCGCGTGAAGTGCAGCTGCGCCGAGGCCCGATCGATTTTGGGGGCGTAGGTGGACGCGCTGTCGTCTTGCGCTACCTCATGCGACGCCCCTGCCTCAAGCAGCGCGAGCGCCTGCACGATGGCCAGCGCGCCCAGCTCCGCGAGGTGATCATGCAGCTCGCCGTAGGTGGTGTCGTCGCCGATGGGCGAACGCACCACGTGCAGCATGGGGCCCGCGTCGAGCGCCGGCACCATACGCATGATCGTGATGCCGGTGTGTTCGTGCCCTTCCAGAATGGCGGCCTGAATGGGCGCCGCGCCGCGAAGCGCGGGCAGCAGCGACGCGTGAATGTTCAGCGTGCCAAGGCGCGGCGCATCGATGGCCAACCGCGGCAGAATGTGCCCGTAGGCCACCACCACGCTCAGGTCGGGTTCGAGCGCGGCCATGTCGCTCATGAATGCATCGCCGCGCGGGCGGTCCGGCTGCAGCACGGGCAGCCCCTCTTCCAGCGCAACCACTTTCACCGGTGACGGATCGACCTGTGACCGCGAGCGGCCGCGCGGGCGATCCGGCTGCGTCACCACCCCCACCACATCGTGCCCCTCACCCAACAGAGCGAGCAGCGGTGGAACGGCAAAATCGGGGGTGCCCCAGAACAGAATACGCATGCGGTAAAGCCCGTACGAGTGGCGAAAATCCGGAGGACGCTCCGGATCGAACAACAATCAGCCGGCGGTCGCCTTGCCGCCGTCCCGATCTGGCGGCAGGTCCCCAACCGGGAGAACCCGGAGCAGCTTGGGGTACTGCCCCTTTTCTTCTTCCCACGCCTTGAGCGCGGCGCGCCGTTTGAGCAACGACAGCCGGTCAAGGAACAGCTTGCCGTGCAGGTGGTCGATCTCGTGCTGCAGGCACACCGAAAGCAACTCGGAACCCGCCACTTCGATGACCTGACCATCCAGGTCCTGCGCCCGCACCGTGACCTCGGCCGAGCGATCAACTTCGGCGAACACTTCCGGGATGGACAGACAACCCTCTTCCCACCGGAGCTTGCCCGCCCGGACAATGACTTCCGGGTTCACGAGCGCCCAGCGCTGGTCTTCCACCTGGATCACGGTGAGCCGTTCCCGCCGTCCCACCTGCGGGGCGGCCAAGCCGACGCCCTTCGCGGCTTCCATGGTATCGAACATGTCATCCGCCAGACGCCGAAGGTCGGGGGTGAACTCGGTGACCCGCTCCGTCTCCTGGCGCAGGATGGTGGAGCCCAGCACGTGAATGTCGAGCAGCGACATGCCAGCCTCAGCCCGCGACCGCCGGACCACCGCCGATGCGCACGATGCGGCCACGCTCGACGATGAGGCGCGACTCGCCCGACTTGATGGTGATGCGGTCCTCGAGCGACGGGACGTCCCGGGCCTGGATGCTCACGACCTCGCCCACCACACCACCCGCCGTGACGATCTCGTCGCCGCGCTTGAGCGCCTTCACCAGGTTGTCGTGATTCGTGCGCTGCTTCTGCTGCGGGCGGATGAGCACGAAGTAGAAAATCGCGAAGATCGCGCCGTACATGAAAATCATCCCGGTGATCTGATTGCCGGGAGCCTGCAGAATGGCCGCCAGCGCGGCCGAAACGGGGACGAACGTCATGGTGTGATGATCCGGGAGTGGTAGCGGGCGAGCCAGGCGCGGCTCCAGCCGTCAAACGTGCCGCCCAGCACGGCCTCGCGGGCCGTGCGCATGAGCGAGACGAGGAAATGTACATTGTGGAGGCTGATCAGGCGCAGGCCGAGCAGTTCCTCGCACACGAACAAGTGCCGCACGTAGGCCGTGGAAAACCGGGTGCAGGTTGCGCAGTCACACTCGGGGTCGAGCGGCCCCTCCGCCAGCCGGAACTGGGCGTTCTTGATGTTGCGCCGCCCCTCAGCCGTGAAAAACGCGCCGGTGCGCCCCATGCGCGTGGGTGCCACGCAGTCAAACAGGTCCACGCCCCGCGCCACGCCCTCCACGAGATCCTCGGGAAACCCGACGCCCATGAGATACCGCGGCCGGTCGGTTGGCAGGGCCTCCTGCGTGACGTCCAGCATGGCGTACATGTCCGGCTTGGCCTCACCCACGGAGAGCCCGCCCACACCGTACCCAATCCAGTCGTCGAGGTCGCGAATGGCCGCGGCCGATTCCCGTCGCAGGCCGGCGTGAATGCCGCCCTGCACAATCGGGAACAGCGCCTGCTGCGGCGTTGGGACGTCCGGATCGTCCTGCTGCAGCGTGGCAAACGCGTCTCGGCAGCGCGCCAGCCAGCGCACACTCCGCTCCATGGCCTCACGCGCCAGCGGCTCCGCACTCTGGCCCGGTACGACGTGGTCGAACTGCATGATCACGTCGGCCCCAAGATTGCGCTCAATGCGCATCACGCTCTCGGGGGTGAACCGTCGCGCTGAGCCGTCAATGTGGCTGCGGAACTCCACGCCGTCCTCGTCAATGGTGCGGAGCCCCTCCAGGGAGAACACCTGAAAGCCGCCGGAATCGGTGAGCAGCGGGCCGTTCCAGTGCATGAACCGGTGCAGCCCGCCGAGCGTGCGCACGGTTTCGTCGCTCGGCCGCAGGTGCAGGTGGTAGGCGTTCGCAAGCACCATGGTGGCACCCAGCGCCGTGAGATCATCGGGGTCGAGCCCCTTCACGCTGCCGAGTGTGCCCACCGGCATGAACTGCGGCGTGAGGACGTCACCGTGGGGTGTGGCAAAGCGTCCGGCGCGGGCACCGCCGTCCACGGCGTCGAGCGTGAATGCGAAGGCGTTCTGCGTGGCCGCTGAGGTCTGCGAGGTGTCGCTGCTCACAGGATGCACATCGAGTCGCCGTAGGACAAAAAACGATATTCCTCGGCCACCGCCGATTGGTACGCGTGCTTCATGAGATCGTAGCTGGCGAAGGCACTTACGAGCATGAGCAGCGTGGAGCGCGGCTGATGAAAGTTGGTGATCAAGCGGTCCACCACGCGCAGTTTCTGTGGTGGACGCAAGAAGAGGTTGGTCTCGCGCGCGCCGGCCTGTACCACGCCGTCGTCGTCCGCTGCACTTTCGAGCGTGCGCACGGCGGTTGTGCCCACGGCCCACACTTTTCCGCCGCGTTCCCGGGTCGCCGCGATCGCTTGCGCAGCCGCCTCCGGCACCTCGTACCACTCCTCGTGCATCACGTGGCGCGACGGGTCGTCGTCCTGTACCGGCCGGAACGTGCCCGCGCCCACATGCAGCACCACCTCCACACGCTCCACCCCGCGCTCGGCCACACGCGCGAGCAGCTCCTGCGTGAAATGCAGGCCTGCGGTGGGCGCCGCGACGGAGCCTTCCGTGTGCGCGTACACGGTCTGGTAGCGCTGCACATCGGCGGCCGTGTCGTCCCGGGTGATGTAGGGCGGCAACGGCACGTGGCCACACGACGCGATGGCCGCCGAAACGGACGCATGCACACTCGGGTCAACCGCGAGCTGCACCACACGCGTGTGGCGCGGCGTCGTTTCGAGAATGTCCACGTCGAATCCATTGGCAATGTGCACGCGGCGACCTGGACGCAGCTTGGAGCCCGGTTGCACCATCGCTTCCCACAGCGGGCTGTCGTGCGACGAATCGATGGGCCGCAGCAGGAACACCTCGGCCGGCCGCCCCGAGTCGCGCGTGCCGAGCAGTCGAGCGCGAAACACCTGTGTGGCGTTCACCACGAGCGCGTCGCCGGGCGCCAGATAGTCCAGCACGTCGGGGAAGCGCCGGTGCGCAAGCGACCCCGTGGCGCGGTCCACCACGAGCAGCCGACTGGCGTCACGCGGTTCACACGGAGCTTGCGCAATGAGGGCCTCGGGGAGCACGTAGTCGTAGTCCGCGGTGCGACTGCCCGGTGTGTGCATGGGCGTATGCATGGGCGTGTGTTCGGCGGCGGGCGACAACGTCAGAGGAGCGAGCCCTGCTCGGTCAGCGACCGTGGGGGTTCGTATCCGAAGTGACGATAGGCGTGGCCGGTGGCCATGCGTCCGCGTGGCGTTCGCTGGAGGAAGCCTTGCTGCACGAGGAAGGGTTCGTACACTTCTTCAATCGTGCCGGCATCTTCGCCCACGGCCGCCGCGATGGTGGTGAGTCCCACCGGTCCGCCCTCGAACTTCTCGATGATCACGCGCAACAGGCGTGCGTCCATGTCATCCAGACCGAACTGGTCCACGTCGAGCAGTTCGAGGGCCGCGTCGGCGACGGCGCGTGTGATGGTGCCATCTGCACGCACCTGAGCATAGTCACGCACGCGCCGCAGCAGCCGGTTGGCCACCCGCGGCGTGCCGCGCGATCGACGCGCAATCTCGTGTGCGCCACCATCGTCGATGCCCACCTTGAGCACGTCGGCCGTGCGCCGCACAATGATTTCCAGCTCGGCCTCAGGGTAGAACGCCAGCTGGTGCATGAGACCAAAGCGCGCACGCAGCGGCGGCGTAAGCATGCCCAATCGCGTCGTAGCGCCCACCAATGTAAAGGGCTCGATTGCCATGGTGATCGTCTGCGCTTTGGGGCCCTCCGACAGCCGGATGTCGATCTTGTAGTCCTCCATCGCGGGATAGAGGAACTCCTCGATCACGGGGCGCAGGCGATGGATCTCGTCTATGAAGAGCAGATCGCCCTCGCGCAGATTCGTGAGCGTGCCCACCAGATCGCCGGGCTTTTCAAGCGCCGGTCCGGACGTGGTGCGGATGTTCACGCCAAGTTCGCGCGCCATGAGCTCGGCCAGCGTGGTTTTGCCGAGGCCGGGCGGCCCGAAGAACAGCGTATGGTCAATGGGCTCGCGGCGGCCGCGCGCCGCGTCGATCGCGATGGACAGACTTTCCTTGACCTTGCCCTGCCCAATGAACTCGGCCAGCCGCTGGGGACGGAGCGAGAGCTCGACGACACTCTCGTCGACCAGGGCCTCAGGGGTGGTGATCTCGGCGCGGGACATCGCGGGCGGCAACGGGTGGACGGAACAACGGGACGGGGCAACGGCGCTCAGGGAATATAGGCCGAGTGTGGGGTATCAGCCTGCAACGCCAGCATTCCGGGCGAATTCGCGTACTATTACATAAGAAGTCGGCTTGCTGTCGACCATTTCCTTTTGCCCCTGTATCCATGACCCGTCGCTCTCTTGCTCGTGAGACCGCGTCGCCGCTGCGTCGGCTTGCCCCGCTTTCTGCGCTGGGTGCGATCGCACTTGCGGCCGTGGCCACGTTCACGGCGGTCCGCGCAGCCGATGCGCGTCCGGTGCCTGTGGACCACGCGGCGAATCACAGCGTGAACCACATGTCGTCGCTGTCACCCGCGTTCGGTCCGCGCGCCCCGCAATCCGAGCGGATCTGGATTCCGCAGCTCTGGCAGGCGCCCGCGTTCCACGCGCCCATTCGCCTGCAGGCCGCACGTCTGGCCGCGCGTGCCGCAGCGCTCGAAGCGGCACGATTCGCGCCTCCAGCGCCCGACGACGCCACCCCGATTGACTGGCGCGTGCTCGCTGGCCTGGACTACCTCACGGGCAAGGCCACCGACACGCTCAAGAAGATCGAGGGCAAGGAAGTGCGCATTCCGGGCTTCGTGGTGCCGCTCGATGACTTCATGGAAGATGGCGCCGAGTTTCTGCTCGTCCCGTACTACGGCGCGTGCGTGCATACGCCCCCGCCACCGCCCAACCAGATCATCTTTGTGCAGATGGCCGGCAAGAAGGCGGTCAAGCTGACGCTGTTTGACGCAGTGTGGATGTACGGCAAGCTCAAGATTGCCACAGTGGAGAGCCCGTATGGTACGGTGGGCTTCACGCTCGAAGGCGACAAGATGGAGCCCTACAGCTCCAAATGAACACCCACGCGGCCGCACCGGCCGTCGCACTCCAACAGGTCCGTTTCGCGTATCGCGCCGGTCAGGACGTCGTGAACATCGACAACCTCACCATCGGACGCGGCGAGACGGTCTTCCTGCACGGGCCGAGTGGCAGTGGCAAGACCACGCTGCTCGGCCTGTTGGCCGGTGTGCTGCAGGCGAACGCCGGCGCCGTCCGCATTCTTGGCGAGAACCTCACGCCATTGGCGAGTGGCGCGCGCGACGCGTTCCGCGCCCAGCATCTGGGCTACGTGTTCCAGCAGTTCAATCTCATTCCGTATCTGTCCGTGCGGGACAACATCCTGCTGCCGGTACGGCTCGATGCCGAGCGTCGCGCGAAGCTGAAGGGGGTCGATCCGATCGCGGCCGCCGATGCACTGGCGGCAGAACTCGACATTGCCGGCGCGATTCACTCCCCGGTCACCGAGCTGAGTGTGGGGCAACAGCAGCGTGTGGCGGTGGCGCGCGCGCTCATTGGCGCGCCGGAAGTCGTGATCTGCGACGAGCCCACGTCGGCGCTCGATTCGGATCGCCGGCAGCGGTTTCTCGAGCTGTTGTTCGCGTCGTGCCACAAGGCCGGTGCCACGCTCGTGTTCGTGAGTCACGACCTGTCGCTGCAGTCACTGTTCTCGCGCACCGTGTCGCTGCCCGACATCAACACCGCGAGCGCCGTGTCCGCGCCGGAGAACTGACGCGTGGGCATTATTTTCAATCTCGCCATGCAGTCGCTGCGGAGCCGGCGCTTCACCTCGGCACTCACGATGGCCAGCATCGCGCTCAGCGTGACGTTGCTCGTGGGCATTGAACACGTGCGCAGTGGTGTACGCGAGAGTTTTGCCGGCACCATTCGTGGCGTGGATCTCATTGTGGGCGCGCGCGGCGGCTCGCTGCAGGTGCTGCTGTCCACCGTGTTTGGCATTGGCGCGTCGTCCACCGGCGTGAGCATGGAGACCTTCGAGCGGTGGAGTGCCCATCCGGCGGTTGGCTGGACCATTCCATACGCGCTCGGCGACAGCCACCGCGGCTATCGCGTGATCGGCACCACCGCCGAGTTCTACGAGCGTTACCGGTATCGTGAAGACGGACGGGTGTCGTTCGCGCAGGGTGCCGCCTCGGCCGCGGACGATGAGGTGGTGCTGGGCGCGGAAGTCGCGGAGCGACTGGGATATACGATGGGGTCGCCGATTGTGGTGACGCACGGGCTGCAGGGCGGTGGCATCTCGGATCATGAGGGCAATCCGTTCCATGTGGTTGGCGTGCTCGCGCGGACGTTCACGCCGATTGATCGTGCGATCTACGTAACGCTGGGCGGTATCGAGGCCATGCACGAGGATTTTGCAGCGATGCCCATGGCGACTCCGCCGCCGGCGATTGGGACGCCGCCGGCGATGCCCGGGTACGAGCCGCCGCCGGGTACACCCAGCATGCCGGGTGCCGAGCCGCCGCCGGCGATGCCCGGGTACGAGCCGCCGGCCGGCACTCCCACGATGCCGGGCGCAGAGCCGCCAGCCTCAACGCCGCCACAATCTGATGCGGCGACGGGAGAAGCCGGGCACGAAGGTCATGACCACGCCCCCGAACAGATCAGCGCGTTTTTTGTCGGCACCAAGAACCGCTTCGAAGCGCTGCAGTTGCAGCGCGAAATGAACACCGATTTCACCGAGCCGCTCACCGCGATCATTCCCGGCGTGGCGCTGGGCGAACTATGGCAGAACATCTCAAGTGCCGAGGTCGGACTGCGCATCGTGGCGTTGTTTGCCGTGGCGATTGGGCTCACCGGAATGCTGGTGGCGCTCTATAGCTCGCTCGACGCTCGCCGACGTGAGATGGCGATCCTGCGCGCCGTAGGTGCGGGCCCGCGCACCATCGTCTCGCTGCTCGTGCTTGAATCGGCGCTGCTCGCGTTTGTGGGGTGTGTGATTGGCGTGGTGGTGGTGTACGCGCTGCTCGTGTTCGGGCAGGGTGCGATTGAAGCGCGGTCCGGCGTGCACCTGGCCATTCGCGCGCTGGGCGCCACGGAATGGAAGTATCTGGCGCTTGTGCTCGGCGCGGGTACTCTGGTGGGCTTTGTGCCGGCCATCAAGGCGTACCGTACGTCGCTTACGGACGGCCTCAGTCCGCGGGCGTGAAGTGGTGAGCTGCCGTTGGAGCGCTGGTGTGAACTCCCGTGACAACCCCCTCGTGAAAACCGTTTGGGGTGTCGTCACATCCTGCGCGTTGGTAGCCGCCGCACTGGCGGTCATCGCGCCGGCGCAAGTCTCGTTGGGCGCGCAAAGTGTCGCTGGTGCAAACGGTGTGGCCAAGGCACCACTTGCAAGGCCCATGTCAGCAGATTCACTGCCTGACTATGTGCGACGCAACGCGCCAACGGACGCCGGCATCCTGCGCATCTGGAACGAGGGCATGCAGCGCTCGCAGGTGGCCACCACCGCGCAGGTGCTGCTCGATTCAATCGGCCCGCGGCTCACCGCGTCGCCCAACATGACGCGCGCGCAGGACTGGGCGGTCGCATGGCTCACGCAGCTGGGCATTGCTGCGCGCAAGGAGCAGTACGGTACGTGGGATTCCTGGAAACGCGGACCAGCTTTGGTGACGCTCACGGCGCCGCGCCTGCGTGTGCTCGACGCCACGATGCTGTCGTGGAGTGGCAACACGAATGGCGAGACGGTGCAGGGTGGCGTCGTGCGCATTCAACCGTTCCAGTCGTACGCCGAATACGTGCGGTGGCTGCCTGCGGTGCGCGGCAAGATCGTTCTCGCCGGCGCGCCGCGGTTGTCGTGCCGCATGCCCTCGCAGGTCGAAGCGTTCGGCATGCCAGCCACGGTGGACTCGCTCACGGAGCAGCAGGCACTGCTCGACGCAACGTATCGCGGCATGACGCAGCGCGTGGCCTCGTTCTACGACGACGTGAAGGCCGCCGGCGCGTTGGCCGTGTTCGACACCGAGTGGTCCAACTACCCGGGCATTCAGCGCATCTTTGGCTCGCCGCGCAACAGCGCGATTCCCACGTTTGACGTGGGTTGTGAAGACTACGGTCTGCTCTTTCGTCTTTCGGAACACGAGCAGGGCGCGGTCGTGCAAGTGATGGCGCAGTCGGAGTCGCTGGGCGAGCAGCCGGTGTTCAACGTGATCGGCAGCATCCCGGGCACGGAGAAGGCCAACGAGTACGTGGTGCTCTCGGCGCACTTTGATTCATGGGAGGGGCATTCAGGAGCCACGGACAACGGCACCGGCGCGCTCACCATGCTCGAAGCCATGCGCATTCTTCGCGCCGTCTACCCGTCGCCCAAGCGCACAATCCTGCTCGGCTTGTGGAGCGGTGAAGAGCAGGGACTCAACGGCTCAGGCGCGTTCACCACTGATCATCCGGAAATTTTGCGTGGGCTGCAGTACGCGTTCAACCAGGACAACGGGACGGGACGCATTGTGAGCACCGGCCCCAACATCCTGCCCAAGAACGGCGATCGGTTGCGAGAGTATCTGTCGGCCATGCCGAGTGAGCTCACGCAGTGGGTGCGCATGCAGCCGCCGGGTCCGATTCCCGGCGGTACGGATGTGGTGTCGTTTGCGTGTCATGGCGCACCGGCCACGAACTTGAACGCGCTGCCGTGGGACTACAGCTACACTACGTGGCACACCACGCGCGATTCGTATGACAAGGTCGTGCTCGATGACCTGCGCCAGAACGCGACGCTCACTGCCATGCTCGCGTACATGGCGAGTGAAGATCCGGAGCGCACGTCGCGTGAGATTGCGGTACCCGCATCAGGTCCCCCCATCACGTGCCCCGCGCCCGCCCGCAGCTCGGAACGCAGCAGGCCATAGCACCCGCCGCCCACCGGCCGCCGAGCGCCAGCCGCGGTAACGTGATCAGTCCACTTCTGCCGGAGCTGATCATGCTGAAACGTCCTTTGGCACTGCTGTTCACAGCACTTCTTGTTGTCGGGTGTGATTCGCCGCCGATCACCGTCTCGCTCACGAGCGTCGGGAATGGACACGCGATTTTTCTCGTCGAGAACGGAAGCGATCGCGACGTTCGCGCTGTGACGTTCACCGTGACGTTCACCGCCGCATCGTGAGGCTCGCCGCAGGTCGATACAATTCGATATGAGACAACTCGTGACGGCACCGGAGCGGTTCCCTCTGTCCGGGCTGGTGACGAGACCTTCTTCGCCCACGCGACGTCAGATGCTTTGAATGCGGCAGCGCGGGTTATCGGGGCGCAATTCGTCGACGGTACGAGCTGGCCATAGCTGGACCGTTCGTTCCGCTTGCTCGCATTGTGATGCGCTCGCAGAGAGTGTTTACTGTTCAAACGTCGCGGCAGTTTTGGAGGGACGTCATTTTGGGTCGTTGAGCTGGCTCAACTTACCGTCAGCAATCTGCGCCACCTGCTCGGCCTCCTGCCATCGCGCGTACAATACGCCAAGTAGGTGATGTCGTCGCCTCGCCACAGCATCGGGGCGAGGCGGAAGGGGACAGCGAGCCCGTTCCGTGCGCGCTTGCCGCGGATCTGCACAAACATGTCGCCGTCGCCGTTGAACCAGACGCGCGTATCACCCGCGTCGCTCCAGGGAATGACCACCGGGTGTTGCAGATTCGGTGTGAGGGTCCAAGTGGCGTTGCGTCCGGCGTGATAGCTGCTTGAGGCCAGCTGCTGGATGAAAATCGCCCCCGCGGCTCCCGCGATGCTGCCCACGGTATTCGCGCCGAGCATGGCGGCGGTCGCAAGCACGGTGAATGGTGAGTTCACGGCTGCGCTTACGCCGAACTCCTTCAGACCGCGCCGGAAGAATGTCCGTCGCCGAGCTCCGAGTTGCTCCCCATACCGCCAATGCGCGAACTCCGGCAACAGCGGCCTCCCAATCCGCACCAGATCGGTCCCATCGCGCAGTCGTGCCAGCCCCACGTTGTCCGTGGACACGCGCTGCGTGGTGCCGCGGTACGCGCGCTCACACGCCTCGATGACCTCCCAACGTTCCTCGAGCGGCGTGAAATTCCAGCGTGCACAGTTCGCGCCCACCACCCACCAGCGCCCACGCTCCGGATCAATCGCAAGGCGCCTCCCGACCGGGAACGCTTCCAGCTCGCGGTTGGCGCCGAGCGCGGCGTGGCAGAACAGGCAGGTGGAGAACACGCGGGCAGCTACCGCTCCGCAGGCGAGGACAGCAGGCAGACCGCGTCGGTATGGCAAGCACGACCGTACGCTGGAAGCACGCGCGACGAAGTCCGCGGTCCTGCAACGAACACGCAACGGACTGGCGACAACGATAGGCGCGGCGTGCCACTACCCGTTGCTTGCATCATCTCCGCTTGACGAAATGAATCTCTGTCCATGGGTCTGCCAACGATGCCTCGTCCAATCCGCCACCGCTGTTCCTGGCGCGCTCTCCCAATCGCCCTGATCGCATTGGTAGCCGCGGCGTGCGCCGACACGAGTCTGCCAACCGACGCGTCTGGTCTGCTGCTGGCGCCGCCGCGACTCTCCGGGTCGCCGGCGCCCACGGACCTGATCATCTCGGAGATCATTGAGGGCAGCAGCAACAACAAGGCGATCGAGATCTACACCGGCACCGGAGCGCCGGTCGATCTCGCGGCTGGCGGCTACTCGGTGCAGATGTACTTCAACGGCAGCGGTTCGGCAGGCCTCACCATCGGTCTCACTGGCACGGTCGCAGCGGGAGACGTGTATGTGATCGCGCAGTCCAACGCTGACCCGATCATTCTTGCTCAGGCGGACCAAACCAACGGTTCGGGTTGGTTCAACGGCGACGATGCCGTGGCGCTGGTCAAGTCGGCCACGATCATCGACGTGGTGGGACAGATCGGATTCGATCCTGGTTCGGAGTGGGGTACCGGCCTCGTGAGCACCGCCGACAACACGCTGCGCCGCAAGGCGGACGTGTGCGTGGGCGACGCGAACGGCGCCGATGTGTTCGACCCGTCTACCGAATGGGATGGGTTCGCGCAAAACACCTTTGACGATCTCGGAAGGCACACCGGATGTACTGTGTCGTCCATTACCGAGCTGTTCATCTCGGAGTACATCGAGGGCAGCAGCAACAACAAGGCCGTCGAGATCTACAATGGCACCGGCCAGGCGATTGACCTGGCGGCGGGACAGTACACGCTGCAGATGTACTTCAATGGCAGCAGCTCGGCGGGTCTCACGATCGCCCTCACGGGTTCCGTGGCCGCCGGCGATGTGTACGTGGTGGCGCAGTCGAATTCTGACGCCGCGATCCTCTCGCAGGCCGATCAGACAAACGGCTCCGGCTGGTTCAACGGCGACGACGCGGTGGTGCTCAGCAAGGCGGACGCAGCCATCGACGTGATCGGCCAAATCGGGTTTGATCCCGGCAGTGAGTGGGGGGCTGACCTCGCCAGCACGCAGGACAACACGTTGCGGCGCATATCCGCGGTGTGCGCCGGTGATGCCGACGGTACCGACGCGTTCGATCCGTCGCTGGAGTGGGTCGGCTCTGCGACCAACACCTTCGATGGCCTCGGCACACACTCGGTGGACTGCGGCGGTGCGCCCAATGGCAACGCGCCAGTGGTGATCGGCACCGAGCCAGCCGACAACGCGTCTGCTGTGTCCGTGGGCACCACGCTTGTGGTCACGTTTGACCAACCCGTGACGGTGACCGGTTCGTGGTACACGATTGTGTGCTCGGCGAGCGGAAGCGTCGCCGCCACCGTGACTGGTGGTCCGACCTCGTTCACGCTCGATCCCGACAGCGATTTTGCGGCTGGCGAGCTGTGCGCTGTGACGGTGACCGGCGCCGCGGTGACCGCCGAGCAGGGCGGCACTGCCATGTCGACGGATTTCTCGTTCAGCTTCACCACGGCCACCGACCCGGCCTCGTGCGCGGCGCCGTTCACGGCTGCGTATCTCATTCAGGGCAGTGGCGAGGCGTCACCTCTCGCCGGCCAGACGGTCACCACGCAGGGTGTCGTGGTGGGCGATATGGAAGGCAGCGACCAGTTGAGCGGGTTCTTCCTGCAGGATGTCACGGGCGACGGCGATCCGAACACGTCCGACGCGGTCTTCGTGTACAACGCCGCCGCCAACAGCGTGAGTGTGGGCGACCTCGTGCGCGTGAGCGGTACGGTCCTCGAGTTCAACGGGCTCACAGAGCTCTCGCCGGTGCAGACTATCACGGCGTGCGGTACCGGCAGCGTCGCCCCGTTGGACGTTGCCCTGCCCATGGCGTCCGCCACGGACTTCGAGCGATTCGAAGGCATGCTGGTGCGCTTTCCGCAGTCACTCTTCGTCACCGAAGTCTTCGAACTCGGTCGGTTTGGCGAGGTGCTGCTGTCCTCGTCCAGCCGCTTGGCGCAGCCGACGAATGTCGTCGCTCCGGGCGCCGCCGCACTGGCGCTGCAGGCGCAGAACGCACTCAATCAGATCGTGCTCGATGATAGCCGCACCGGCTCCAATCCCGATCCCATCCTGATCGCACGTGGCGGGAACCCACTCAGCGCCAGCAACACGCTCCGCGGCGGCGACAACACCATGGGCCTCACGGCGGTGCTCAGCTACGGTTTCGGCGCCTACCGTCTCGAGCCCATTGGCGCCCTCGGCGGCGGGGCGCCGAACTTCGCGCCGGCGAATGCTCGGTTGGCGGCACCACCATCGGTAGGTGGTTCGCTCAAGGTGGCGTCGCTCAATGTCCTGAACTATTTCAACTCGTTCTCAGGAGGGAGCTGCGGTTTGAACAGCGCCACCAATGATTGTCGCGGCGCGTCCAACGCTGCCGAGTTTGAGCGGCAGGCGGTGAAGACCGTCTCCGCCATCATGGGCCTCAATGCCGACGTCGTGGGCATCGTTGAAATCGAGAACGATGGCTACGGGCCGTCGAGTGCGATCGCTGATCTGGTAGACCGCCTGAACACCGCCACCGCGCCCGGCACCTACGCATTTGTGGACGCGGATGCGCGCGCAGGGCAGGCGAATGTCATGGGTACCGATGCGATCAAGGTGGGCCTGCTGTACAAGCCGGCGACGGTCTCCCTGGCCGGCAACACTGCCGTGCTCAACAGCGTCGCGTTCGTGAACGGCGGGGATCCGGCTCCGCGCTCCCGCCCGGCACTCACGCAGGCGTTTCAGCAGCTGTCCACAGGCGCCCGGCTCATCGTGGCCGTGAACCACTTCAAGAGCAAGGGCAGTGCCTGCTCCGTACCCGACGCAGGTGACCTGCAGGGCAACTGCAATGCAGTGCGCGTGGCGGCCGCGACCGCACTGCGCAACTGGCTCGCCACCGATCCCACCGGCACCGGCGATCCGGACGTGCTCATCGTGGGAGATCTCAACGCGTACGCCAAGGAAGATCCGATCACCACGCTCACCTCGGGTGGCTTCACCGATCTCCTCGCGTCGCGTGTAGGTGCTGACGCGTACTCGTACGTGTTCGACGGCCAGTGGGGCTATCTGGATCACGCGTTGGCCTCGTCCTCGCTCGCGTCGCAGGTCACCGGCGTCGCCGAGTGGCACATCAACGCCGATGAACCGCTCGTGCTGGACTACAACACGGAGTTCAAGAGCGCAGGGCAGGTGAACGGGCTGTTCGACCCCGGTCCGTTCCGCGCCTCGGATCACGACCCGGTGGTGGTGGGGCTGTCGCTCACCGCGCCGGCGCCGGCGGGACCCACCGTCACGCTCTCGCCGCCCCCAGCGTGGCGCGCCGGCGTGTCGGGCAATCTGGGCGTGCGCTTCAGCGGCGTCTCTCCGCGCTCGGCTCCGTTCATCGTGCGCATCGAGTGGGGTGATGGTTCGGCCGCGACGCAGTTCGCATCGACAATCGTCCCGAAGACGCCGATCAAGCGCGCGCACGCCTTCGCGACCGGCGGCCCGTACCAGATCACGGTGTCCGTGCGCGATCGTACCGGCGCCACCACCACAGAAACGCTCGACATCACGGTGCAGCCGTAGGCCACACGCAATTCACGAGGGAGCTGGCGGCTCATGTGCCGGCTCCTCTCTGTCATCGCGGTCGCGCATTGCGGCTCGCGTCCAACTCGTCCGTCAAACACTTGGCACAACCCATGACTGCTTCTCAGATGGCTTCCCAGACGGCGTCCCGTTCGCACGCCGCTCGCGCGCTCCGCGCCGCAATGCTCCTGTTCGTCGGCGCGGTGCTGCTCTCCTCGACGCGGTCACTCGCCGCGCAAAGCGCCACACTCACCATCGGGAGCGCCGCGGATGCCTTCCCCGCGGGACCGTTTGGTCAGGGCACCGACGCATCCATTGCCATGGGGCAGACCTTTGTTCGCCCGGCTGATGCGGCGTGCGCCCTCACCTGCTACCTGCAGGGATTCTCGTTCTGGCTCGGGAACTCGCAGGACCTCGCGCAAAACCCGGAGTCGCTGCAGTTCCGTGCCTATCTCGCCGTCTGGGCGGGAGATCGCATCGCTGCCACCGCACCGCTCTTCGCTAGTGAGGTGTTCAGCGGCCCGAGCGGCGCATCACAGCGCTACGACTTCGCTGCGTCAAACCTCATGATCGAGACGGGCCTGCAGTACGTCGCGTTCCTGAGCACTGTGGGATTTGCACTGCCCGGTGATCCCACCACCTCGGACTTCGACATTGTGTTTGGCGACCCAGCAGACTTTCCGGCCGGCGGCTGGGTGTACACCAACAGGGGTTCCGTGCTGGATGACCTGTCCAGTACGCCGTGGGACCTCGCCGGTGACATTCCGGAGCTGCAGGCGCGCTTTGAGGCGCGCTTCACCACTGCACCAGTCTCGCACGACGTGCCGGAACCCGCTGCTGCTCTGCTGTTGGCCTCGGGGCTCCTCGCCCTCGTACTGGCGGCGAAGCGTCGCGCCTGAAGTGAACGTGCTGCGTGTTGCGCTGGCCTACCGACTCAACACCGCCAGCGCGGCCCGCACCGTGGTCGCCACATCGCCCTTCACACCAGCTTCGCGCACGGCGGCCAGCGCCTCGGTCTCACCGTAGCCGAGCGCCACGAGCGCGCGCACCGCGTCGCCGTTGCTGCCACCACCACCCGCAGCTCGTGCACCAACCACGCCACCCACCACCGCGCCCGGCGAGAGATCGTCCATCTTCTCGGCGAGATCGAGTACGATCTGTTCGGCCTTGCGCCGGCCCACGCGCGGTACGCGAATGAGCGTGGCCAGGTCGCGTGTGCGAATGGCTTCCACCACACGCTCTGCTCCGATGGTGGACAGAATGCCAAGCGCGAGCGCCGGCCCCACGCCCTTGGCCGTGAGCACCCGGCGAAAGACCGCGCGCTCCAGGCGCGAGCCAAAGCCGAACAGCTCCCACGCGTCCTCGCGCACCGCGAGATGCGTATACAGCGTGAGCACCTCGCCGTCAGCCGGCAGTGTCTCGAACACGGAGAGCGGGATGTGCACTTCGTACCCGGTGCCGCCGCTGGTCTCGATCTCCACCATGGAGACGGAACGGAAGACGAGTCGGCCGGTGAGAAGCGCAATCATGTGCGACGAGGGAGCGAAGGAATGGAATCGAGCGTCGGTAGACGCGGGGCCAGCAGGGCGCACAGCGCGGCCGCCACGCCGTCTGCGGCGTCAGCCGGTTGCGGCGGTGACTTGAGACGCAGCAGCTGCGCCACCATGAACTGCACCTGCTCCTTGGTGGCGGCACCGCGCCCCACAATGCACTTCTTGATCTCCGCGGGCGCGTATTCCACGATGTCCACGCCTGCGACCTCACCCGCCAGCAGAATCACGCCGCGGGCGTGACCGAGCACCACGGTGGTACGCACGTTGCGCGCGTAGAACACGCTCTCCACCGCCAGCGTGCTGGGTTGGTGACGCGCGATGAGATCCACGACCCCTTCGTGAATGTCGCGCAACCGCTTGGCGAGCGGCTGGTCGGCCCGCGTGCGGATCACCCCGCATTCGATCAGGCGTGGCGTGCCGCGAATGTCCGGTTGCACCACGCCGTATCCAGTGACAGCGGTGCCGGGGTCAATGCCCAGCACCACGTCCCGCGCCATGGCGCGGCGCGTGGTCACCCGTCGGCCGACGTATCGTCGTCGTCAAACGTGAAGTTCGCGTCCACCTTCTGGATGTCGTCGAGATCCTCGAGCGCTTCCAGCAGCTTGAGCACCGCGGCCAGCGTCTCGCCTTCCACGTGCACCGTGGTTTGTGGAATCCACGACAGCGACGTGTCGCGCACCGGGTAGCCCGCCTTCTCCATGGCCTCACGCACGGCGTGCAGATCGTTGGGTGCCGTGACAATCGTGAACTCGTCGCCGTCGCGCGACAGGTCCTCGGCGCCCGCCTCGAGCGCGGCCATCATGACGGCATCTTCGCCGCGTCCCTCGGCATCGAGCGACATCTGGCCTTTGCGGTCGAACAGATACGACACCGAGTTGGTGGCACCCAGATTCCCGCCGCTACGCGAGAGCTTGTGGCGCACGTCGGCCACCGTGCGCGTGGCATTGTCGGTGAGGGCCTGGATCATGAGGGCCACACCGCCGGGCGCGTAGGCTTCGTACAGGATTTCGACGTAGTCCACGCCGTCCATGTCGCCGGTGCCCTTCTTGATACCGCGCTCAATGTTGTCCTTGGGCATCGACGCCGCGCGCGCGTTGTCGATGGCCGTGCGCAGGCGCGGATTCCCGTCCGGATCGCCGCCGCCCATTTTCGCGGCGACGGTGATTTCACGAATGAGCTTGGTAAAGAGCGCGCCGCGCTTGGCGTCGGTCGCGGCCTTGTAGTGCTTGGTGGTCTTCCATTTACTGTGGCCGGCCATGCAGTCTCCGGGGCGTACGGGGTACCGAACGATTTCAGCCCTGCAATATAACCGGGCTCCGGGCTCTGCCCTACGCCTCGATCACGTCCTCGAACCGCAGGCAGGGTGCGTCGAAATAGAGGTCCACGTACCCGAGGTCGCCCGTGCGGTGCTTGAGCAGGTGCAGCTCCGCCGCGCCGGCCAGTGCCGCATCGCGGGTGTAGATCTCCTCACGGAACAGGCCGAGCACGAGGTCCGCATGCGTCGCCACGGCCCCGCGCACTCCGAAATCGCTGAGCGTGGGCCTGAGCTCGCGCCGCGAACGGTCGAGCAGCGGCAGGTGAGCCGTGAGCAGCACCACGAGCTCCCGCGACAGGGCGAGCCGCTTGCACGCCAGCACTGCGAACGCCAACGCGTCGTCGCGGGCCGATGGATCGGTGAGCAGCGCTTCAAGCCCGTCAATCACCAACAGACGCGTGTCCGGGGCGGCCTCCAGGGCGCGGGGCAGGGCCCCTGGCCCCTCGGCGTCGAGTGTCATGATCACGGGGGCGCGATCGCGCAGATGCGTGGCAGCGGCGGAGACGGCTGTGCGCGCGTCATCGGTGAGGTTCCCACGCCGCAGCTCGTTCAGCGACACCCGGGACACCGCGGCGAGGGCCTGCTCGAACACCCGCGCCGGTGTGTGCTCCGAGGTGAGCACCAGCGTTGGGGTCGACATCGCGCTCGCCCGCAACGCGAACGCCAGCGCCAGCGCGGACGTCCCGCTGCCCGCATCACCGCCCAGTACGATCAGGTCGCCAGCGCGAAAGCCGCCGTGCACCAGCGGGGTGAGACTCGGAAAGCCGCTGGGAACGAGCCAAGAATCGGGGCGCGTGGCCGAGCTCACGGGACAGCCACGAGTCGGCGGACAAGCCGGTCAATTTCCAGCGCGGCCGCGCCATCGAGGTACGCCCCGGCCGCAGACCCCACCGTGCGGAGCGTGCTGGCCATGGGCATCGGGCCCGTGGCGCTCGCGTCCACGGCGCGGGTGAGCGGCACGCGCAGCGCGGCCGGAAGTGCCAGCGAGGCCAGCCACACACGGGCGGCCGCCGCACGAGCCTGCCGATCCTCGCGCGTAAGCTGATCGGGTTCGAGCAGGCCGTTCGCCAGTCGCGACACCGCGAGTACGGCAAGCGCGACCTCTCGGCCACCGCCGAGCGGGAGACGACCGGCGAGTCCGGCCATCGCGGGAAAGGCGAACGCGGTGGAGGCGAGCGCGTGGGGAGGTTGGCTGAGTTGCACGGGCAGAATGTAGCGCGGGGTTCGGGCGATCGCTGGACCCGACGGCGCGGCACCGGGTAGCTTTCGCCCATCATGGCACTTCCTGCAAAGCAGATTCTCTGGGTGGACGACGAGGCCGATCTCCTCGAACCGCACCGGCTCTTTCTCGAGAACAAGGGCTATGCGGTGGAGATGACCACCAACGCCGACGACGCGCTCGAGCTCCTGCGGCACCGGCCGTTTGATCTGCTCCTGCTCGACGAGCAGATGCCCGGCACCCGTGGGCTGGCCGCGTTCCGGGAGCTGCGCGAGTTCGCGCCCACCCTGCCGGTGGTCATGATCACGAAGAGCGAGGAAGACGCCACCATGAAGGAGGCGATCGGCGCGAACGTCCGCGACTACCTGGTCAAACCGGTGACTCCACGCCAGGTGCTCGCGATCGTGACGCGCATTCTTGACGGGCCACTCATCCGGTCCCAGGCGCTCGCCCGTTCGTTCGTGGAGCGATTTCGCGCCATCGAGCAGGAACGGCACCAGGGGCTCGACTGGCGCGGCTGGATTGACCGTTGGGTGGAGATTGCGCAGTGGGACGTGGACCTCGCCTCGGCCGGCGAAATGGGGCTGCACGAATCGCTGCGTGGGCTGTATCCGGACATGCACCGCGAGTTCGCACAGTTCATGAAGACGGAATACCCGCGCTGGCTCCGGGAACTCGACGGTGAGCGTCCGCCGCTCAGCGTGGACGTGGTCTCGGAGTTCGTGGCGCCGGTGCTGCGCAGCGATCGCAAGGTGGTGTTCATCGTGATCGATTGCCTCAGTCAGGATCAGTGGAAGGCCATTGAGCCGCTGTTCGCGCCGCTGTTCGATATTGAGACCACGCACTACTACGGCATCCTGCCCACGGCCACACCGTACGCGCGCAATTCGCTGTTCAGTGGCCTGTTTCCCGGCGAGATCGCCGCCCGCTATCCGGACTGGTGGGGCGATCGGGACGACGAGACGCTCAACGCCCACGAGAAGGAGCTGCTGCGCGCGCAGCTCGGCGATCTCGACATTGACCTGCCGGTGCGCTACAGCAAGATCACCTCATCGGCCGACGCAGACGACCTGCTGCGCCACATGTCGAGCGCCATTGCCGGCGACGGCATGTCGGCGTTCGTGTTCAACTTCGTGGATCTGCTCACGCACGGGCGCAGCGAGTCCATGGTGCTGTTCGAGGTCGCGCGTGATGAACGCGCCCTGCGCGCGCTCACGTACCAGTGGGCCAAAAACTCGGCGCTCTTCGCCCTCATGCAGGACGCGGCGCGACGCGGCATCAAGGTCGTGATCACCACCGACCATGGCGCGCTGCACTGCAACACGCCGGCCACGGTGTTCGCCAAGCGCGACGCGACCTCCAACCTGCGCTACAAGTTCGGCGAGGACCTGCGCGGCGAGCGTGACGATCAATCGTTGTTGTTCACCAATCCGGACGACCTCCGCCTCCCTCATCGTGGGCCGAGCATGAACACCCTGCTCGCGGTTGGCGATTCCTTTTTCGTGTACCCCACCAAGCTCCGCGAATACCAGCAGCGATACAGAGGTTCGTTCCTGCATGGGGGCGTGACGCCGGAGGAGTGCATCCTGCCGGTGTCCCTGCTCACGCCGCGCCGATAGAGCATGGCGATCAACACGTCGGAAATGCGCGCGGTCGCGCCGGCGCGGGTGTACCCGCGCCTGCTCCAGTTCCTGCGTCCGCACCGTGGCCGCATGGCGCTGAGCGTGGTCACCAATGTGGTGGCCGCCGTGCTCGACGTCTTCTCGTTCACGCTGCTCATTCCGTTTCTGAACGCGCTCTTTGGCGAGCCGCCGCTCACGAACAAGCCGGGGCTCGTGAACGACGTGCTCAACGGCACCGTGGGACTGTTCCTCGACCCCACCGACCTCAAGGGCTCGCTGCTGGTCGTGATCCTCTGCATCATGGCCGTGATCGTGGCCAAGAACCTGCTCGTGTGGGTGAGCGGCCAGCTGGGGGCGCAGTTGCAGGAGTTCGTGGTGCGCGATCTGCGGAGCGCACTGTATGCCCATCTGCAGCGCCTGCCCATGCCGTGGTTCACGAGCACCAAGGTGGGCCAGGTGATTGCCCGCGTGCTCACGGACACGCAGAACACCAAGGCCGTGGTCACGGAGCTCATCACCCGCTCCATCATGAGTGGCGCGCAGGTGGTGTTCACAATCGTGGCACTCGTGGCCATCTCGTGGCAACTCACGCTCGTGTCGCTCGTGGGCGCGCCGCTCATCACGGCCGCTTTGCTGCCGGTGCTCCGCAAGCTGCGCAAGGGACACCGCAAGCTGGGCAACCAGCACGGCGAACTCACGAGCATCGTGCAGGAAGCGGTCTCGGGGATCCGACTGGTGAAGGCGTTCCGTGCCGAGGCCTATGAGACGGCCCGCTTCAACGAGGCCAACAACGCGTTCGCGCGTGGCAACGTGAAGGTGGGACGCCTCGCCAGCCTGAGTGCGCCCGTCACGGAAACGCTCGGCACCACGGTGGCCGTGGTGGTCCTGTGGTTTGGCGCCAGCCTCGTGCTCGACGATGGCACCATGCAGGGTGCCGAGCTGATCTCGTTCCTGATTCTGGTCATGCGCATGCTGCCGCCACTCAAGCAGCTGTCACAGGTACCCACCGTGGCGCAGCAATCGTTGGCCAGCGCCGAGCGCGTGTTCGAGATCATGGACAGCGAGGCCGAAACCACACGCGACCGTGGTACGCGCACGGTGGCCGCACTCGCCGAGACGCTCAGCTTTGACGATGTGAGCTTCGCGTATGAAGGGGGCGCCGAGGCGCTGCGCGACGTGTCGTTCACCGCGCGCAAGGGCGAGATCATCGCGCTCGTGGGCCCCAGCGGCGCCGGCAAGTCCACGCTCGTTGACCTGATTCCGCGCTTCGTGGAGCCCACCGCCGGCCGCGTCTTGCTCGACGGCGTGGATGTGTCCGAACTCACCCTCGATTCGCTGCGCGCGCTCACCGGCATCGTGAGCCAGGACACGGTGCTCTTCAATGACACGGTGCGCAACAACATCGCGTTTGGCGGGCGGCCGTACACCGACGCGCAGGTGGAGGCGGCTGCACGCGCGGCGAACGCCCACGGTTTCATTGCCGAGTTGCCGGACGGTTACGCCACCTCGCTCGGTGAGCGGGGGGCGCGACTTTCTGGTGGGCAGCGACAGCGCCTCGCGATCGCGCGTGCACTCCTGCTCGATCCACCCATCCTCATCCTCGACGAAGCCACCTCAGCGCTGGACGTGGAGTCGGAACGCCTCGTGCAGGAGGCGATTGATCGTCTGCTCGCCGGACGCACGGTGTTCGTGATCGCGCATCGGCTCAGCACCATCCAACATGCCGACCGCATTCTTGTGCTCGAGCGCGGCGAGTTGGTGGAAGAAGGCACGCACGCGCAGCTCCTCGCGCTTGGCGGCACGTATGCGCGCCTGCATGCGCTGCAGTTTGACAGTGCGCGTGCGCCGGCAACAGCCACGGTTGGCGCGGCGTGAGGGCGTCGTGAGCTTGCGTGGTGCACGTCGTCATCACGTCATGCGTGCCTCATGAGCGCCTCATGAGCACGTCGCGTGTGCGGCTGCTGGTGGCATCAGGGCGCCGATGGGACGCGGCCGCGCTCCAGCTCGCGCTGGTGGCGGAGGAAGCGCTTGCCCGCGGTTTGCCGGTGGTGGTGGCGGCGCCCGAGATCGCGGCGCCCGCGTGGCGAGCAGCGCTGCCCGGTGTGGCCGTCCGCGCGCTCACACACTCGACGTCTGTACGTGCGCACCGCGCCGAGGTGCGTGCCCTCGCGGAATCGATTCGCGCCAACGTCGCGCTGGTGGACGACGAGTTGATGCGCAACGTCTGCCTGCGTGCGCTGGGTGACCGCGGCTGCGTGTTGCAGCGTTTGGGACTGGGCGAGGAGGCGCCGGCGGAATCGTTCGTGCGTCGTCTGGCTGCACGGCGGACGCCTGCGGGATTGCTCATCCCTCAGCTCTCCGACGGCCCACTGGACCGCGACACGAGCCGACGCACGCCGGCGTTCCCCGTGCCGTTCGCGATCGGGGTGCACGATGTGCCGACCAACGGGCTGACGACGCCCGAGGGCGAGCAGCTCGCGGCACCAGGCGACGCGGCACCAGGCGACGCGGCGCCAGTGCTGCTCGTGATTCCGGACCCCGGCAATCCCATGTCGGCGTTGCCGGCCATCCGCGCCGCCGCGCATGTGGTGCGGCGCCAGACCGCGCAGCAGGACGCGAGTGAAGCTGCGCACTCGCCCTTCTCGCGCCGCACGCTGCGCATTCACCTGCTGGGTGCTCCGGCCGTGACGCAGGGACTCCGCGTACAGGCGGCCGCGCTGCGCATCGCCAACGCCGTGACCACGGAGCCGCTGCCCGCCGATGGATTCCACCTGCCGGCAGGGTGCGTGGCCGCGTGGGTGACCGCCTCGGGAGACGAGGGCGCACACGCCGTGCTCACCGCCATGTCCCACCGTGTACCCGTGCTGCTCGACGCCAACTCCGCACTCGCGCCGATCGTGACGCACGCCGTCACCGGTGTGCTGCTGCACTCCGACGACCCGCTCGCCGATGCAATCGCCGCCGGCTGGATCGCTCGGCTCATGGCGCATGACGATGAACGACGCTCCATGGGCGCTGCCGGCCGCGCCCGCGCGCAGCGTCTGCACGGTGTGGCTCGCCTGACGGACGCGGTGTTCGCCGCGAGCGAGCGGCTCGCCGGTATGGCCCGTCGCGCGGCGTAGCCGCCTGCCTCCGTCCGAGCGCTGCCCAGTCGCGCCCGACCGCCTCCACTCACAGAGAGTCTCCGTATGACCCTGCTTCGTTCGCACTACCCCTGGATGGCCAACGACGACGTCATCTATCTCAACGCCGCCTCCGTGGGGCCTCATCCCGCGCGTGCCGTTGAGCGCGGACGTGAGTGGCTGGACCTGCGTGCCGCGCCGCATCTAATCGGCATTCCACCCATGGTGGACGCCGCACAGCACGCGCGCGAACACTTCGCGGCAATGATCGGCGCGTCCAGCGAGGAGATCGCGCTCATGCCCAACACCACCTACGGGCTCAATCTCGCGGCGCGCGGTTTGCCGCTGCGCCCGGGCACCGTCCTCACCTTCGACGGCGAGTTCCCCAGCTGCGTGTATCCCTTCATGGCGCTGGGGTCACGCGGCATCAACCTGGAACGGGTGCCGCCGAGCGAGGACGGCCTCCCACATGAGGACGAGTTGGTCTCGCGCATCGGTCGCGGCGATGTGGTTGCAGTGGTCGTGTCGTGGGTACAGTTCGCGAGCGGATATGTAGCCGACCTCGCGCGTATTGGCCAGGCGTGCCGGCGCGCGGACGCGTTCTTAATTGTGGACGGCATCCAGGGGTGCGGCGTGCGCCCGATTGACGTGCACGCGTTGCACGTGGACATCTTCGCCAGCGGCGCCCAGAAATGGATGTTGAGCCCGTGGGGCACGGGCTTTGTGTACGTGCGGCGGGAGCTGCATGACGCGGTGCAGGCACCCGACGTGGGATGGGCATGCATGACCTCCTCGGTGGACTACGCCCACCTCACCGACTACAAGTACGAGTGGCTTCCCGACGCCCGTCGGTTCGAGGTGGTGACGTTGGCCTATCACGACTTCGCCGTGGCCAACGAGTCGCTGGCGGCCATGCACGAGGCTGGTGGGCCTGTCTCGCTCGCCGCGCACATCGAGGCACTCACCGACCGCCTGTGCACGTGGGCACAATCGCGTGACGACGTGCGATTGTGGACGCCGGCCGAACGTTCCCGTCGCGCCGGCGTCGTGGCGCTCATTCCTGATGACATGCCGGCCGCGATCGCGCGACTCAAAGCGGCGGGTGTGGTGTCCGTTCCCCGCGAAGGCGCCATCCGTCTGGCGCCACACGGCTACAACACCATGGAGGAAATCGAGCGCACCATTGCGGCGCTCGAGGGTTGATGCGTCGACAGCGTACCCGCGACTAACGTACCCGCGACTAACGCACCCGCGACTAACGCACCCGCGACTAGCGAACCCGCGACTAGCGAACCCGCGACTAGCGAACCCGCACCAACCCCCAGTCGCGACTTCCCTTTTTCACCAGCAGGTGGCGATCCGCCAGCCACTCCGTGACGGCGATCACACGTTCGGCCATCGAAATCTTGCGGCCGTTCACTGACACACCACCTTGCTCCACCAGTTGCTTCGCTTTGCCGCGACTCGCGGCGAGCTGCGTCTCCACGAGCAGGTCGAGCACGTCAACGCCGCCGGAATCCTCGGCCGCCGCCACCTCTGCGTAGGGCACTTCGAGCGCCATCGCGCGCAGCGTCTCGGCCGTCAGATCGCGGGGGTCGCCCTTGCCGAACAGCACAAGGGAAATAGCCTCGACCGTCCGCAACGCCTCCGGCCCGTGCACGCGCACGGTCATGTCCGACGCGAGTGCTTTCTGCGCCTCGCGCTGCTCGGGGTGCGCGTGCGTGGCCTCTTCCAGCGCGGTGATCGTGTCCCGGGACAGCAGCGTGAAGTACCGCAGCCATTTGGTCACGTCACGGTCGTCCGCGCCCAGCCAGAACTGGTAGAAGCGGTAAGGCGACGTGCGCGCCGAGTCGAGGTAGATCGCGCCGGCCTCCGATTTGCCGAACTTCTGCCCACTGGCGGTGGTGACCAGCGGAAACGTGAGCACGTGCGACTCCGCGCCTTCCGTGCGGCGAATGAGCTCGAGCCCCGCAGTCATGTTGCCCCACTGGTCGCTGCCGCCCACCTGCAGCGTCACGCCGAGGCGGCGATGCAGCTCGGCGTAGTCGTGCGCCTGCAGCAACATGTAGGTGAACTCGGTGTACGAAATGCCGTCCTCGAGTCGGGATTTCACCGAGTCCTTGGCCAGCATGTAGTTCACCGTGAAGTGCTTGCCCGTGGTGCGAAGGAAGTCCAGCAAACCCAGCGGCCCCAGCCACTCCGCATTGTTGGCCATGCGCGCAGCGGCTTGTCCCGTAAAATCGAGAAATCGTTCCAGCTGTGCGCCAATCAGCCGCGCATTCTCCTCGATCACCTCGAGATCCTGCAGCGTGCGCTCCGCGTTTTTCCCGGAGGGATCGCCCACCATGCCGGTGGCGCCTCCCACCAAAACGATGGGTTTGTGGCCGGCGCGCTGCAGATGCACCAGACCCATCACGGGAATCAGGTTGCCCACGTGCAGGCTCGGGGCGGTGGGGTCGAAGCCGCAGTAGGCGGAAATGCTACCCGCCGCCAGGTGGGACGCCAATCCATCCGTGTGCTGGAACAGCAGGTTCCGCCACGCTAATTCGTCGAGGAGAGCAGAATCGTGGGCCATGCCAGCAATTATAGACACGTGACCGCTCTTGGCGCGTCCGCTCTCACGATATAGCGTTCGTCATGATCCGACGCCGCCACCTTTGCCCTTCCCACCCGTGAGCGCCGCCAAGCGCCGCGCGCTCGCCGGTTTCTGGCGCCGGCCCTGGTTTGGCTGGCTCTGCATTGCCGGTGTCTTCGGCGGTGTCATGGGCGCTGCCGGTCTGGCCACCGCCTGGACATTGGTGTGCCGAGACAACGCGTGTCCTTCGGTCGCGTCGCTCGACAGCTACACGCCCAACCAGACGTCCAAGCTGTACGCCGTGGACGGCCGCTTCATCGCCGAGTTGGGGCTGGAGCGCCGCACCATCATGGCGCTCGACGAAATTCCGCAGCACGTCAAGGACGCGTTCATCACCACCGAAGACAAGCGGTTCTTCAATCACAACGGCATCGACTACTACCGCTTCTTCGGCGCGCTGGCCAGGAACATCGTTGCCGGTGGCTGGGCCGAAGGTTTCAGCACGATCACCATGCAGTTGGCGCGCAACATCTTCCCGGAAACGCTCACGCGCGAGAAGACCCTGCTGCGCAAGCTCAAGGAAGCGCATGTGGCGGTGGACATCGAGCGCGCCTACAGCAAGAACCGCATTCTCGAGCTGTATCTCAACCAGATCTATCTTGGGTCGGGTGCCTACGGTGTGGAGACGGCGGCGCAGCGGTACTTCGGCAAGTCCGTGCGCGACGTGAGCGTGGCCGAAGCCGCCATGCTGGCGGCGCTGCCCAAGGCGCCCGAGCGCTACAACCCGCGCCGGTTCGCCGATCGCGCCATTCAGCGGCGCAACACGGTCATCGAGCTGATGCGTCGCGCGGAGGTGGTGTCGAGTGCCGACGCCAGCCTCGCGAAGGCCTTCCCGCTCCAGCTCGCGCAAAAAACCGAAGCGGGCGAGACCGCGCCCTACTTCGTGGAGTGGGTGCGCCAGCAGCTCGATGCACAGTTCGGGCAGAAGCTGTACGAGCAGGGGCTCAAGGTCTACACCACGCTCGATCTCGACATGCAGGTGGCAGCGGAGCGCGCACTTGAGGAGCAGCTCGGTGCGATTGAGTCGGGAAAGTACGGGCCGTTCTCGCACCTCACCTACGAGCAGTATCAGGCGCGCAACGCCGAAGGAGCGGGTTTGGGTGGCACGGGCGAGTCGCCGTACCTGCAGGGGGCGTTCGTCGCCGTTGACCCGCGTGCGGGTGCCGTACGCGCGCTCGTGGGTGGGCGCGATTTCGCCGACAGCAAGTTCAACCGTGCGGTGCAGGCCACGCGCCAGCCGGGCTCCACCTTCAAACCCATTGTGTATTCCACCGCCATCAGGGCCGGCCTCAGCCCGGGCTACGTGGTGGACGATGCGCCACTCAGCATGCAGCAGGTTAGCGGCGAGCTGTGGGAGCCCAAGAACTTCGACCTCAAGTACGAGGGCCCGATTCCCATGCGGAAGGCCCTCTACATGTCGCGCAACGTACCGGCCATTCGCATCGGCCTTGAGCTCGGTCCGGACCAGGTCATCGCCATGGCGCGACGTTTCGGGCTCACCACCCCTATCCCTCCGTATCCTTCGCTGTTCATTGGCGCGGCGGAGGTGTACCCCATTGAACTCATTGCCTCGTATTCGATCTTCGCCAATCTCGGCCTGCGCACCACGCCGTACGCCATCCTGCGAGTGGAGACGGCCGACGGTGAAGTCCTGTGGCAGCCGCGGCCCGAGCGAGAAGCCGTGCTCACGCCAGAGGAAGCCTGGCTCATGGTGAGCATGATGAAGGACGTGATCGGACGCGGGAGTGCGTACGGCGCCACCACGGGGGCGGGCTTCACGATTCCGGCGGGCGGCAAGACCGGTACCACGAACGACGGCGCCGATGTCTGGTTCATTGGCTACACAGCCGATCTGGTGGCCGGCGTGTGGATGGGCTTTGATCGCCCAAAGAAGATCAAGTCCAACGCACAGGGTGGCGCGCTCGCGGCGCCCGCATGGACGGCTTTCATGAAGGACGTGTACAAGCGCAAGCCCGCGCCGCCCGACTGGCCGCGCCCCGACGGGATCATCACCCGCCAGATTGACGCGCGCACCGGCCTGCTCGCCAACTTCTCGTGTCTGGGCAACGTGACTTCGGAGTTCTTCGTCTACGGCAACGAGCCGCGGCTCACGTGTGCCGACTACGCGTTCCAGGTGCCGCGCGTGCAGGGTGACTCCGTGGTGGGCAGCGGCGTGCCGCGTGCCTACCGGGACACCGCCAACCCGTTCCGCATTCCCCCTCCGCCCCCGTCACCGCCGGCACAGACGCCTCCGTGGTAACGGCCACCGAGCGCGACACACGCGTTGCGTGGCACGCGCGCTGGGTGCTGCCCATCTCCTCCGCACCGATACGCGCGGGCGCGGTGGTGGTGGACGGAGCAAAGATCGTCTTTGTGGGTCCGTCGGCTGAGGCTGAAGCGGGACGGCACGAACAGCTGGGCGACGCAATCCTGCTGCCCGGACTGGTGAATGCGCACACGCACCTCGAGCTCACCGGATTGCGCGGCTTTCTCGAAGGGCTGCCGTTTGGGGAGTGGTTGCGCGTACTCACCGCGGTGCGCCGAGACGTCCTCAACATCAACGACCTCCAGGATGCGGCGCGGTACGGCGTCTCGGAAGCGCTGCGCGCCGGCATCACCACGCTCGCCGATTGCTCGGCCAGCGGTGCACCATTGCCCGCCATGCGCGACGCCGGCGTCCGCGGTTGCCTGTACCTCGAGACCTTCGGCCCCGACGCAGCGCAGCTGGACGCCTCCATGCACGCGCTCCGTGCCGGCGTGGCACGTCTGCAGGCGCACGCGAGTGCGCTCGTAACCGTGGGCGTGTCGCCGCACGCCCCGTACACGGTGTCCGAGCCGCTGTTTCGCGCCGTCGCCACGTACGCGCGCAGCGAGAGGCTGCCGGTGGCCACGCATGTGGCGGAGAGCGCAGCGGAAGTGGCGTTCGTGCGCGAGGGTCGCGGTGCCTTCGCCGAGCGGCTGCAGGCGCGCGGCATTGCGGTGCGCGCCACGGATGCGTCACCTGTCGCGCTGTTGCAGCGCACCGGCCTGCTCGATGCCCAGCCACTGTGCATTCACGCAATCCACGTCGATGACGCCGATCTCGCGCGCATTGTGGAGCACGGTGCGTCCGTGGTGCATTGTCCCATCAGCAACGCGAAGCTGGGGCAGGGTGTCGCGCCGCTTCGTGCCATGCGAGCGGCCGGCGTCGCCGTGGGCCTGGGCACGGACTCCGTGGCGAGCAACGATCGAATGGACCTGATCGGCGAGGCGCGGCAAGCCGTGTTGCTGCAATCATTGGCCAGCGCGACACCCGACGCGCTCTCGGCGACAGACGCGCTCGATCTGGCCACGCGCGGTGGTGCTCGCGCGCTCGGGCTGTCCACGGTGGGAGTGCTCGCGCCCGGACACGACGCCGACCTGTGCGCGTTTTCGTGTGACGCCTTCGAGGCCCGGCCGATCTACGATCCTGCCGTGCTGCTGGTCCACGTGCTTGGCAGCGGCCAAGCCGCACGCCTCACGATGGTGGCGGGACGGGTGCTGGTGCGCGACGGCCGGGAACTCGGTGAGGATGTGCAGGTGCGCGAACGCGTGGTGCAGGCCGCGGAGCGGGTGCAACGCTGGCATGCTGCCGAGGTGGCCGGGCGGGCTGGGGTCGTCACACCCTTGTGACAAGCGGGAGCCAACCGTAGCGGGCCGCGCGTACGGCGTTGTAGCTTACGGCGATACGTTGCACGGGTTGCGATTCCATTGCGTACCTGACACGGAGGGCATGCGTGATCGCCGGGTGTCTCGCTCTGAATGCGTCGTACGAGCCGTTGACCATGGTGCCGCTGCGCCGTGCGCTGCGGCTGGTGATCGACGGCAAAGCCGAAATCGTCGAAGCGGAGCGTGGTCGCCCCGTCCGCTCCGAGCGTCTGGCCATGCCTCGCCCGGCGGTCATCCGCCTCACCAAGTTCATTCACGTACCGCGGCGCTTTCGCCGCCAGGTCACGAACACCTTCCTGTTCGCCCGCGATCACTACCAGTGCCAGTACTGCGGGCGCGAAGGCAGTGAGCTCAAGCCGCGCGAATCGCTCACGCGCGACCACGTGATTCCCATGTCGCGCGGCGGCCTGAACGAGTGGACCAACGTGGTCACTGCGTGCAGCAGCTGCAACACGCGCAAGGCCAGCCGCTTGCCCCATGAAATCGGCATGCAACCGCTCATCGCACCGGCCGAACCACACTTCGTCCATCTGAGTTGGGCCGTACGACGCCTCACGCCCACGCAGGCCCGGTACATCAAGGTGTTCTACGGCGAGGAGACACTGCGCCGCGTGAAGGCCATGGACGCGCAACCCACGGTCTGATAGGCGGTCAGCGCCCGCCCGGCAGTTCGAACCGTGGCGAGCGCGCTTCGAGTCGTCGGACTTCGCCGCCCATCACACGTGACACAAGCGTGCGCAGACCGCGGCTGAGCGCCGTACCTGGATTCTTGCGGCCCTGCACGGCGGGCGCGAGCTCGCCACGCAACCAGCGCGACACCTCGTCGAGATCGCGCAGGTCGAGCGTTTCAATGTCCGCCTGGACGTTGTAGTAGTAGCGTTGCCCCAGCTCAGGCCGGCGCAACGGCGGCGCGTACGACAGCGACAGCGCGGCCTTGGCGTCTTCCAGTCGCCGATACGTGCCGAGTGGAGCAATGTCGCCATCGGGCTCTACGCGTGCGACGTCGAAGGTCTGGTCGAACTGATCGAAGTGCACAATCAGGTCCCACTCCGTGCCGGCCACCACGTCGTTGAAGATACGACCGGTCTTCCACAGCTCGGCGCGCAGGTGCACGCGCACGTCGAAGCCGTTCCGGAGCAGCTCCTCGAAGCGACCACCGTTGATCGCGTTTCGCAGGCGCACGGTGGCCGGAGACGAGGACGTGGGCAGCTGGATCTCGATGCGCGAGCCGTCCTCTGCCTGCGCGGAGAGCGCGGGAGCCAGCAGCGGATCAGCAACGAGTAGCGCGGTGCCACACAACAGTGACGCACATAGCGCGGCCTGACGGACAGCGCGGCCCAGGACTAGAGGTCGGGAGTGCACGCCAGCCGTCAGAAGCGGGTGCCGAGGCGAACGAACAATCGCGGCGTCCGACTGGACCCCTGCAACGGCTGCGCCGCGTACACACCGAAGTCACCGAAGTCGACGCCCACACCAACGTCCGTGCGAAACCCATCGAACAGCGGCACCGTACCGCGCGGATAGGTGAGCCCGCCGTCGCGCGCACCCGTGCGCCATCCACGTCCGCTGTTCACGAAGGCGATCACGGTCCCGTCGGCGCGAAGCCCGTCGGCGTACCAGCGCCGGTCGTCGGTACGCCGGTCGGCGCCAAACAGCGAGATCCGGAAATCGCTCTTCCACTCGGCCTGCAGCAGGAGCATGCGATCGCATCCCGCCGGTCGGCCGGCGGCTGCGAACTCCACTTCGGGCGACGTGTTGCACATGCCCACGTCGGGCGCGGATGCCAAGCCGCGAAACGCGTAGCCTGGCAGCGCACCCACGCCACTCACCGAGAACTGGCGCTGCGGCGGCAGCGCGTCCCCGTCCAGCAAGCCTCCCGCGACGAGGCGCACATTCACCGATGTGTGCGGCGCGATGCGGTTGTAGCGCCGCACGTCCAGAAACAGGCGACCATATGAAAGTTCGGGCGCCGTGAGCGCCAGCGACGTCGAGTCCAGCGGCCCGTTGATCTCGAGGCGCCCCCGCTCGTAGTTGCCCTGCAGGAACCAGCCGTCGCGCGGTCGCTCGGTATCATTCCGCGTGTCCAGCACCGCGTCCAGGCCAATGAGCGTGGCGGTCCCTTCGAGCACCGCCGGATTGGGTCGCCAGTCGCGATTGCCCTGAAAGAGCACCAACGGGTTCTGCGCCTCGCGCGACTTCCATTGTTCGCGCCCGATGTGCAGTGAGACCACGGAACGGTTGGCGCCGCCGCTCTGCACGAACAGCTGGCCGCCCTCCCGATTCCAATAGTCGCGGTAGTCGCGCCCGAAGAGCAGCGAGCTCAGGCCGGTCTCCGTGCCGCTCACCGTCCACGACTCCACCGCATCCACCTCGTCGTGGTGCTCGGCCCCAAAGGCGAGGTAGCGCGCGTCCGTTCCTTCGCGGAACTCCGCACGCAGACGGTGGCCAAAGTTCTCGCGTTCCAGCGCCAGACGGTCACCCGTTCGGAAAATGCCGAACGCCTCGAACGACGTACGGCTTTCGCCGCGCGTGAACCGGATGCGCGGCCCCGCGAGAATGGCGAGCCCCTCGACGCGATTGTACGTGTGCGCCGACGAGACCAGGACGTCGCGCAGATCGGGCGTACCGCGCAGGCGCCAGCCTGCGTAGCGCGATAAAATCGTCGCATCATCGGAGACTTCGAGCCGCCCCTCCGCCTCGCGGTAGGCGAACGTCGAGCGCCAGACCTGCATGTCGCCGGGCCCGCGGCCGCGTGGCCGGCCCACCACCACGCCTCCCACCCCGATGTGGGTCCCACGCCCGGCCGCCGGGGGGTCGAGGCGCCCGGCGCGGTTGGTTGGCAGCACGGCG
>JBBSPE010000032.1:0-36007 GCA_038259155.1 Gemmatimonadales bacterium
CGGTCCGAATGAGCTGCACCGGCGACGCCATGAAAATGACATTCGCAAACTTCACTTCGTGTGACGCCGGCTGCAGCAGATGCGTCGCGTACTTCGCCGCGTGGTGCAGCACCTCGTACGTGTGGAAACAGCCAAGCGAGTGGGCAATGATCGTGAGGCGCTGCCGTCGGATGGGTACGCCGGATTCCTCGCCATCGAGCGTGATCCGTTTGAGCTGGGCCAGATACGCCTCGCGCACGGCACCACGTGCACTTGTGCTCAGCACCGGCCACAGCACGTCACCCACGTACTCGGCGATGGTTGCACCAATCTGATCGTCATTGATGCGCGCTGCGAGCGCGGTGGTGGCCTGGGTGAGCAGCGCCGTCGCGTTGACCTTCTCGGTAAACCAGTCGTTGATGTGGTCGTAGAACAACTGGTAGCAGGCCACGTCCGCCGCGTCGCTGCCAAATGCCGCGCGGACCGAGGCGAGCAGGGCGGCGTCGTCGCCGGGCCGCGAGTTGCCGATGCCGTGCACCAACAGGACCGCACGCTTGCCGGTCCAGCGTTGGGATTGGGGGACGAAGGCCATGACGGGAGTCCCGGAAAAATGGTCGCGCGGCGCCGCGCACCAGGGAGGCGGGTGCGGGCTCATGACGCCGGTTGCCTCCAAGATTGTACGCCTGGGCCGCGGTGGCAACCGTCCGGCGCGGCAGGCCCCTCTGCGCGACGTGGTTTGCCCCACTGGCCGGCCACCGGTAGTCTTCAGCCATGACAACTCGACGCGATTTCCTCCGCACGGCCGCGCTGGCTTCGGCAGCATCGCTGGCGGTCTCCTCGCCGGCCGCCGCTCTTGGCACCCCTCGGTCGCGTCGCTCGGCGACAGCGCCGGTTTCGCCGAGCGGTGCGCCCCGCCGGGTTGCGCAAGACGAGAAGTACTGGCGCGAGATCGCCGAGCAGTATCGCGTCACCGATCGTGCGCTCAACATGGAGGCGGGCTTCTTCGGCATGATGTCCAAGCCGGTGCTCGAGGCCTATCATCGCAACATTGATCGCGTCAATCGCGAGAGCTCTATTTTTGCCCGACGCGACTTTCCCGCATTGTCGCAAGCATCGCGCGTGCGTGTTGCCGAGGCGCTCTCCATCGCGCCCGGCGAACTTGCATTCTCGCGCAATGCCACCGAGGCGCTGCAGGCGCTCATCGGCCAGTACAACAAGGTGGAACGCGGCGACACGGTGATGTACGCGGACCTTGACTACACCGCCATGCAGTTCGCGATGAATGCACTGGCCGAACGGCGGGGCGCGACGGTGGTCACGCTCGACATCCCGGAGCCCGCCACCAAGGCGGCCATCCTGGACGCGTACACCAGGGCGCTTGACGCAAACCCGCGCACGCGGTTGCTGCTGCTCACACACTGCAACAACAAGACCGGCTTGCTGCACCCGGTAGCAGACATCGCCGCGATGGCGAAGGCGCGCGACGTGGACGTGGTGGTGGATGCGGCGCACTCCTTTGGACAGGTGCCGCTCGCGCTCGGTGACTTCGGCGCGCCGTACGTGGGCATCAACCTGCACAAGTGGGTGGGCGCGCCGGTTGGCGTCGGCGCCATGTACATTCGTGCGGACAGTCTGGCGGCCATCGACCGCGCGCATGGTGACGAGGGTAGTCTGGAACGCATTGACAGCCGGCTGCACACGGGTACCACCGACTTCGCCGCCATCATGACAATCCCGGACGCGCTCGACTTTCAGTCGGCCATTGGCGTGGAGAAGAAAGCGGCCCGCCTGCGCTACCTGCGCGATTGCTGGGCCAAACCCGCGCGTGAGATCTCCGGTGTGGATATCCTCACGCCCGATGACGCCGACCTTGTGGGGGCCATCACCGGATTTCGTCTGCATGGCAACGGAGAGCGCGCGTTCAATGTCGGCATCTCGCGCACGCTGCTTGACGAGTTCGGCATCTTCACGGTGGCCCGCTCGGGACTCGCCAAGGGGGACTGTATACGCGTCACGCCTGCGCTGTACAACAACCCAGCCGATGCGGAGCGCCTTGTGGCGGCCTTGCGCGTGATGGCATCCCGATAACTCGGATCACCCCACGGCCTTCGGGGTCGCACCGGACATCATGACCGCAACGATTCTCAGTCTCGCCGCCTGGATCCTGGGCACGAGCCTCGCCGCCGTGAGCGGCGCCGTGACCGCGCAGGCGGCGGCGTCCTTCTACGGGCAAATGCAGAAGCCGCGCTGGGCACCGCCCGCGTGGCTCTTCGGGCCGGCGTGGACGGTGCTCTACATCGTGATGGCGGTCGCCGCGTGGCGCATCTGGCGCCAGTTCGGTTTTGACGGCGCACGCGGTGAGCTCACCCTCTACGCCGTGCAGCTGCTGTTCAACGCCGCCTGGAGCTGGTTCTTCTTCGTGAAGCGGAGCGGGCTCTGGGCCACCATCGAGGTGAGCTGCCTCCTCACGCTCGTGCTGGCCACCATGGTGGCGTTCGGGCAGCGCGATCCCGTCGCGGGCTTGCTGTTCGTGCCCTACGCGCTGTGGGTCACATTCGCCACGTGCCTCACGGTGTCCGTGTGGCGCCGGAATCCTGCGTTGCTCTAGCACTGGCCAGCGCTCGCAGTTGCTCCTCTTCGAGCCGATACGTGTGCCACTCGGACATCTGCACGGCGCCGCGCCGCTCGTAAAAGCCAATCGCGTTGTCGTTCCAGTCCACCACCATCCATTCCATGCGTGCGCAGCCGCGGTCCACGGCTTCTTCCACGAGAAACTGGAACATGGTCCCGCCAAATCCGCGACCGCGGGCCGCCTCGTAAACAAAAATGTCTTCGAGGTAGAGCGTCGGTCGCGCAGGGAAGCTCGCGTAGCCTTCGTACGTGATCGCGTAGCCCACGTCTTCGCCATCGAGCGAGGCCAGAAACGGCGAGAAACGACGGTGGTCGCCGAAGCCGTCACGCATGAGTCGCTCGCGAGCCTCGGGCGTTGGACGCGCCATGTTCTCGAAGTCCGCGTGCGCATCAATCAGGCGCATGAGCGACGACTTGTCGGAGCGGGTGGCGAGTCGGATCTGCATGTCGGCCATGAGAGTCTGGGGTCGGAGGTGACGAGGGCCTTCGGCGACGCTCAGCGTGCGCCGTTCGATTGAATCCAGGTCCACACCATCAGCGCGCTCACGATGCCGGCGAGCACACCGAGTGCCGCGCCCAGCGCGCTGACCTCCAGCGCGAACGCGGCGGTTGAACACGTCATCGTCAACACGGTCAGCAGGCCAAGCCAGCGCACGCGACGCATGAGCTGGGCACGACGGCCCGCCGGCGGTCGTGACGGATCGGGCGGCATCTTAGCCACGACGCGCCGTCCGGTGTCTCGTGCACCCAACGTATCTCACTGCGGCCGCGCCCGCGCGTACTGATTCGGCCACGCCATGTCCGCGCCAAGCGCGTGGGCCGCCAGCAGCGGCCAGTGCGGATTGCGCAGCAGCTCGCGCGCCAGCAACACCATATCCGCGTCGCCGCTGGTCACGATCTGTTCCGCCTGCGCCGGCTCGGTGATCAGACCAACGGCGGCCGTGGGGATGCCGGCCTCCGCCCGGATTTGTCGCGCAAACGGCACCTGATATCCGGGCTCCACGATGATCTGCTGCTGCGGCACCAGTCCGGCCGAGCTGCAGTCCACGAGGTCCACGCCACGGGCGGCAAGCTCGCGGGAGAGTCGCACGGATTCCTCCACGGTCCAGCCGCCCTCCGCCCAGTCGGTGGCCGACAGGCGCACCATCACCGGCAGCGCGTCGGGCCAGACACCGCGCACCGCGTCGCACACGTCGAGCGTGAGACGGATGCGATGTTCGAACGCGCCGCCATAGGCGTCGGTGCGCTTGTTCGAGAGCGGGGACATGAACTGGTGCAGCAGGTAGCCGTGTGCGGCGTGAATCTCCGCGACCTGAAAACCAGCTGCCAGCGCACGCGCGGCCGCGGCACCGAACGCCGCGATCACAGACGCGATATCCCAGTGCGACATCGCCTGCGGACTGGGATAGTTGTCATTGTACGCAATCGCGCTGGGCGCCATCACGTTCGCCCAGCCTCCCTCTGCGGGAGGCACGGCTCGATGCCCGTCCCATGGGCGCGTGGTGCTGGCCTTGCGACCGGCATGCGCCAACTGAATGCCCGCCACCGCGCCCTGCGCTCGAATGAACGTTGTGATGCGCCGCAACATGGGCACGTGCGCGTCATCCCAGATGCCGAGGTCGGAGGGACTGATGCGCCCCTCGGCCACCACGGCGGTGGCCTCGGTGAGCACCAGCGCCGCACCACCGATTGCAAAGGCGCCCAGGTGCACGAGGTGCCAGTCGGTGGCGTGCCCGTCCACGCTGGAATACTGGCACATGGGCGAGACGCCAATACGGTTGCGGAGAGTGAGCGAGCGCAGCGCGAGGGGGGAGAAGAGCGTTGTCATGCTCGAAGAATAGCGCCGGACCACGATCGCGCCGCCCGTCCCGCCACGCGCTGCATGCGCATACCTTGCTACTCATGTCAGACGAACGCCTCTCCCCAGCAGGAATCCCGGTGCCCGTCGTGGCGCGCCCCGCCGACGCACCACTCGACTACGCCACCGACCTCGGCGAGCCGGGTGCGTACCCGTACACGCGCGGCGTCCAGCCCACCATGTACCGCGGCCGCTTCTGGACCATGCGCCAGTACGCGGGCTTCGGCACGGCGCAGGCCACCAATGAGCGGTTCAAACTGTTGCTCGAGGCCGGCCAGACCGGCCTGTCCGTGGCCTTCGACCTGCCCACGCAAATGGGCCTCGACTCCGACAACCCGCTCGCGCTGGGCGAAGTCGGGCGGGTGGGTGTGGCCATTGATACCGTGGACGACATGCATCTCCTGCTGGCGGATTTGCCGCTGGAGAAGGTGTCCACGTCCATGACGATCAACGCCACGGCGTCCACGCTCCTGGCCATGTACATCGTGGTGGCCGAGGAACGAGGCATCGCGCGAGACGCCCTCTCGGGTACCACGCAGAACGACATCCTCAAGGAGTACATCGCGCGCGGCACCTACATCTATCCGCCCGCCCCGTCCATGGCGCTCACCGCCGAGACGTTCCGATTCTGCGCGGCCGAAGTCCCGAGTTGGAATCCGATCTCCATTTCGGGCTACCACATTCGGGAGGCCGGCAGCACGGCGGTGCAGGAAGTCGCGTTCACCTTTGCCGACGGCTTGGCGTATGTGCAGCAGGCCATCGACGCCGGCCTCGAGGTGGACGCGTTTGCGCCCCGCCTGTCGTTCTTTTTCGCGGCGCACAACGATCTTTTTGAAGAAGTGGCCAAGTTCCGCGCCGCCCGTCGTCTCTGGGCGCGACTCATGCGCGATCGCTTCGGTGCCAATGACAAGAGCTGTCGTCTGCGATTTCACACGCAGACCGGCGGCGTCACGCTCACCGCGCAGCAGCCCCTCACGAACGTGGTGCGCGTGACCGTGCAGGCACTCGCCGCGGCCCTCGGTGGCACGCAGTCGCTGCACACCAACGGCTACGACGAGGCCTTGGCGCTGCCCACGGCCGAGGCGGCAACACTGGCGCTGCGCACGCAGCAGGTGGTGGCGTACGAGAGTGGCGTCGGGCAAACCGTTGACCCACTCGCCGGCAGCTGGTATGTGGAGCAGCTCACCAACGAGATCGAACAGCGGGCGCTCGAGCTCATTGAAAAGGTGGACGAAATGGGCGGTGCGGTGCCGGGCATCGAGGCGGGTTTCTTCCAGGAAGAAATCGGCCGCAGTGCGTACGCACAGCAGTTGCGCATCGAGTCCGGCGACACGGTGATCGTGGGCGTGAACCGCTTTGGCGATGGTCAGGACCCACCCATCATCGCCGCCCCCGACTTCTCCGCGCTCGAACAGGATCAGACGGCTCGTCTCAAGCACGCCAAGTCGTCACGTGATCAGGACGGAGTGGCGATTGCGCTCGTCGCATTGCGCGAGGCCGCGCCGTCGTATCTCGGGTCGAGTGCCGCGGCGCGCGAGCCGCTCATGCCATTGATCATCAACGCGGTGCGGGCTCGCGCGTCGGTGGGTGAGATCGCCGGCGCGCTTGAGAGTGTATGGGGGCGGTACCAGCCGGGATAGCTCCGCGAGGCCATCGCGCCGCGGGCGGCGCTGAAACGATCGGCACCGCATCCCGCGTAGAGTTGGCATGTTCACCACGTGTCTGTTCTGCAGCGGGAGTCTGGGGGCGAACGAGGTCATTGAGCACTTCCCGGTTGGTCGTCGCCTCGCGTTTGATGCCGATCAGGGGCGCTTGTGGGTGGTCTGCCCCAAGTGCGAGCGCTGGAACCTCACCCCGCTCGACGAGCGATGGGAGGCGATCGAGGAGGCCGAGCGTCAGTATCGTGCCACCACTCGGCGCGTTGCCACCGACAACATTGCGCTGGCCCGGCTGCCCGAGGGGCTGGAGCTCGTGCGCATCGGGCGGCCGCTGCGCCCGGAGTTTGCAGCGTGGCGCTATGGCGATCAGTTCGGGCGGCGGCGGCGGCGAATCATTGGGTATGGCGCGGTGGCCGCCGCTGCCGCAGCCGGTGTGGCCGTGGCCGGTCCCGCTGTCGGAATCACCATTGGCGGCATTTCCCAGATCGCAAACCTCGGGATGCTGTTCCATCACTACCGTCTCGCGGCAGCGCGTGTGCACGATGCGGCGGGACAGGCGTTTCAGCTCACGCGAGCCGAGTTGTACATGGCGCGCCTGCTGGATCCCGCGAGCGGTTCACCGAGCCTGATCGTCAAGGCGAGAGGCACGCGGCCAGCTGGACAGTTGCTCGCACGACTTGGCGTGTCGGAACGGGCCGCGCTGTCCGCGACGTCGGTGGAGTTGCACGGGGATCACGCACTGCGGGCACTGGGTGAAATCCTTCCGGCCCTCAATCGGTCGGGTGGAGGGGCACGCGCCGTCGGGGATGCCGTGCAGATTGTCGAAGACGCGGGAACGACGTCAGGCCTGCTGCGCACCACGGTTCGCGCCAAACGCCGGTCGAGCCTCGCGGTATTGGGACTCACCGGTGAATCGGTTCCCGCCGATGGCGTGCTCTGGTATCCCTCGCGCATGTTGCTCGCCCTCGAGATGGCACTCCACGAAGACGACGAACGCCGCGCGATGGCCGGCGAGCTCGGCGCGCTCTACGCGCGGTGGGAGGACGCGGAGCGGACCGCGCGCGAGGCGGATCGTCTGCTGCCGCCGCCAGCCCCCGAGAAACGCGCCGGCGCCAGTTGAACGGCGCGCCCGGGGGCAGTACCTTGAAGGGTTGCTGGCCGACTCAACCTAAGTAGTGAAACGATGCCGACTTACGAGTTCCGGTGCCCCGACGGCACCGTCATTGAGAAGTTCTTCAAGATTTCGGAAGTCCCCGAGACCATCCCCTCCCCCAACGGGGACGGGGACGCCGTGCGCATGATCACCGGTGGCGCCGGCCTCGTGTTCAAGGGCAGTGGGTTCTACATCACTGACTACGGCAAGGATGGCAAGAAGGATCAGCGCGACTCGTCCGCCAAGCCCAAGACCGACGCCGCGCCCAAAGGCGAGTCCGGCGGTGATGCAGGGGGCGCTGGCAAGAAGGAGTCTGGCAGCGAGTCCAAGCCCGCGTCCACCAGCGAGTCCAAGCCGAGTGAGAGCAAGGCGCCCGCTGCCAGCACGCCGTCTGCCCCGAGCAGCACGCCCAAGCCGCCCAAAGCGGACTGACCGCCGGGGCACTCCGCGCCCCGGCACCGCCGTTCCTGCGACCACATACTCCATTGAATCAGGCCGAGGCCCTGCGCGCCGAAATTGCGCGCGCCGCACGCACACTTGGTGCGCCCGACGACATCACGCCGCACCTTGAGCGCCCGCGCGATCCAGCGTTCGGCGACTGGGCGTCCAACGTGGCCATGACGCTCACGAAGGTGCTCGGCCGCAAGCCGCGAGACATCGCCGAGGCGCTGATTGGCGCGATGGACCTGCCGTCCATCGGTGCGACCGGGGCGGACATCGCCGGCCCCGGCTTCATCAACTTCCGGCTCGATCCGGGATTCCAGGCGCGCGGCCTGCTGCAGATCCTCGCCGCACCGGCCGAGTGGGGCCGCAGCAACGTGGGACACGGCGCCAAGGTGTGCGTAGAGTTCGTCTCCGCCAATCCCACCGGTCCGCTGCACGTGGGCCACGGCCGACAGGCCGCGCTCGGCGATGCCATCAGCGCACTGCTCGAAGCCACCGGCTGGGATGTGGACCGCGAGTTCTACTACAACGATAGCGGCACGCAGATCGCCAATCTCGCGCGCAGTGTGCAGGCCCGCGTACGCGAGCTGGCGGGCGATGCGTTGGCGTTGCCCGAGGGCGGCTACCACGGCGAATACATCCGCGAGATTGCCGAGCAATACGTCGCGCAACATCCGGCAGACGCGGCCGGCACCGACCTCGACGCCATGCGCACGTTTGCCGTGGCCGCACTGCGCCACGAGCAGGATCTCGACATGCAGGCGTTTGGCGTGAAGTTCGACTCGTACTATCTCGAGAGCTCACTCTACAGCGATGGCCGTGTGGCCAGCACCGTGTCGGCGCTCCAGGCCAGCGGCAATACGTATGAAGAAGAGGGCGCGCTCTTTCTGCGCACCACCGCGTTTGGCGACGACAAGGATCGCGTCATGCGGAAGAGCGTGGGCAAGGGCGGAGACTATACGTACTTCGTGCCCGACGTGGCGTACCACGTCACGAAGTTCGAGCGCGGCTACACACGCGCGATCAACGTGCAGGGCGCCGATCACCACAGCACCGTCACACGCGTGCGCGCCGGACTGCAGGCCATGGACATGGGCATTCCGGCCGGCTATCCCGAGTATGTCCTGCACCAGATGGTCACGGTGGTACGCGCGGGCGAGGAAGTGAAAATCTCCAAGCGCGCCGGCGCGTATGTCACCGTGCGCGATCTGATTGACGAAGTGGGGCGCGACGCGGTGCGGTACTTTTTCCTCATGCGCAAGGGCGACTCGCAGCTGGTGTTTGATATCGATCTCGCGCGCTCGCAGAGCGAGGAGAATCCGGTGTACTACATCCAGATGGCGCACGCCCGCATGAGCGGCATTTTCCGCGTGGGTGAAATCGATGCGACGTCCATCAGTGGCGAGGGGGTCGATCTTTCGGTGCTCTCCGAGCCGGCCGAAGTGGAGCTGGTGAAATCGCTGCTCGATTTTCCGGCCATTGTGGCGTCGGCCGCCGACGCGAGCGAACCGCATCGCGTGGCCAGTTGGCTGCTGGAGACGGCGCGCCTTGGGCACCTCTGGTATCACAAACATCATGTCCTCGGTGAACCCGAGGAGATCACGCAGGCGCGACTCGTGCTCGCGCGTGCCACGCAGCTCGGGCTGTCCGCCGGTCTGCGCCTTCTCGGTCTTACCGCCCCGGAGCGGATGTGAACACGCCTGTCCAGTCCCACGCCCACTCGTCGCCCCGCATCCACCAGGCGCACAAGGAGGCTGCTACCGTACTGGTGGTTGGTTCCGTCGCCCTCGATTCCGTCGAAACGCCCTTCGGTCGCGCCGATGACGTGCTGGGAGGCTCCGGCACCTACTTCGCGTCCAGCGCGTCGCACTTCGCGCCGGTGCAGGTAGTGGGTGTCGTGGGTGACGACTACCCACTTGAGCAGCTCGAGCCGCTGCGCGCACGCGGGGTGGATCTCGCCGGCCTCGAGCAGACACCCGGCAGCAGCTTTCGCTGGCGCGGTCGCTATCGCCACGACCTCAACTCCGCCGAAACACTCGAAACCCATCTCGGGGTGTTTTCGCATTTTGCGCCCAAGATTCCCGAGCAGTTTCGTGCGGCGCCGTTCGTGTTTCTCGCCAACATCGATCCGCGGCTGCAACTGCAGGTGCTCGACCAGGTCACGGCGCCCAAGCTCGTGGCGTGCGATACCATGAACTTCTGGATCGAGAGCCGTCGCCCTGAGCTCATCGAACTGTTGGGGCGCGTGGACCTGATCACGCTCAACGATGGCGAAGCGCGGCAGCTCACCGAGCAGTCCAACCTCGTGCACGCTGCGCGCTGGATTCTCGAGCGCGGGCCCAAGCACGTGATCATCAAGAAGGGTGAGCACGGCGCCTTTATGTTCAACGGAGACAACGTGTTCTTCGCGCCGGCGTATCCGCTCGAACAGGTGTTTGACCCCACGGGTGCCGGCGACTCGTTTGCGGGCGGCTTCATTGGCTATCTCGCGAGCACCAACGACCTGAGCGAGCGCGCGCTGCGCCGCGCGGTGGTGGTGGGCTCCGCCATGGGCTCGTTCGCCGTGGAGAAGTTTTCCAATGCCCGTCTGCTCGATATCACGCGCGATGACATCGAGGCCCGCGTCCAAGAGTTCCGCCAGCTTGTGGCCTTTGACGCTGAGTGGCCGGCGTGAGCCCGGGGCCCGACGAGCGTCCGGACCTGGAGCCGCCGCTGCCTTCGCCGCAGGGTGATGGCGATCCCATGAGCTATCGCAGCGCCGGCGTGGATATTGAGGCGGCCGACGACGCCAAGTGGCGGCTCAAGCGGCTGGTGGAGTCCACCATGACGGCCGGCGCTCGCGGCGCCTTCGGCGGCTTTGGTGGCATGTTCCGCGTGCCAATGGTCACGGCCAAGCCAACGCTCGTGGCCAGTGCGGACGGTGTGGGCACCAAGATCAAGGTGGCCATTGAAGCCGATCGGCATGACACGATCGGGCATTGCCTCGTGAATCACTGCACCAACGACATTCTCGTGCAGGGGGCGTCGCCGCTCTTTTTCCTCGACTACGTCGCCTTCGGCAAGCTGGAGCCGGCGGTGGTGGAGCAGGTCGTGGCCGGCGTGGCGGCGGGCTGTCGTGAAAACGGCGCGGCACTCATTGGCGGCGAGACGGCCGAAATGCCTGGCGTGTACACAGCGCCCGACTATGATCTCGCTGGTTTTATCGTGGGTATTGTGGACGAAGACGCGGTGTTGGGCCCCGAACGCGTGCGCGCCGGCCAGGTGCTGGTCGCGCTCGGAGGCAACGGCCTGCACACCAACGGCTACTCGCTGGCCCGACGCATTGTGGCCGAACGGCTGCGGCTCGGCGTGCACGACGCGTTCCCCGACGCGAATGGGGCGACGGTGGCCGACGTGCTGCTCAAGGTGCACCGCTCGTATCTGCCCACCATGCAGCCCATCCTGTCCGCCGTATCGGCGATGGCGCACATCACCGGCGGAGGGCTGCCGGGTAACCTCAATCGCGCGCTCCCTGATCACTGCGATGCTGTGATCGACACCACCACATGGACCGTCCCTTCGGAGTTCCGGGTACTCGCGGAGGCAGGACGGGTGTCCCGCGAGGAGATGTTCCGGGCCTTCAACATGGGAGTGGGCATGGTCGTGATCGTGAGCGCAGACAACGTGGCGCGCGTACAGGCGCGCGCTGAGTCCCAGGGCATCGCGTCCTGGGTGCTCGGGGACGTGGTGCCGGGATCCGGTGTGGTGCGGTTCGATCAGGCGTCGCGGTAGTGAGCGCGCCGATGCGAGCGCAGATGCGGTCGCGGTCGCAAGCGGCGCCCGCGCAGAGCTCGCGCAGCGTTCGGCGCGTCCTTGCGCTCGCGGTCGCGCTCAGCGGCGCACTCCTCACTCGGAGCGCACCGGCCGCAGCCCAGACGTGCGGCGCCGCCGGACTCATCGCGGGGTATGTGCAGGACGCCTGCGTCAAGTCAGCCGATATCTTTCGCTTTCTCGCTCCACAGGTTGGTGTCGCGTTGTCCGGCGGCAATGCCATGCTCGGCGAGGGCGGGGCATTGGGCGGTTGGGGCAAGCGGTCGGCGGTTTTGCGGGTCACCGCCGTTGAAGGTTTCGTTCCGGAAAATGACGTGAGCTTTGGCTCGTCCACGCAGCCCATTTCCTCCAACTTTGGTGCGACGCGCGTTCCGCTGCCTGTGCCATCACTTGATGTCGGCATTGGTCTCTACCGTGGAGTTCCTGTCGGTCTCACCAACGTTGGCGGCGTCGATTTGCTGTTGGGTATCACCGTGATCCCCAGTGTGAGCCGCGATCAAGTGTCGGTGGAAAGTGATGGCGGCGGCGTGGCGGCGAGTGTGGGGGTGCGGCTTGGCCTCTTGCAGGAATCAGCGCTCGTCCCGGGCGTCGCCGTCTCGGTGAGTCGCCGGCGCCTGCCCACCTCGAGCACCGCCTACTTCACGGCCAACGACACGATTGCCGTGAATGACACAAAGGTCTCCACCACCGCCGTGCGGCTCACGGCCAACAAGCGCTTCGGCCTGTTCGCCCTTGGTGGTGGCATTGGCCGCGACAACATTTCGGCGAGCACCTCCGCGGTTGCCACACTCAACGAGCGCGTGAGCGGACAGCCCGTGCGCGCGGTAGTCGTTACCGGCCTGCTGGAGGAGCGTACCTCGCGCAACACGGCCTTCCTCAACCTCTCGCTCGGCCTGCCGTTCGCCCAGCTCGTGCTCGAAGTCGGACAATCGCAGGCGGGTGATATCCGCGAGACCATCAACACGTTCGGTGATCGTCGCGCCAACGAGGGCTATCGCTACGGCTCGCTTGGATTCGGCTTCCGCTTCTGACGCGCAGGATGTGCGCCACATGCGGCGCGCGCTCACGCTCGCCGAACGCGGGTGGGGCCAGGTCGCGCCCAATCCGCTGGTGGGCGCGGTGGTGGTCCGGAACGGCACGGTGGTGGGTGAGGGCTGGCATCGGCGCTTCGGCGGGCCGCACGCTGAGGTGATGGCGATCTCGGCGGCTGGCCACGCCGCCCGTGATGCCACGCTCTACGTCACACTGGAACCGTGCAACCACACGGGCAAGACGCCACCGTGCACCGAGGCCATCATGCAAGCGGGGATCACGCGCGTGGTGTACGCGCTTGGCGATCCCAATGCCGTCGCCGCGGGCGGCGCGGAGCGGCTGCGAAAGGCTGGTGTGTCGGTGCGCGAGGGCGTGCTGGCGGATGCCAGCGCCGAGCTCATTGCGCCTTTTGTGTTCGCTGCCCACCAGACCGCTGCAAACCACGGTCCAAGGCGACCCTGGGTCACCCTCAAGCTGGCGGTGTCGCTCGACGGCGCGCTGGCCGACCACACCCGGGAGCCGGGCTGGATCACCGGCCGCCGCGCGCGCGCCGCCGTACAGCACCTGCGCGCCGGCGCGGACGCGGTGGCAGTCGGAATCGGCACCGCCCTTGCCGACGATCCGCTGCTCACGGCTCGGCTCCGCGCCGCGCCGCGTACCCCTCCGGTTCGCGTGGTGTTCGACCGGAACGCGAGACTGCCGCTGGCGAGCCAGTTGGTGCGCACCGTGGACGCGGCACCGGTGCTCGTGGTGGCGAGCCGCACGCCGCGCGACGAGGCGGATTCGGAGCGTCGCCTCCTGCTGCGTGCCGCCGGCGTGACGGTGTTGGAGGCCAATGTGCTCGACGAGGCACTCGAGCAGCTGCACCGGCGCGGGGTGCAACATCTGCTCGTGGAGGGGGGCGCCGGGCTGGCCAGCAGCCTGGTGGGCACGAATGTCGTGGACCGACTGATTATCATTCAGGGAGCGGTCATTCTCGGGAGTGGTGCACTCCCGGCGTTTGCGGCGTTGCCGCCGCGCACGGTGGCCGAGGGCATTCGCTGGCGCGTGGTTGCGCGTCGCGCCCTCGGCGACGACTCAATGACCACCTACGCTGTTTGTGAAACGTGAGGGCGGGATGTTTACGGGGCTGGTGGATGATGTCGGCACCATCGACACGGTGGACGACGCGGCGGTCGGGCGCACACTGCGCATCGCGTGCCGGTACGAGGATCTCGTGCCGGGCGAGAGCATTGCCGTGAACGGTGCCTGTCTCACGGTGCGTGAGCACGGGGCGGGGTGGTTCACGTGCGCGGCCGTTGTCACCACGCTTGATCGCACCGCGATCGGCGCGTGGCAGGCGGGAGACCGCGTGAATCTCGAGCGCGCGCTGCAGCTCGGCGATCGGCTGGGCGGGCACCTCGTGCTCGGACATGTGGACGCCGTGGCCCGCGTCCGGCGCACGGCCACGCGCGAGGACGCGTGGCTGTTCGACCTGCAGTTGTCTCCGGAGTTGTCGTCGCTCATGGCGCCGCACGGTTCCGTGACGGTCGACGGCGTGAGCCTCACCGTCAATGCGCTGCTGCCGAATCACGGCGTGCAATTGTCCATTATCGAATACACGCGTTGCCACACCACGCTGGGCACCCTCGCCGTTGGCGATGCAGTGCACGTCGAGGCGGATGTCCTTGCCAAGCACGTGGCCCGATTGGTGGCGCCTCATCTTGTTGCCCAGGTGCAGTCCTGATGTCCCCAAGCTCTCCGCACACGCCCGACGCGGCGTCGAACACACGCGCTGCGTCCACGCCAAGCGAACCCAACTCGATCGCCCGTGCGCTCGAGGATCTGCGCGCCGGCAAGTTCGTTGTCGTGGCCGACGATGAAGATCGCGAGAACGAGGGCGACCTTATTTGCGCCGCGGAACTCGTCACGCCCGAAATGATCAACTTCATGCTCGGCGCCAAGGGCATGATCTGCCTTGCCATCACGAGCGAATGGGCCGACCACCTCGGCCTCTCCCAGCAGGTGGACGACAACACGGAAGCCATGCGCACCGCGTTCACGGTGAGCATCGATGCGGCGGCGCGGTTTGGCGTGACCACCGGCATCAGTGCGTCCGACCGTGCCATCACCATTCGCACTGCAGTGAAGGCCGAGAGCACGCGAGCCGATCTGCGCGTGCCCGGACACATCCACCCGCTGCGCGCGCGCGACGGCGGTGTCTTGCAGCGCGTAGGTCATACCGAGGCGGCCGTTGATCTGGCGCGCCTGGCCGGACTGCGGCCCGCGGGCGTGATTTGCGAGGTGCTCAACGCCGACGGCACCACCGCGCGGCGCGCCGACCTCGAGAAGTTCTGCGCCGAGCACGATCTCACGTTCATCACGGTGGCGCAGCTGGTGGCGCACCGGCTGCAGACGGAGCGGCTCGTCCACCGTGAGGCCGAAGCGCGCCTGCCCACCGATTTTGGTGAGTGGCGCATTGTCGGCTATCGCAACGAGGTGGACGAACGCGAACACGTGGCGCTCGTGTACGGCGACGTCACGGCCGACGATGCGAGCGACGCACCGGGCGTGCTGGTGCGCATGCACTCGCGCTGTCTCACCGGCGATGTGTTTCACTCGCGCCGCTGCGACTGCGGGTGGCAGCTGGAAACGGCCATGCGCATGATGGAACGCGAGGGACGCGGTGTGATCGTGTACCTCGACCAAGAAGGGCGGGGCATCGGACTGATCAACAAGCTCAAGGCCTACGCGCTGCAGGATCAGGGCGCCGACACCGTCGAGGCCAACGAGCAACTCGGCTTCAAGGCCGATTTGCGCAACTACGGCATCGGTGCGCAGATCCTGCTTGATCTCGGCTTGCGCACGATCCGCGTCATCACCAACAATCCCCGCAAGCTCGTGGGCCTCGACGGCTACGGGCTCGCGCTGCACGATCGTGTGCGTCTCGAGGCGGCGGCCTCCGACGACAACGCGAGCTACCTCGAGACCAAGCGCACCAAGCTCGGTCATCTCTTCGCCCTGTGACCGTTCATGGCTGACTTTTCTGGAGAACCGCGCGGCGAAGGACGGCGAATCGCCGTTGTCGCGAGTCGTTTCAATGAGAGCATCACCACCCGTCTGGCGGAGGGCGCGGTGGACGCGCTCGTGCGTCACGGCGCCGATTTCGGTGACGTGGACGTCTGCTGGGTGCCCGGCGCGTGGGAGCTGCCGATGGCCACCCGAAAGGCCCTCGCCACGGGTCGCTTTGACGGAGTGGTCGCGATCGGTGCTGTGATTCGCGGCGAGACCCCGCATTTCGACATCGTGGCCGGCGAATCGGCGCGCGGTCTGGCGGAGGCGAGCCGCGAGTTTGACGCGCCTGTCACGCTGGGGCTGCTCACCACTGATACGATGGCGCAGGCGGAAGCACGCGCCGGCGGCGAACACGGCAACAAGGGGTGGGACGCCGCGCTGGCTCTGCTCGAAATGCTCGACCTGTTCGATCGCCTTGAGCCGTTGTCAGACAACGCGGACGATGCGGAACATGATGATGACGATGCGTCAGGCGGTGATTGAGATGGCCGATCTCCGGGATGACGCGTTCTGGGAAGGGCCGTCGGTCGCCGTGCCTCCGGTTCGGCCGGCCACCGAGCATCCGACCTCGGACCAGCCGAAGTTCGACCGCCCGAAGTCGGATCGCCCGACCTCCGGTCGCTCGTCGCGCGGCCGTCGCGACGGCGCCCCGTCGCGACGCAAGGTGCAACGTGTGGAAACCCGCGGCCGGGCGCGCGCGCTGCAGGCGCTCTACGCGGCTGATCTCCGCGACTACGGCAACCTCAAGCGCATCGCGGTGCAGCTGTGGGACGATCTCGCCATTGAACCGGCCGAGCGCCAGTTCGCGTCAGCGCTGATCGCCATCATCGTGGAACGCGCGGCCGAGGTGGACGCGTCGCTGGCCGAGGTGACTGCCAACTGGCGTCTGGAGCGCCTGGGGGCCATTGAACGCAGCGTGCTGCGCCTGGCCGCGGCCGAGTTCCTTCGGGGCGAGACGCCGCCGCGCGTGGTGCTGCAGGAGGCCATCCACCTGGCCGAACGCTACGGCACGGCGCGCAGCGCGCGCTTCGTGAACGGGGTCCTGGACGCGTACGCGCGGCGGTCGGGCGCTCTGTGACCGTGCGCGGTCTGCGCATCGTGGTCGTGAACTGGCAGTGCCGCGAGAACCCACTGGCTGGCGGTGCCGAAATCCATCTGCATGAAATTTTCGGCGGGTTGGTCAACCGTGGGCACGAGGTCACCCTCCTGTGCGGCGGGTGGCCCGGCTGTGCACCCAGGGCATTGCTCGATGGCATCGCCGTGCATCGCGTCGGTACCCGGCAGAGCTTCCCGTTCAAGGCGCGCGCCTACTGGAACGCGCACGTCGCCGACTGGAACCCGGACGTCCTGGTGGAGGATATCAACAAGGTTCCCATCTACACGCCCCGCTGGACGCGGGTGCCCGTGGTGGCGCTGGTACCCCATCTCTTCGGCCCCACGGCCTTTCGCGAGCTCTCCGTGCCGCTGGCCACCGCCGTCTGGCTGGCGGAGCGTCCGCTGCCGTGGATGTATCGGGGGGTGCCCTTCGAGGCGATCAGCGAGAGCACCCGGGACGACCTGGTCGGCCGGGGAATTCCGCGCGAATCCATCCGGGTGATCTTCCCCGGGATCGATACCGCGCAGTACACTCCGGATGCGACCGCGCGCGCAGATCGTCCTGTGTTTGCGTACCTCGGTCGCCTGCAGCGTTACAAGGGCGTCGATCTGGTGCTCCGGGCGTTCGCAGAGAGTGGGGTCTCGGACGGTGTGCTCGAGGTGGCAGGGGCCGGAAACTATCGGCCGGTGCTGGAGCAGCTGGCGCGAACCCTGGGTGTAGCCGACCGGGTGCGGTTTCTCGGCCGGATCGATGAAGCGGGTAAGCAGGCCCTGCTCCGACGCGCATGGGCTATGGCATTCGCATCTCCCAAGGAGGGATGGGGCATTACCAATCTCGAGGCTGCGGCGAGCGGAACTCCGGTGATCGCGTCGAACTCCCCGGGTATTCGCGAATCCGTCCAGCACGACGTGACCGGCTATCTGGTCCGTCATGGGGACACCGCAGCCATGGCTCAGGCAATGCGCCGACTTGCCGCTGATCGCGCTCTCGTGGAGCGCCTTGGCGAGGCGGCGCGAACGTTCGCCACCGGGTTCACCTGGGAGCGGGCGGCCGAACACACCGAGGCCCACCTTCGCGAGATCGTGGGCCGGCGAGGAACTGGCTGAATGGAAATCATCCTGCATGCGCACCACGCCGATGTCCCGGAGTCCCTGCGCCTCAAGGCCGAACGCGCCGTCCAGCGCCTGAGCGTGCGCCTGCGACGCGTCGTCACGGCAATCGTGCGGTTCGAGGGCGATGGGCCATCCAAACGGGTCGAGATCGTCCTGCAGGCGCCACGCCGTCGAGATCTTGTCGCACGCGCTTTCGATCGGCGGTACGAGCCGGCGCTCGCACAGGCCGTGCATCGGCTGGAAGTGCAGGTCGCCAAGTCCCGACGGTCGTATCGTCCGCGCTCCCATCCGCCCGAGGCCCCGCCGGAGTGACCACGCGCCTGACGGTCGGCAAGCTGCTCGACACGATGCGGGATGTGCTGCAGTTGGAGGAACTGGGTGATTCCGTCGGTCACGACCGCGAGATCACGAGCCCCGAGGCGTCCAGCCCGGGGCTCGCCCTTTCCGGCTATCTGAATCGGTTTCCCTACCAGCGCATCCAGGTGCTCGGAGAAACGGAAATCACGTATCTTCGGTCGCTCGACGACGACACGCGCACGGCGAACCTCACGCAGTTCTTTGACTTCCCCATCCCCTGCGCGTTCGTCACCAAGGGGCTGGAACCGCCGGAGCCACTCGTCGAGGTCGCGGACCGGTGCGGCGTGGCCGTGCTCCGTTCCAGCCTCAAGACGGCCGAGTTCTATCGACTCATCAAGCCGTATCTCGCCGACCAGTTCGCGCCGACCACCACGATGCACGGCTCGCTGGCCGATGTATTTGGCGTTGGCCTGTTCTTCACGGGCAAGAGTGGCATCGGCAAATCGGAGTGCGTGCTCGATTTGGTGGAGCGCGGCCATCGGCTCGTGGCCGACGATCTCGTGTTCGTGTCGCGCAAGGGCAGCGACGTACTGATCGGACGTGGACACGAGCGCCAGCGCCACTTCATGGAGATCCGCGGCGTTGGCCTCATCGACGTACCCGCCATTTTCGGCGTGAAGGCGGTGCGTCAGCAGAAACGGTTGGAGGTGGTGGTCATCCTCGAAGCGTGGGACGGCGAGGCCCATGTTGACCGCACCGGCCTCGACGTACAGACGGTGAACGTGCTCGGTGTGGACCTGCCGCGCATCACGGTGCATCTGAACCCCGGCAAGAACATCACGGTCATCGCCGAGGTCATCGCGATGAACCATCTTCTGCGCTATCATCGAGGCTACGATTCCGCGACCGCGTTCAATGAAATGCTCATCAGCGACATGCAGCGCCGCAGCGGACCCACGCAACGCTATCTGCTGGAGGACGACGAGTGAGTGACACGCCAGTCGTCGTGGCAGTGGTCGCGGGGCACGGGCGGTTCGCACAGGGGCTGATCTCGGCGGTGGATCAGATCACCGGTCGCGGCAACGCGTTTGCGGCCGTGAGCAACGTCGGATTGGGCCCGGCGGACATTGAGGCGGCGATCGGTCAGGCGCTCGAAGGCGCCGCAGCGCGCATCGTGTTCACCGACCTCCCCGCGGGCAGCTGTACCATGGCGGCGCGACGGCTTCAGCGCGCCCAACCGGATGTGCTGCTCGTGACCGGAACCAACGTGGCGGTCCTCATGGAGTTTCTGTTCGCCGTGGAGGGACCACTCGGGACGCGCATTCCGGCGCTGGCCGAGCTGACCCACATGCTGCAGACCGCCGCGGACAAGGCGCGCCACACGCTCACTGTGCACAGTGGTTCCGCATGAGTCTGCTCCTCTACCGCGTAGACGACCGTCTGATTCACGGCCAGGTCGTGGTGGGCTGGGGGCAGCCGCTCGAGATCAAGTTCATTGTGCTCGTGGACGACGACGTGGCCACGAGCGATTGGGAGCAGGAGCTCTACCGCATGGGGGTGCCGCCCGAACTGGAGGTGTTCTTTTCGTCGGTCAACGACGCGCCGGCGCTGCTTCCCGCCTTCGTTGCCGATCCGCGGCCGGGCCTGCTGCTCACCGGCAGCATTGGTTCCATGGCGCGACTCGTGAGCGCGAGCGAGGGCATCAAGGCGGTCAATCTGGGTGGCGTGCACCACGCGGAGGGGCGCACGCAGCGTCTTCGCTATGTCTTTCTCACGCCCGCCGAGGAGAGTGAGTTGCGCGAGCTGCAGCAGCACGGGGTGGTGGTCACGGCGCAGGATGTACCGAGCGCACGGCCCGTCACACTGGATGAGCTGTTGGCCGCCGGGCAGGACGCCTGACGCCGGTGCTCGCCCTTGTGGTGGATTTTCTGCCGTTCATGCTGCTGGGCGCCGTGCTCGGACTGGATGTCGTCAGTTTTCCGCAAATGATGTTTTCCCGCCCGATCGTCGGCGCGACGCTGACGGGCGCCTTCGCCGGCGCGCCGGCCGCCGGTCTTGTTGTGGGCGTTGCCCTGGAGTGCCTCGCGCTGGAGACGCTCCCGTTTGGCGCGTCACGCTATCCGGAATGGGGCAGTGCGTCGGTTGTGGGCGCGCTGGTGGGCACGCGCGGCGCGGAGCATGGCTTGCTGCCAGATCCCGGCGCCTGGGTGATTGGGGTGATGGCCGCTATCGCCACCGCGTGGCTTGGCGGTTGGACCATGGTGCAACACCGCCGCCTGATCGCGCGGTGGGCTCGGCCACGGCTGGATTCCCTTGCGTCCGGCTCCATGCGCACGGTAGTGGCGCTGCAGGTGTTCGGCCTCTCCGCGGACCTCGCGCGCGCCGGCCTGCTCACGCTTGTGGCCACGCTCTGCGCGTGGCCGGCCACCACGTGGGCCATCGGCGCCTGGCGTCTGGGGGCCGTGGAGACGCGTGGTGTGCTCATCATTGGAGCCGCCGCCGTCGCCGCGTCCGCGGTGTGGAAGGTATTTCATGGCTATTCGGTCACGCGTCGCCTGTTCGTCGCGGGGCTGGTCGTGGGCTCGGTGCTGGTGGGCTTCCGTGGCTGACACTCCGGCGGTTCCGCCTGACGCGGGCGCGACGGTGCCTGATGCGACGGGCTCGTTCATGGTGGCGCCTGGCGCCAAGCCCCTGCAGCTGCCGTTGCACACCCGTGTTTCCATGTTCGTGCGGTGTCTCGCTATCCAGGGTTCCTGGAACTACGAGATCCTGGGTGGCAACGGAATCGGTTTCTGCGTGGAACCTGCGTTGCGGTACCTGCCCGGCGGACCGTCGGGGCCTGCGTACCGGCAAGCGCTCGCTCGGCAGTGTGCGTACTTCAACGCCCATCCGTATCTCGCGAACCTTGCGGTCGGGGCGCTCGCACGCGCGGAGCTGGACGGTACCGAGCCCGCCCGGATCGTCCGCTTTCGTACGGCGCTCTGCGGGCCGCTCGGCAGCCTGGGTGACCGGCTGGTGTGGGCGGCCTGGCTCCCGGCCTGCTCGCTCGTGGCCTTGCTCTGCTTCGGGCTCGGTTGGGGGCCGCTTGGGGTGGCGTTGTGCTTTCTCGTGCTGTACAACACAGGGCACTTTGCCTTGCGCGCGTGGGGGCTGGGTGCCGGCTGGCTGCGGGGGCTGCGCCTGGCCTCCGCGCTGAGCGCCTCCTGGCTCCAACAGGGTCCCAAGTACATTGGTCGGGGAGCGGCGCTCGTAGCCGGCATCGCCCTCCCTTTTGCTTCACACCGGGCAATCGGCGGCGGTCCGATCGTCGATCCGGTGCCGCTGGCGGTGGTCGCGCTCACGCCGTGCCTCGCGCTGCTCCTGGTGCGCCTGCATGGGAAGGTGGAAGGATGGCAGTTACTCTTCGGGGTACTGGCGGTCCTGGTCCTCTATTCGACGGTTGTCCTCTGATGGCAGAACGATCAGTTCAAATCGTGAACAAGCACGGCCTGCACGCCAGGCCCGCCGCCGAGATGGTCAAAGCGGCTTCCCGCTTCAAAAGCGACATCACGATTGCGCGCGATGATCTCGAAGTAAACGGCAAGAGCATCATGGGCGTCATGATGCTGGCGGCCGAGTGCGGCGCCAGTATTGTGCTTCGGGCCACGGGTCCGGACGAAGAGGACGCCCTTGACGCCCTCGCGGCCCTCGTCGCCTCGCGATTCGGGGAGAGCTGAGTGGATTCGGTCCTCCGCGGCATTCCAGCCTCGGCTGGCATCGTCGTAGGACCGGTGCACCTCCTGCGATGGGAGGTGCCGGAGGTGCGGCAGCGCCTCATCCCCACCGAGCAGGTCGAAGCCGAAATCGGACGGCTCCACGCCGCGATCGAGCGGGCGCGCGAGCGTCTCGTCACGCTGCGCACGCGTGCCGAAGCGCAGGCGGGTGCCGACGAAGCCGCCATCTTCGATGTGCAGCTCTCCATCCTCGGTGACACCGAACTGCTTGGCGGAATTGAAGCGCTGATCGGGCAGAATCTCGGCGCCGAAAAGGCGTTCGATATCGTGATGCTGGAATGGCATCAGCATTTTGCACGGCACAAGACCCCCATGCTGCGCGAGCGCGTCGGGGATCTCACCGACGTGCACATTCGGGTGTTGTCCATCCTGCTTGATCTGCCTGACCACGATCCGGTGGACGTGCCCAAAGGTTCGAACGCGATCCTCGTCACCAACGACCTCACGCCCAGCCTCACGCTGCAGTTGGATCGCGAGGCCATTGGCGGTATTGCCACCGAGGCTGGAACCGCCACGGCGCACGTGGCGATCCTGGCGCGCTCGTTGGGATTGCCCGCAGTCGTCGGCTTGCGGCAGGCGGCGCGTGGCCTGCGCGGCGGTGAGCTGGCCATCCTCGATGGCGGCGAGGGCACGCTCACTGTGTCGCCCACCGAGAGCGAGGTCGCCGATGCACGGCTGCGCGCCGAGGCGGACCAGGCGCGCGACGAGGAACTCCGCGAAGTGGCGCAGGCCGAGTCGATCACGCTTGACGGCACCACGGTGATTGTGCGGGCCAATGTGGACATCCCCGAAGAAGCGGACATGGCCGCCACCAGCGGTGCGGATGGCGTGGGGCTCATGCGCACCGAGTTCCTCGTGGTCGGGCGCACAAACATGCCCGACGAGGATGAGCAGTATCGCGCCTACAAGCGCGTGATCGAGGCCTTTCGTGGGCGCCCGGTGATCATTCGCACCTTCGACATCGGCGGCGACAAGCTGCCCGTGGGCGGCTATCCGCACGAGGCCAACCCGTTCCTCGGCTGGCGCGCCATTCGCATGTGCCTCGACGAACCGGCACTGTTCAAGGTGCAGCTGCGGGCGCTGTTGCGGGCCGCTGTTCATGGTGACCTGCGCATCATGTTGCCGCTCGTGGTCACGGTGGACGAGGTGCGCGAGGCGCGTGCGTTGTTGGGCGAAGCGGAGCAGGAACTTGTGGAGCGCCGCGTACCATTCCGGAGCGACGTGCCCCTGGGCGTGATGGTGGAAACCCCGGCCGCCGCGATCGCGTGTGATACGCTCGTGCGCGACGTTGACTTTCTCAGCATTGGCTCCAACGATCTCGTGCAGTACACCTTGGCCGTGGACCGCGGCAACGTGAATCTCGCGCCACGCTTTACCCCGCTGCATCCAGCGGTGCTGCGACTCATCCGCGAGGTGGCGGCCACCGGCGCCCAGCACGACCTGCCCGTGGCCGTGTGTGGCGAGATGGGCTCGCAGCCCCTCATGGTATTCGCACTGATGGGGTTGGGCATTCGGCAGCTGTCGGTGTCACCGCGGGCCGTGGCGATCGTCAAACGCCTGATTCGCCATGTCACCATCACCGCGGCACGCGACGCCGTCACGGCGGCGCTGTCGTCAGCCGGTACCGCCCGCGAGGTCGAAGTCGTGCTGCGCCGGCGCCTTCGCGTCGCGCTCGGCGAGGGGTGACGGGCAGCACTGCCCGCCGCCGCTTGCTCGCACCGCCGTCCGAAACTAGTCTACTCGGCCATAGTCCGGCCCTCTTCATTCCTCTCCTGTGCGAGGCACGCGTGGCTGAGCGTCACCTGTTCACGTCCGAATCCGTTACCGAGGGTCACCCCGACAAGGTGGCTGACCAGATCTCCGACGCCGTGCTCGACGCGCTGCTCACGCAGGACGCGCACGCACGCGTGGCCTGCGAGACGCTGGTGACGACCGGACTCGCCGTGATCGCCGGGGAAATCACCACCTCCGCGTATGTGCACCTGCCCGACGTGGTGCGCGAGACCATCGCCGACATTGGCTACACCGATGCGCGCATGGGCTTTGATTCGCACACCTGTGCCGTGATGAGCACCATCGACAAGCAGTCCGTGGACATCGCGCAGGGCGTGGACACCGGCGGCGCCGGAGATCAGGGCATGATGTTCGGGTACGCCACCGACGAAACGCCCGAGCTCATGCCACTGCCCATTCAGCTGGCGCATGCCCTCACGCGTGCGCTGGCCGATCGTCGGAAGTCCGGCGACCTGCCGTGGCTGCGGCCGGATGGCAAGGCACAGGTGTCCGTGGTCTACGAAGGTGACCGCCCGTTGTTTGTTGACACGGTGGTCATCTCCACGCAGCACGACGAGGCCATCGCCACCACGCGGTTGCGCAAGGCAATCATCGCTGACGTCATCACGGCCACCATCCCCGAGGAGTTCCGACAGAAGCGCCTCACCACGCACATCAATCCCACGGGTCGATTCGTGATTGGCGGACCGCAGGGCGACGCGGGACTCACCGGTCGGAAAATCATCGTGGATACGTACGGCGGCATGGGACGGCACGGCGGCGGTGCGTTCAGCGGCAAGGACCCCAGCAAGGTGGATCGCTCGGCCGCCTACGCGGCACGCTGGGTGGCCAAGAACATCGTGGCCGCCAAGCTGGCGCGTCGCTGCGAGGTGCAGCTTGCCTACGCAATTGGTGTGGCCGAGCCGGTCTCGGTGTTCGTGGACACGTTCGGCACCGGCGCCGTCAGCGACCGCAGCATTGAGCGTGCCGTGCGCGATGTCTTCGACCTCAAGCCCAAGGCGATCATTGCGGATCTCGATCTGCGCAAGCCGATCTACCGGGCCACAGCAGCGTACGGTCACTTTGGACGTACGCCGGAGACCATCGGGCGGGGTCGCACGGCCCGGACGCTGTTCACCTGGGAGCGCACGGATCGCGCGCGCGCACTCCGTCGGGCGGTCGGCGCCTGATACCGCGTGCGGAGAAGCCAACCCGGCGGTCGCCCGACCGTCGCGGCGCACGTCCCGGAGGACCCATGATTGAAGTCACCGTCGCCCGCCTCGGGCTCGACAGCAGCACCAACTCGTACGTGGTGGTCCTGCGTGAAATCGCGGGCCGCCGCCTGCTGCCGATCTGGATTGGTCAGCCGGAGGCGGAGAGCATCGTGCTCGAGATCAACGGTGTGCGACGCGAGCGGCCGCTGACGCACGATCTGTGCAAGGCACTCATCGTGGCACTCGGCGGCGTGCTGCGCCGCATCGAGATCACCACGGTACGCAAGAGCACGTACTACGCCGAGCTGCACATCGAGACCGCCGGTGGCCTCGTGGTCGTCGATGCACGTCCAAGCGACTGCATTGCCATTGCGCTGCGCATGGAGGCGCCGCTGTTCGCGTCGGAAGACCTGCTCACCGTGCTCGAAGACGATGCCGAGGACGATGAAGCGGAGGACGCTGCGCCGGATTTTGGAACGGGCTCGGCGATTCGACTGCCGACGCCGCGTGGGGAAATGACCGCCGACCAGCTCAAGGCCTACCTCGAGAGTCTGCGCCCCGAGGATTTCGGGAAGTTCACGCCGTGAGCCCGTCGGGCAGTGCAATGCTGTGTTCCGTCCGTTGGTGGGGCCGCTTGGCGAGCCTGATCGCGCTGCTTGTCGGCACCACCGTGCACGCACAGGATGCCACGCGGTTGGTGGAGGGACGGGTGGTGCTGCCCACCACGCCCATCGTGTTGGACACGTCCTCCGAGTCACCGTCCGATACGACCGCCGTGCGTCCCGTGCCGAACGTCTGGGTGGTGCTGCATCGGGTTGCCCCCGAGTTGGCCGGTCCGCTCGACTCGATTCGCACGGATGCAGCGGGCGCGTATCGGTTCCGCTTTACGCCCAGCGGCGGCGACCAGGCTGTGTACTTCGTGTCGGCGAGTTATGGGGGCATCGCGTACTTCAGCAACCCGCTCAAGGAACCGGAAACGCGCGGGGACGATGCGCAGATCGCCGTGTTCGACACCACGTCGCGTGCCTTCCCGCTTACGGTGCGCGGTCGACACCTCATTGTGAGCGCACCCGACAGCACCGCGCATCGCACGCTGGTGGAAGTGTTCGAGGTGAGCAATGACAGCACGCTCACCATTGTCGCTCCCGAGAGTGCGGACGCGCAGCCCACCTGGACCTTCTCCGTCCCACGAGAGGCCATCGACCTGCAGGCGGGGCAGGGCGACCTGCCCGCTGACGCGTTCGTGCAGTCCATTGGCAAGGTCTCGCTTTACTCGGCCCTCGCGCCCGGACTCAAGCAGGTTTCCGTCTCCTATCGCCTGCCTGCGTCCGCGTTCCCGCTCGACCTGCGCATCGGCGACGGTGCGGTGGTGCTCGAGGTGCTGATGGAAGAGCCGGACGCCCACGTGCATGGCGCGGATCTCGCAGCGGTTCCGGCGGTCACACTGGAAGGCCGGCAGTTCCAGCGCTTCCTCGCGCAGGATGTGCAGCCCGGCACGGTGATTTACCTGGAGCCGCCGAGTGGCGGTATCGCCGGGCGTACGCTGTACGTGGCCGTGTTGGTGGCGGCGGTGGCGCTGCTGGTGCTGTTGTCGGTGCTGCGGGCCGGCATCAACCGGCAGCGACCGCTGGCCGACACGGGACCTGGCCGCCCCGGCCGCCCGGCAGCGTCCGACGTTGCGACGCCGGACCGTCTCGCCAGAGAGATTGCTGACCTGGACGCGGCGTTTGCCCGACAGGGCAATCCCTCGGAATCCGTGCGCACGGCGTATGAGCGCCGGCGGGCGGAGTTGGCGGCGGTGCTCCGCGAGGCGCTTGCTGCCAACGGCTCGGTGGTGTAGACTCGGCAAGAGAAGGTTTGGACTCGTGGTCCGGACCGACTGACAACTGATCGTGCGCGCGGGACACGGAAGCCGGTTCAATGCCGGCGCGGCCCCGCCACTGTATCGGGCACATTGCGACTGCCAGCCAGTGCAACACGCCTGCTCTCCCCGTCACTGTCCGGTGCACGACACCGGATGGGAAGACCTGAGCAGCGCGGCCCGGAGCCAGGAGACGACCCGCGCGCGATTTGTACGAACACCCTCGAGGGGGGGGCTCGTGCCGCTGGGGAGCGCACCGCCGTCGCCGACATGGGCGGCTTCTTCCCTCCGTGCCCGGGCGTCCTCTCTCATTACGAAAGGACGCCCGCTGTGTTGTTCACGCGTACCATCGCGCTCGCCCTGCTGCTCGGCACCGTCACGGTGTCGTGCGCGCGCGGCGATGCGCCAGGCAACACGGCCAGCGATACGGCGAGCGACACGGCCAGCAGCACGGCCAGCAACACGGCCAGCAACACGGCCAGCACGCAGGCGGTCGGCGACGCCTCGTCAATCGCGCTGCTTGACGACTTCGGGGCACCGCTGCCGCGGGATGCAACGGACGCCGAGCGCGTGGTCTCGCTCAATCCCGCCTTCACGGAAATCGCGTGGGCCATTGGCGCCGGCGCTCGCGTTGTGGGTCGCACCTCCTGGGACAACCGGCCGGTCGAGGCGCTCGCGGCCACCGATGTTGGTCCCGGCATCCGACCCAATGTGGAGGCCGTCCTCGCGGCGCGCCCAACGCTCGTCTTGCTCTACGCCACCGCGGAGAACCGGGCCGCCGCCGCCGCGCTAGAGCGCGCCGGTGTCCGCACGCTCGCGTTGCGCACCGTCACCATCGCTGACTTCCGTCGCGCTGCACGGGCGCTGGGGGATGCGCTGGGCGCGCCGGTGGCGGCACGCGCGCTTGTCGATTCCATCGACGCCACCCTCGATCAGGTTCGTGCGGCTGTCGCGGGCGCACCGCAACCGCGCGTCGTGTGGCCCTCGTGGGATTCACCGGTACTCGTGGTGGGGCACGCCAGCTACGAAGCGGAACTGCTGTCCATTGCCGGTGCGGTGAACGTATTCGATGATCGTGAGGAATCGGTGGCCAATGTGACCATCGAGGAGATCGCGAAGCGCGATCCGGCGCTCGTGCTCGCGGGCCCTGATCGCCTGCAGCACCTCATCGCGAGTCCGCCGTGGAACGCCGTCCGCGCCATTCGCGATCGGCAGGTCGCGGTACTCGACACGAATGTGGTGGGCCGGCCCGGCGTGATGATCGGCATGGCGGCGGTGTCCATTGCGCGTCTGCTGCACCCGGATCGCGCGGACCGTCTGCCGTGACCGCTCGCGTCGGCTCGTCTGGCAGCGTCGCACTCTTGGTCGGCGGCGTGGTGCTCCTGCTCTTGGTGATGCTCCTGGCGCTCGGCATCGGGGCCGTCTCCATTCCCGTCGCGGACGTGTGGCACGCGCTCGGCGGCACCGGGGACGAGCAGATCGTCGCGATCATTCGCGATCTGCGGGCGCCGCGCGTGCTGCTGGCCGCCCTTGTGGGCGCGGGACTGGCCAGCAGCGGTGCGGCACTGCAGGGCACGCTGCGCAATCCGCTGGCGGAACCCTACCTGCTCGGCGTGTCGGGAGGGGCGGCCGTGGGCGCCGTGGTGGCGCTCAGCGCCGGATGGGGCACACCGGGCGTGGTCACGCTCGCGGCGTTTGGCGGCGCCGGCATCGCCACGTTGGTCGTCGCGCTCCTGGCTCGTTTTGCCGGGGGGCGCGCTGAACCGCGACTGTTGCTCATGGCCGGCGTTGTGGTTGGGGCTTTCTCCAACGCGGTCATCCTCGTGGCGCTGGCGGACGCACCGCCAGACCGCATTCGCGGCGCGCTGTGGTGGATGATGGGCTCCACCGCCGACGCAACGTGGGGCGCGGTGGCACGCACCGGTGCCGCGCTCGTGCTGCTCGGCGGCGCGCTCGTCGTTCGCGCACGCGATCTCGATGTGCTCGCCTTGGGCGAAGAGCCGGCTGTTGCACTGGGTGTCGATGTGGACCGCGCCGCACGACGCACGTTTCTGGTGGCATCGTGGCTTGCAGCGTCCACCGTTGCGGCCGTGGGGCTGATCGGATTTGTCGGGCTTGTGGTGCCGAATCTCGCCCGCGCGCTCGGTGCGCGCCGCCACCGTCCCATGCTGCTCGTGTCGGCGGTGTACGGCGGTGCGCTGCTCGTGGCCGCCGATGTTGCTGCGCGCGCGATCCGCGCACCGATCGAACTGCCGCTCGGCGCCGTCACGGCCATTGTGGGGGTGCCGTTCTTCCTTGCCCGTCTGCGGCAGCTCGCATGACAGCAAGCACTCCCTCCGGGGCATCGCCGCAGCCACCGCTGCACCGTGGCATCGCGTTCGATGATCTGGTGGTGTCGTACGCCCGCGGCACCCCTCCCGCGCTGAATGGCGTCTCGCTGCACGCGACGGCTGGTCGGATCACCGCCGTGGTTGGCCCGAACGGCAGTGGCAAGAGCACGCTCGTGCGCGCCTTGTTGCGTCGTGTCGCGCCGCTGCGAGGCACCATCACGGTGGACGGCGACACCATTGCCGGGCTGGACGCGCGCACGTTCGCCAAACGAGTCGCCGTTGTGCCGCAGCGGGAAGACGCCCAGTTCGCAGTGTCCGTGCGTGACTTCGTCTCGCTCGGCCGACACGTGCACCTTGGTGCGTTCACGCCGGAGGGCCCGGGCGATCGCGACGCCATTGCATACGGGCTCGACCGATCCGGCATGGCGCACCTCGCGGATCGCCGGACAGACACGCTGTCCGGCGGCGAATGGCAGCGGGTACGCATTGCGCGCGCGTTGGCCCAGGAAGCGCCCGCCATCGTGCTCGACGAACCCACGACCTTTCTCGACATCGCACACGAGATGGCCGTGTTCGAGTTGCTCGACACATTGGCGGCGGACGGGCAGACGGTGTTGCTCGTGAGCCACCAACTCAATCTGGTGGCACGCTTCGCGCCGCACATTGTGTTGCTGTCCAACGGTACGGTTGCCGCTGCCGGATCGGCGGACGAGGTGATGCGCGGCGACGTGCTCGAACGGGTGTACGAGTGGCCGTTGGTGGTGACGCGTGACCCCGCGGTTGGCGCGCCCGCGCTCCTGCCGTTGCGCCGAGGACCACGCACGCGGTCGTCCGGCGCATGAGTCGGGTTTGGTGGTGCATCAAGGTGGTGACGCTGCCTGCGGTCGCGCTCGTCGTTCTGCCGAGCGCGGTCACGGCGCAGTCGCGCCGCGTTGTCTGCGCGCTGGACGCGGCAACGAGCGCGCCGATTGCGCGTGTCCGAGGGGAGGTACTGGGGCAGGGTGCGGGACCGCGCGTGTCCGGCACCGCGTGCTTTGCGGTGGACGCGACAGCGGCCGACACGATCATGATTCGTCGGCTCGGCTACACCACGTGGCAGGGCGTGGTGACCGCGGCGGCGGATACAGTCTTCGCCGCGATGATGCCCGCCGCCCACGTCTTGCCGCCAACCACGGCGCGCGCGAATGCATGCGGCGTGTCGCGCGCGGCAGATCCTGCAGCAGAGCAGCGTACGGAGGCGGCCTGCCGTCGCGGTGAATCGCTGAGCGCGGATCGTGCGCGCACGTTGGGCGTTGGGTCGACGTCCGGGTTGGTGTCGCTCCTGCCATACACCTTTCCGCGCGGACAACGCAGCGACGCTGCGGTCTCGCTCCGCGGTGCGCGCCGCGAGCAGGTCGTGGTCACGCTCGATGGCCTGCCGCTGAATGATCCGTCCACCGGATTGGCGAATCTTGGTGATGTACCACTCGTCGCGCTGAGCGGTGCGACCGTGGCGCCCGGCAGCGATCCGATCGGCACTGGATCAGGCGCGGCTGGAGGCGTACTCGCACTCTCGTCTGGCCGAGGTACGCTCGCCAGCGTGCGCGTGGGCGCATTCGGGGCGCGCAGGGTTGAGGTCGCATCGGACCTGGGGCAGGGCGCGACCTCGCTGCGAGTCGGCGCCGCGTACTCCGACGCGCGCAACGACTTCGCCTTTGTGAACCGCAGCTCCACCTCGGGCAGCGTCACAGTGGAAGACCGCGTGAACAATGACGCCATGCGGACTAGCGTGTTGGCACAACTGCAGGCACCTCACGTGCAGATCGTGGCGGTGGCGTCCCATGCGTCGCTGGGCATGGTCGGGCCGGTCAACGTGCGCGCGTACGATGCCGATCGGTCGCAGAATGACCGGCTGTTCGTACGCGCGGTCACCCAGCGCGGGCGTGCGGTGTTCAGCGGCGGTGTCAGGGCCTTTGGACTCGCGTATCGTGACCCCACCCGTCCCGTTCTTGATGGCGAGGCGCGCGCGTACTCCGTGGATGTCGACGCGCGTCGTTCGCTGGGCTTGGGGGTGTTCCGGGCGGGCCTGGGCGCTGACCGATTGCGGGCAACGGGCAACGTCGCACAGGATCGCGTTCGCGGGTTCGCCTCGATCTCCTCAACGCTCCGCGCACTGTCCATCGATTGGGTGGGCGGCGCACGGCTCGACGGTGTCGGCGGCAACGGACTGCTGCCCAGCGCGTCGTTGTCGGCCGAACGCGCGATCTCACGGGTGCTCGTGAGCGCGCGGATTGCTCAGGCCGTGCGTGTGCCCACGCTCTACGACCTGTTCTTCGCGTCGCCGCAGCGACTGATCGTGCGCGCACTCCGGGCGGAACGGGTGGTGCTCGATGCGGAAGCGCGTGCGCGCTGGCGCGCTCAAACGCGGAGCGGCACCACCGTGTCGCTTGACGGTGCGCTTGTGGCCCGCACCACGCGCGACGCGATCGTGTGGTTCCCGGGAAACTTTGGTTGGAGCCCGGACAATGTGGGCACGGAGCAACTCCGCGGCGTCGAAGCACGCGGCACGGTGTCCCGCGGCCCAGTGTCGCTCGAGGCGTGGGGCACCGCGTATCGCTCGGAGCTTGTGACTGGGGCACTGCGCATCCCCACACCGTACGTGCCAACGCGTGCCGGCGGCGCCCTGCTGCAGATCGCCTCGTCTGCCATGTCCCTGGGCGTTGCCACGCGCTGGCTCGGTCCGCGCCCGTTCACCGCCGGCCCGCGCAATCCCGACTTCACGCTGGCGGGGGTCAGTCTCGTGGACCTGTCCGTGAGCACATCACACGTGGTCGGGCCACTCCATGCGTTGCTCTCGCTGTCCCTCGACAACGCCAGCGATCGCGCGTGGCAGTCTACACGCGGCTATCCCGCGCCGGGCCGCTCCTGGTCGCTGGCGCTGACCCTTCGTCCCACGCAGACTCCATGACCGTCATCGAGAACCGCTTCCACCGGAACGCCACCACACACGCATCGCGTCGCGCGCTGCTCACCCCGTTACTGCTCGGCGCGCTGGCTGTGATTACTGCGTGCAGCGACAGCACCCCGACTGACACCGCACCCCGAGCCGCCGAGGGCATCATCGTGCTGGACGGGTTCATCCAGCCCGGCCTCACCCTGCTGGCCGACACGGGTGGTACCGGTACGAGCATCCCGTTCGGTGCGTCGGATGAGTTCGACGCTGGCGGCTTCAACCTGCGCAACGACACGGTGGTCGCGGCATCAAGCCGGGGAGCCGGCGACCAGCTCTACATCGCGGCGCTCTCGAGCGTCGGAACGTCGGTGCGCCGAGTGCAGATGCCGGCAACGAGCAATCCGGGTGGTGCGCGTCTGCTGGTGGGCAGCGGCGGTCGTTCGCTCGTTGGCGTTCCGCTTCGCGACTCGGCCATGGTGATGCTGGTGTCCATCGCGGGCACCGGCGCGCCGACGTTCGAACGCATTGCCGATCTGGGCACCTGCCCAACCGACGTGTTCCAGTACGGTGGCGATGTGTGGGTGGTCGATGCCAACGCCAACTGCGCCGTGGATTACACCCCAACCGGTCCCATGCGCCTGATTCGGGTGCCCGCCGCTGGCGGTGCGCGACAGGTGCTCTCGCTGCCCGCTCTCCGCGGCTCGTCGGGCAGTGCGATCGTGCGCGACGGCGTGGCGTACATCAGTGCCGGTGGGGATGCCGATTTCTCGTCGTTTCCGTACGTGCTGCGTGCCGGCGGCGCCATCACGCGCGTAGACCTGCAGACCGGCACCGTTCTCGGCTCGCGAGCGATGCCAACGGGGAGCTATGGCGCGAACACCAAGCTTGGCCTGGATGGCAAGCTCTATGTGTCCTTTTACGAAGACCTGATCAACTTCAGCACACGCACCATCGCGTTCGAGGGTGCCACGCTCACGCCCAGTGGTGTGCGCGTTGCCGGTGCCGACTGGCTGGCGGATGCCAGCGGCAGCCCGGTCGGATGTTCCTCCGGGATCGCCGATGGGTTGGGTCGGCTTTATTGTCTGGAGTCGCGCGCGGGCTCGGCCACGTTTGTGCTGGTCTACGCGCCAGACGGCTCGTTGCTGCGGGAGTTCGCGGCAGGGCAGGGCGGCGTGGATATCGGGCTGCGCTGAGTAGATTCCGTGCATGCCGCTCGTTGCCACCGACGCGATCGTCCTGCACCGCTTCGACTACCTCGAGACCTCGCGAATTCTCCGTCTCGCGACGCGTGACCACGGCGTGCAGTCGGTGCTCGCGCGTGGCGCGCGTCGGTCCTCGGGGCGCTTTGGCAGCGCGCTCGACCTGTTTGCCGAGGGCACGGCACAGCTGGACCTGCGGCCGGGTCGGGACCTGCAGACGCTGACGGGCTTCGACGTCACCCGTGCGCGCCCCACGCTCGCCGACAACATGGCGCGGTTCACGGCCGCCGCCGCGCTCTCCGAGTGCGTGCAACGGCTCGTCACGGAGGACCACGCCCCGGTGGCGTTCGACGTCACCCGCCTTGCCCTCGACGAGCTTGCGACGGCGGAGCCGGACGCGACCGTGGAGGTCGCCCTCGCCATGCTGTGGCGATTGGTCGCCGAGCTGGGATTCGCTCCCGCGCTCGAACAGTGTGCCTCCTGCCACGCGCCGGTTGATCCGGACGAATCGCTCATGTTCAGCCACGCGGCCGGTGGGGTGCTGTGCGCCCGGTGTTCGGTCCGCGCCGGCGGCAGCCGCCGCCTACCTGCGGCGGCACGGCGGACGATTGGCGCGTGGGTGGAGGGGCAGGCGGGGCGGCCGCTGGGCGACGTGGAGGGACGCGCGCATCAGCGGCTGCTCCGGGAGTTTCTTGGCGAGCACCTGATGGACGCGCGGACGCTGAAGGCGTGGGCAGTCTGGGAACAGGGCAGCTGGTGAGAGAGGAGGGGCATGCCATTCTGGCTGTGATCCGGCTCACACGTCAGCCTGGCAGCGCGTTGCGTGCGGCAACAGCGGCCTCGACCGTGGAACTGTTTCGCGGATCGGGGGTTTTGCCAGAAGGAATGTGACATCCTCCTCGGTAGGGGTGTGGAAGACCGCATCGGTGGCTTGACGGTGGCGCGGAGTCCGCGGGGCTGAACGGATGCGCTCCGTGTTGCTTGACACCCCCCGATGATCGTCCCTATCTTGCAAGCACGGCAGTAATCCTTCACCCACACAGGAGACTGAACAAGGCCCCTGATTCGTCTGTCGGAGAACAACATGAATCGCATGGTGACAATGCTAGGCTTGGTCCTGGCGGTCAGCGCGTTCATGCCACGAGATGTCGCGGCACAAGGTGGTGCGCAGCAACAAGGCAGTACCACCGTGCGCCGTGGGGTCGGAAGTCTAGGTCAGAACTATCCGAACCCCTTCAACCCAGAGACTCGCATCCCGTTCGCAGTGGGCGACACACCCATCTGCCAGGACGTGGGTCAGCAGCACCGGGTCACCCTTCGCATCTATAACGTGCTCGCACGGGAAGTTGCGATTCCGGTTCTGCAAGGTGGCACCAGCAGTGTTGCTGGTGGCCAGCCAATCAACGGTGTGCAGCTACCCTGCGGCGAGTTTGTCGCCTACTGGGATGGCAAGATCAAGGGCACCGGTCGTGATGCACCATCGGGTGTCTACAGCTACATACTGGAAATCGATGGGCAGAGGCTGGCGAAGAAGATGATCGTGGTGAAGTGAGCGCCACGGATTGAGACAACAATGAGCGGCGCCCCGGGTGAGCGGACCCGGGGCGCCGTTTGTCTAGCTCCCACGAGCGAGCGCGGTCAACAGCCGTTTCGGCAGCGCGCGTCTGGCACCGGTGTTGCTATATCACGTAGGTGTAAGCGGTCGCGGCGTTCTTCAGACCCGCGCCGGCACCCCCTCCCTCGTGAGAGACCCACCCCATGATCAATCCGGATCGCTTGACCGTGAAGAGCGGCGAGGCGCTGAACGACGCCGTCTCGCTGGCGCGCCGCGCCGGCAATCCGCTCGTCTACGACCTGCACCTGCTGCTGGCGCTCCTCGCCCAGGACGAAGGAATCGTCGTTCCCATCCTGCAGCGCGTCGGCGTCTCCGTCACCACGCTCAAGCAGCAGGCCGAGCAGGAGGCCGGGCGCTACGCCAAGCAGTCAGACGCCCAGCCCAACCTCTCCCGCGAACTGTCGCAGGTCATCGATGCGGCGGAGAAGGAGGCGCAGAAACTCGGCGACGCGTACGTGTCCACCGAGCACCTGCTGCTCGCGCTCAGCGAGGCCAAAGGCACCGACTCCTCGCGGCTGCTCGTGGCCGCCGGCGCCGACAAAACAGAGCTGAGCGACGCCCTCAAGCTCGTGCGCGGTGCGCACACGGTCACCGACCAGACCCCGGAGCAGCAGTATCAGGCCCTCGAGCGCTTCACACGCGATCTCACGGATTCGGCGCGCAAGGGCAAGCTCGATCCGGTCATTGGACGCGATGAGGAAATCCGTCGCGTGATTCAGGTGTTGTCGCGTCGCACCAAGAACAACCCCGTGCTCATTGGCGAACCCGGTGTCGGCAAGACCGCCATCGCCGAGGGGCTCGCGCAGCGCATGGTGGACGGCGACGTCCCCGAATCACTGCGCGACAAGAAGCTGCTCTCGCTTGATCTCGGCGCGCTCATTGCGGGCGCCAAGTTCCGCGGTGAGTTCGAGGAGCGACTGAAGTCGGTGCTCAAGGAGATCGCCTCCAGCGAAGGACGGGTCGTGCTCTTTATCGACGAGCTGCACACGCTCGTGGGCGCCGGCAAGGCCGAGGGCAGCATGGACGCGGGCACCATGCTCAAGCCCATGCTCGCGCGCGGCGAGCTGCGCGTGGTGGGGGCCACCACGCGCGACGGGTACCGCAAGCACGTGGATAAGGACGCGGCGCTGGAGCGTCGCGTGCAGCCCGTGTTGGTGGGTGGGCCGAGTGTCGAGCGAACCGGAGC
>JBBSPE010000033.1:0-35808 GCA_038259155.1 Gemmatimonadales bacterium
CGTGGTGACGCACGAGATCGGTCACATGTGGTTCCCCATGATTGTGGCAAGCAACGAGCGCGCCTATATGTGGCAGGACGAGGGCTTCAACACGTTCATCAACACGTTCTCCGAGGCGCGGCGCTACCCGGAAAAGGGCGACCAGCTCACTCGGGCTGCGGAGGAGCGCCGTCTGGTCGAGCGCTACATCGAGGTTGGCCTCGATCAACCGGTGAATCGCGGTCCGGATCGCATTGAACCGCGACTGCTCGGCGAGGCGGCGTACGTGAAGCCGAGCGTGGGCCTGCAGCTCCTCCGTGAGGAGATTCTGGGTGCCGCTGCGTTCGACGACGCATTCCGGACGTACATCCAGCGCTGGGCGTACAAGCACCCCACGCCCACCGATTTCTTCCGGACCATGGAGGACGCGGGTGGTCGCCGACTTGATTGGTTCTGGCGCGAGTGGTTCCAGGAAAATGCGCGTTTCGATCAGGGGATCGATTCCGTGTCCACCACGCAACATGGCGACACGGCGGTGGTCACCGTGCGGTACGCCAACCTTGAGCGAGGCGTGCTGCCCATACGCGCGCGCTTCACGTTCACGGATGGTTCGACGGAAGATGTCCGATATCCGGCGGAGGTGTGGAGCACGAACAGCCGGCAGTACCTGCGGCGCTACGAGTTCGTGGGGCGTCGGGTGCAGCAGATCGAGCTTGACCCCGAGCTCCGCTTGGTCGACGTGAATCGCACGAACAACCGTTGGAGCGGCCGAGCGACGGATCAGCCCGTACCATAGCTTGGGGCATGGTCGCCCTGCGAACGAATCCACTGTACCTGCTCACGGTCCTCTCACTTCTGATCGTGGTGTCCGAGTGGCTCGTGCGCAGGACAGCATTTCGCCACATGGGCTCGGCACTGCTCGTGATTCTGCTCGGTGCGATCGTGTCGAATCTCGGCGTGATCCCGGCGTCGTCCAGCGAGGCGCTGCCGGTGCCCGTGTACGACGCGATCTTCGCCTATGTCGCGCCCATCTCGATTTTCTGGCTCGTGCTGCCGGTGAACCTGCGTGCAGTCCTGCAGGCCGGCCGGCCAATGCTGCTGCTGTTCCTCATTGGCGCGGTCGGCACGGCGCTTGGCGCGATCATTGGTATGTGGGTGGTGGATGGTGCCTCGACCATTGGTCCGCTCTACCGCGCCATTGGTGGCATGTTCACGGGTACGTACACGGGCGGCAGCATCAACTTCAACGCCGTCGCCCTGCAATACGATGTGCAGCGGCAGGGGCTCCTGTACGGCGGGACCATCGTCGTGGACAACATCATCACGGCGGTGTGGATGGCCGTCACGTTGATCGTTCCCCGCGCCCTCGTGCGATGGCGCGGGACGGCGCGCACCGAAGGCGCGCCGGCAGCCGGCGGCGCACCGATCGTGGAACTCGCGGCCGAACGCGAGACGCTGACGCCGATGTCGTTCGCCGTCGTGCTCGCGCTTGGTACGGGCGCACTGCTGCTCGCCAACTCACTCGCCGACGTCAGCAGCGCGCGCGGCCTTGCGATTCCCTCCATCCTCATCCTCACCACGATTGCGCTCGGGCTGGCGCAGGTTCCGGCTGTGGGTGCGCTGCCCGGCGTCCGCGTGGTGGGCATGTATGCGGTGTACCTGTTTCTCGCGGTCATCGGCGCGTTCTGCGACCTGCAGGCGCTTTCGGGACTTGGCGAACTCGGCGTGGTGCTGTTGACGCTCGCCACCATCATCGTGCTTGTGCACGGAACGTTGACTTTCGGCGCAGCCCTGATCTTCCGGCTCGATCTGCACGGCGCAGCCGTCGCGTCTCAGGCCAACGTCGGCGGCGGTACGTCAGCACTGGCACTGGCCAAGAGTCTGGGTCGGGAGGATCTCATCCTGCCCGGTATACTCCTGGGCGCCTTGGGCAACGGACTGGGGACGTTTCTCGGGTTCGCGGTGGTGAGTTGGCTGTAGGTGCAATCCACGCCGGCCGTTGCGTCGTACGTATGGCATGAGAACATTCGCGACGCGGCTCTGCTTGTCAGCTCTCGTTCTGCTCTGGCCCGTAGCTGGCATGACCCAGGAGATTGGCACTCTCGGCGTGGAGCGCGACATGCAGCGCGACCACTACTGGCGCCTGGTCTACGAGAACGACTTCTTCGCCGCAACCGATCGCTACTACACGCAGGGGTTGCGACTCGAAGTGGTGGCGCCAGGGCTGCGGCGCCTGCCCGTTGCCCCGTTGCTGCTGCGGCCCAAGGGTATGCTGCTGCGGCACGGACTCGTCTTCGAGGACGACGGCTACACCGCCAGCGACCTCAAGCGTCCAGGCATCATCGCTGGCGATCACCCGTACGCCGGTACCAAGCAGCTTCGCGCCTTTGTCACGGCCACGGATCCCGAGCGCGGTCGGCGTGTGGTCTCCGGCCTCACGCTCGGCATCATCGGTCCGGCGGCGGGAGGGAAGCAGATCCAGACGTTCCTGCACCGAGTCACCGGCAACACGATTCCGCAGGGCTGGTCCAACCAGATCCGGAACGATCTCATTCTCAACTACGATGTCGGCGTTTCCCAACGGGTAGCCCGTGTTGGGCGTGTGATGTCGCTGAACGCTGATGCCGGCGCTCGCCTGGGCACGTTGAACACCTCCGCCACCGTGGGAGCAACCCTGATGCTCGGCTGGCTCGGCTCGCGGAGCGGGGCGACGGGCGACGCTTCACCTGCGCTCAATCAACCCTCGGCACCGGGACCCGCACTGTATGTGTATGCGAAGCCGGCCTTCTCGCTGTCGGGGTTCGACGCAACGCTGCAAGGTGGCCTGCTCAATCGCAGCAGCCCGTACACTATTCCCTCACAGGACCTCCGTCGCGGTACGTACGCCCATCACGTGGGCGTGGTCCTGCGTTTCCGGGGAGGATACGTGGAGTACTTTCGCGGCTACGCCAGCCGGTCGTTCCGCACCGGCCGCGATCACCAAACCGGCGGTTTGGTGATCGGCTGGCCACTGGGTCGCTGAGGCGGGACGTCATTCGGGTCGAACCGGCGAGCAGTTGCCCCTCGCGGCGGCGTGCGACGCAGGACAGCTTGAGAGCAGTTGCGCCGCTCTCGCACCCGGTACATGCCAGGGACGCGCGGGTGGATCGACCCTCCCTCCAGGCACAGGAATCCCACCATGCAGCTGTTCAGACTCCCCTTCGTCGCCACGCTCGCCGCCGTGCTCGCTGCGGCGCCGGCGAATGCCCCATCGCAGAGCATGAGCTTCTTCATCACCAGTGCCGGCAGCGGCGACGGCGCCAAACTCGGTGGCTTGGCCGGCGCAGATGCCCACTGCACGGCGCTGGCGCAGGCCGCCGGTGTCACCGGACACACGTGGCACGCGTACCTCAGCCAGCAGGCGAAGGGTGGATTGCCGGCGGTGAACGCTCGCGACCGAATCGGCACCGGACCGTGGATGAACGCGAAGGGTGTCGTGGTCGCGACGAGTGTTGCTGATCTGCACAGCGACAACAACAAGCTGGGCAAGGAAAACAGTCTCATCGAGCGTGGTGCCATGGTGAACGGCCGCGGCGACACGCCCAACACGCATGACATCCTGACCGGCTCGGCGCTCGATGGTACGGTGTCCGGTGATGCGGCCGACTCCACGTGCGACAACTGGACCAGCAACGGTGAGGGCGCAGCATCGCTTGGCCATCACGATCGGCAGGGCGGCGGTGCCAATCCGACGTCATGGAACAATGCGCACGCATCACGCGGCTGCTCGCAGGCCAATCTGGTGGCCACTGGCGGTGCCGGCCTGTTCTACTGTTTCGCGATCAACTGAATGTCCGGCCCTGCTGTTCAGGCGAGCTCGGAGCGGCATTGAATGTCCAACGACACCATGCTGAACGCGCTCGGCGGAAACTTTCTCGGACACTCCCCCTCCTGGTACAAGCGCACGATTGTCGCGTTTCTCGTGCTCAATCCGTTGCTCTTGCTGATCGCCGGCCCGTTCGTGACAGGCTGGGTGCTCATCGTGGAGTTCATCTTTTGCCTGGCGATGGCACTCAAGTGCTATCCGCTGCAGCCCGGTGGCCTGCTGGCGCTCGAATCCGTCCTGATGGGCCTCACGAACTCAGAGACGGTGTACGAGGAGATCGTGAAGAATTTCCCCGTGCTGCTGCTGCTGATGTTCATGGTGGCCGGGATCTACTTCCTGAAGGAGCTGCTGCTCTTCGCGTTCACGAAGATCCTGCTTTCGGTGGATTCGAAGCCGGTGCTCTCGCTGCTGTTCTGTGGCGTGGCAGCGCTGCTCTCCGCGTTTCTCGACGCGCTCACCGTCACCGCGGTGGTGATCACGGTGGCGCAGGGGTTCTATCTCGTCTACCACAAAACGGCGTCGGGGAAACAGTTCCATCAGGACCACGACGCGAGCGGTGACGATGGCATCGAAGCGGACTATCGTGATGAACTCGAGGATTTTCGCGACTTCCTGCGGAGTCTCATGATGCACGCCGCCGTCGGCACGGCGCTTGGTGGGGTCTGCACCATGGTGGGCGAACCACAAAACCTGCTGATCGCCAAAGTTGCCGGCTGGGAGTTCGCGGAGTTCTTCGTGCGCGTGTTGCCAGTGTCGGGGCCCGTACTGGTGGTCGGGTTGATCACATGCTATGCGCTTGAGCGCCTTCACTGGTTCAGCTTTGGCACGCCGCTCCCGCAACGCGTGCGGCAGATTCTGACCGAGTACGCCGCCGAAGAAGCAGCCAAACGCACATCGCGGGACGTCGCGATCCTCGTGGTGCAGGCCGTCGTCGCCGCTCTGTTGGTTCTGGCGCTCGGCTTTCACTTTGCCGAGGTCGGCATCATCGGCCTCACGGTGATCGTGCTCGCCACCGCATTCAACGGCATCACCGAGGAGCACCGTCTCGGCTCCGCGTTCACCGAGGCGATGCCGTTCACGTCACTGCTCGTGGTGTTCTTTGCCGTGGTGGCTGTGATCCATGATCAGCACCTCTTCAAGCCGGTGGTGGAGGCGGTGCTTGCGCTGGAGGGCACCAAGCAGGCGGCGGCGTTCTACCTCGCCAACGGCGTGCTCTCGGCCATCAGCGACAACGTGTTTGTGGCCACGGTGTACATCAGCGAGATATATCAGGCGTTTCAGGCCGGTCAGCTTACGCGAGAAGACTTCGACCGACTCGCGGTGGCGATCAACGCGGGTACCAACATTGCCAGCGTGGCCACGCCGAATGGACAGGCCGCGTTTCTCTTCCTGCTCACGTCGGCGCTCGCACCACTCATTCGGCTGTCCTACGGGCGCATGGTGTGGATGGCGCTGCCGTATGTGATCACCATGACCACAACCGGCCTTCTGGCCGTGATCTTCCTGCTGTAACGCGTGACGGTCCGGGTACGTGTGACGTGGGGTCAGCGTGCCCGGACGATGCCCAGCGCGACGGTAGCGGCAGTCTCGAAGCGAAGAATGGTGCTGCCCAGCGAGACGGGCAGAAAGCCGGCCTCGCGCAACATCTCGAGTTCGTCTGCCTCAAAGCCTCCCTCCGGCCCCACGGCGATGGTCAATGGCCGCACGTCCAGTGCCGCGTCGGCGCCGGCCATCGGCGCGCCCGCCGCATCAAGGACAAGCCGACCGCCATCCGGCGCAGCCTGAATGGCGCGTTCGATCGGCGCCTCCGGAAAGAGCTGCGGTAGCCACGCACCCTGCGACTGCGCGAGCGCACTCGCCATGCGCGCACGCACCTTGGCCTGAAAGGTTACGCCCTCACCGCGCGGCGAAACGCTGCGGGATCGCTTCCAGAGCACCGGGCGCCAGCTGGTGCACGCGAGCTCCGCGGCCTTCTCCGCCAACCAGAGCAAGCGGTCGCGATCGGCCACCGGCACCAGCAGATGTACGGGGGACGGCTGCACCACCCGCTCCACCTGCGTAATGTCCACGTGCGCGGCATGGCGCGCCAGCCGCACCAGCACGCCGTGCGCCACCGTGCCTTCGCCGTCGCGCACGCCCACTTCGGCGCCGATCTCGAGGCGCCGCACTTTGATGTGGCGGGCTGCGTCTTCACCGAGTGTACACGTCGAGCCCGCGACGAGCGGACCGGGTGTGACGAAAACGGCTAGTCCCGCGCGATCGCCACGCTCCACCAGATGTCCTCCGCGTCCTCACCGGTGATCCGCCATCCGCCTGCCTGCAGCACCTGCTGCATGTGCTCGCGTTCATCGCCGAGGATGCCGCTGAGAATGGCTGCGCCCTGCGGCGCGAGCGACGCGGCAATGATGGGCAGCAGTCCCTCCAGCACACTCGAGATGATGTTGGCGAGTACAACCTGCACCGGGGCGACGAGCGGCAACAGCGCGTCCGCGTCTCCCTGGAAGACGTGCACGACATCCCCCACGCCATTGCGCGCAATGTTGGCGTGCGCGTTCGGGATGGCCTCCTCATCGATCTCGATGGCATACACACGAGACGCGCCGAGCTTGGCGGCGGCAATGGACAGCACGGCGCTCCCCGCGCCGAGGTCGGCCACCGTGTCGCCGCGACGGAGCACACCACCGAGCAACCGCATGACTCCGCGGGTGGTGCCGTGCTCGCCTGTACCAAACGCCATGCCCGGATCGATCACAATCGTGGTCGCGGCATCGTACTGATCAGCCAGCCACGGCGGCGTCACCACCAGCGTGCCAACATCGTGTGCATCGAGACTCGCCTTCCAGGCCTCGGACCAGTCAACGGGCGGGACTGCGGCCGTCCGTATCTCAACGCCTGCATCCACCTGCCTGAGCTGTCGCTGCACGTGCTCCAGATCGGTATCGGGCGGGAAATGCGTGACCAGTTCGTCGCCGTCCTCATGCACGCCCTGCGCACCGGCGTCAAAGAATGCCTGCATGAGGGCAGCGCGCAGCGCGGGCGAGGCGGAGCCGGGCCGCGCGCGCAGCGCCGTCCACGGAGTGTCAGGCACCGAGCACTTCCTTCATCTTGGACCAGATACTCTTTTCGCGCTGCGGTGGCGCCGTACCCTGTAGATCTGCCAGCTGCTTGAGCAGCATCGTTTCCTCCGCGGACGGGTCCTGCGGTGTCCACAGTTGCACGCGCACGTGCAGGTCACCGACGCCTGATGCATTGACGCGGGGAAGCCCACGGCCGCGCATGTGGAACACGGTGCCGCTCTGCGTGCCTTCCGGGACGCGCAGCGAGAGGTCACCGGTCACACCAGGCACCGTGATCTCGGCGCCGAATACGAGCTGGGGATACGTCACCAGCGACTCGCAGAACAAATCCTCACCGTCACGCTCGAAGCGCTCGTCCTCGAGCACGTCGAACACCACGAGGATGTCGCCACGGGGACCGCTGCGCGGACCGACGTTTCCGGCACCCCGCAACGTCATGTACTGGCCGGTGGCGACACCGGCCGGTACCTGGATGCGCACGGTCTTCTCGCCGCGCACGCGGCCTTCGCCGCGACACGACTTGCACGGGTTGGCGACCACCACGCCCTCACCCGCACAGGTGGGACACGGTGCCACGCTCACGAACTGTCCGAAAAAGGACCGCTGCGCGCGCCGCACTTCACCTGCACCACCGCACGTGCTGCACGTGACGGGCTTGGACCCGGGTTCGGCGCCACTGCCTTCGCAGCTGTCACACGGATCAAGCACCTTCACGATGACCGACTTCTCCACCCCCGTCGCGACTTCCTGAAGCGTGAGTTGCAACGGCAGCTTGAGGTCGTTGCCCGCTCGCGGACCACCGCCGCGGCGAGCACCGGCGCCACCGCCAAAGAGGTCGCCAAAGCCGCCGAAGTCGCGCATGAAGAGGTTGAGCGCCTCGGAGAGGTCAACGTGCTCGAATCCCCCACCGCCACCACCGCGCAGTCCAGCTTCGCCATACCGGTCATACGCCGCGCGCTTTTGCGGGTCTCGCAGCACGTCGTACGCCTCGGTGAGCGCCTTGAACTTCTCCTCGGCATCCTTGGAACCGCCGTTGCGGTCGGGGTGCCACTGCATCGCGAGCTTGCGGTACGACTTCTTGATGTCGTCATCGGACGCATCACGGGCCACACCCAGCGTCGCGTAAAAATCAGCCATGAAAATTCCTGTGGAGTCCTAGCACAGCAGCTCGGACACGAGCTGCGACGTATGCGACACGAGCGCGTCAATCTTGTGGTACGGCATGCGGGTGGGTCCGATCACGCCGATCACCCCCGACAGTGCGCCGGCCTGATATTCCGCCGTCACGACGGTGAACCCGTCCAGACCAGGATCGCCATGTTCATTCCCGATCGTGATCGACAGGCCAGCGGTGCCAGCGCGCGTCTGCAGCAGGGTTGCCAACTGCTGCCGACGCTCAGTCAACTCGATGAGCTGGCGCATGCGTTCCCCGGTGGAGAACTCGGGCTGCTCCGCCAGCAGCGACGCGCGTCCGAGCACCACATGATCGGCACTGTCCACCGCGCGAGCGAACACCTGCTCGCCCTCCTGCACAAAGATGTTGAGCAGTTCCGCAGCCTTGACCGAGCCGGGCACGTCGCGCAGGCGTGCACTGAGCGAGGTGCGCACCTGCTCGAGCGTCAGGCCGGCCAGTCGCTCGTTCAGCACAATGGTGACCTCGACCAGCGCCTCGTCGGCAATGGTGCCGGGAACCTCGACGAATATGGTGCGCACGGAGCCCACGCCAAGGGTGAGCACCATCAGGATACGCTCCGCAGACACGCGCACGAGTTCGAGCCGCTGCAGTACCGCACGGTCGAGTCGTGGCCCCAGTGCGATGCCCAGTTCCTGCGTCAGCACGCCCAGTGATTGCGCGGCGCACCGCAGGATCGCCTCGATGGCCGACCCGCCAGCGCTGATCTGTTCGGCGAGCTGTTCACGCTGCTGCGAGCTGATGGACTCGACGCGCATCAGCGAGTCCACGTACACACGGTACGCCTTGTCGGTGGGGATGCGACCGGCCGACGTATGCGGATGATAGAGAAACCCTTTTTCCTCGAGGTCGCTCATCGTGTTGCGAACGGTCGCCGGCGATACGCCAAGATCGAATCGGCGCGCCAAGACGCGCGACCCGGCAGGCTCTGCCGTGGCGACGTACGCTTGAATTACGGCTTCGAGAACCTGCCGTTCCCGATCATTGAGCTCAGCGAATGCCATAACCCTAAGTGTACTAAGGACTTCGGCCCGCTGTCAACGCTGCAGCCAAGCTATCGAGTCGCAACCAGCCCAAGGGAGTGCACCGCAGTCGCCCATCTGGCCCGATGGTGACCCAGCCGGCCTCCTCCCACGGACGCGTCAACACGTCTTCGGCATCGTTCAGGAGCAGCCCATCGGTTGTGCGCAGGCCGAGATACACCGCCTCAGCAGCCACGTTGTCCGGGGTGAGCGTTTCGGCGCCCGCCATGGGGTCCTGCCCCGTCGCGAGCTGCGCCTGCCACGCCGCGTATGCGGCGACGTTCCACCGACGAGAGCGGCCGTCAAAGCCGTGAGCCGACGGTCCCAGCCCCAGATACGGCACCCCGCGCCAATAGGCACTATTGTGACGCGCCCGGTGCCCCGGCTGCCCGAAGTTGGAGACCTCGTAGTGCTCGAAGCCCGCCCCATGCAGCGCCTGGTGTGCGGCCAGGAACTCACGCTCGTACTGGTCTTCCGGTGCCTCCACCGTTTGGCCTCGCTCGAGCCAGCGACCAAGCGGCGTGCCGGCCTCCACGGTGAGACCGTACAGCGAGACGTGGGTGGGTTCGAGCGCCAGCGCCAAATCCAGATCACGCGGCCAATCGCGCGCGAGGTCCGAGGGTACGGAGAAGATCAAGTCTACGGACAGGTTGGCGAGGCCCGAGTCCCGCAGGATGCCCACCGCGCGTGGCACGGCGGCCGCGTCGTGCACGCGGTGCATCCACTGCAGCACAGAATTCTGGAAGGACTGTACGCCGAGCGACACCCGGTTCACGCCGGCTCGCACCCACGCGCGCACTTCGTCCTCCCGCACATCTTCCGGGTTCACCTCGATTGTGATCTCGGCGCCGGGCAGCGGCGGCGCGACCACGTGGAGCGCCTCGAGAAGTCGCGCGATTCCGTCACCGCCGAGCAGCGACGGAGTCCCGCCGCCGAGATAGAGCGTCTCTACCGGTGTCGCGGTCAGATGTCGCGATGCGATCTCATGCGCGATTTCCCGTACAAACGCTTGCGCGGGCACGGTGCGACGCACGGCAATGGCAAAATCGCAGTAGCTGCATCGCCTCGCGCAGAACGGCACGTGCGTATACACGTGACGATACGTTGGGCCGCTGGCCGCGCTCACGTGTCGTGCACGGCGAGCAGCGGCTGCACCTGCCCGCGTGCATCTAGTTCGAGCAGGCCGTGCAGCTCGAGCGCAGCCAGCGCGACGTGCGCCTGCCGTACCGAGAGGCCGGCTCGCACCGCGATGGTGGCGACATCCGCGACCCCTCGCTGCAGCGCGTCCCAGCACGCGGCCGCGTCCCCCTCGAGTTGCGGCGGAGCCGCCGCGGACGAGGCGATCCCGAGTTCGCTCAACAAATCGTCCGGTGACAGCAACACTTGCGCGCCCGCCTGAATGAGCGCGTTTGAACCGGCGCACTCCGGCGCGTGCACGCTGCCGGGCACTGCGCATACGGTACGCCCGAGTTCCTGCGCCACGCGCGCCGTAATGAGCGCGCCACTCTCGCGACCGGCCTCCACGACGACGGTGATTTCCGACAGCGCGGCAATAAGGCGGTTCCGTTGCGGAAACGTACCCGCGTGTCCGCGTTCCCCGATGGGAATCTCGGACAGCAACAGGCCGTCGGTTGCGATCTCACGTTGCAGCGCGCGGTGACTGGGCGGGTACGCGATATCCACGCCGGTGCCCAGCACACCAATGGTTGCGCCGTGCGCGTCCAGCGCGCCGCGGTGCGCGGCACCGTCCACGCCGCGCGCGAGGCCGCTCACCACGCAGAGGTTCGCGCGCGCGCAGGCAGTTGCCAACTCATGCGCGAACCGCAGCGCACTCGCAGACGCGGCTCGTGTCCCCACGATCGCGACCGACCGTTGGGCGCCGAGCGCAGGCGTCCCGCGGAGCCACAGCACGGGCGGCGGTACGGGCAGCGCAGCGAGTGCTGCGGGATACGCCTCGTCCGACGGTACCACACAGCGCGCGTCGGCCGCGCGCGCCTTGCCCAACAGCTCGCCAGCGCGTTGGCGCGCTGCCGAGACCTGGTCAGGAGCGAAGCGTTCAAGCGCCCGAGATACCGTACCCGCCTCTTCAACACGCCGGAGAAACGCGCTCGGCCCGACGCCATTCACCAGCGAGAGCGCCAGCGCCTCTCGGCGCGCGAGCTCGGCGATGTCGGCCGCGTGCTCGTGCAAGGGCGCCGCGCGTACGCTCACGGCAGAAACGCGTCCTGACTCGCAGGCGACGACTCGGCGTCCGCTTTGCGCAGCTCCAGCAACTGTCGCCACCACGCATCGAGAAGCGCGTCGAGTCCGAGACGACCGGGCGCGCTGATGGCGAACATGCCGAACGCGCCGGGCGCCTCGATCTCCGGCACATAGAGCTCGCCGAGCAGGTCGCACTTGGTGAACACTACGCAGTAGGGCTTCCCGGCGAGCTCGGCCGAGTACTCGGTGAGTTCGTGGCGCAGCTGGTCGAACTCGGCCTGCCAGTCTTCCGATTCGATGGACAGGACGAATGCGAGCACGCGGGTACGTTCGATGTGCCGCAGGAACTGCAGGCCGAGTCCCTTCCCTTCGTGTGCGCCCTCGATGATGCCGGGAATGTCGGCGACCACGAACGTGCGGTGATCACTCAGCGGCACCACGCCGAGGTTGGGTGACAGCGTGGTGAATGGATAGTTGGCAATCTTGGGGCGCGCGGCCGAGATGACGGACAGCAGCGTGCTTTTGCCCGCGTTGGGCTGGCCCACGAGGCCGACATCCGCAATGAGCTTGAGTTCCAGTTCGAAAACGCGCTGCTCTCCTTCCTCGCCCGGCTGCCATTTGCGCGGTGCCTGCTGTGTGGGCGTGACGAAAAACGCGTTGCCCTTGCCGCCGCGCCCGCCCTTGGCGACGATGTGTTCCTCGCCGTTGTCCATCACTTCGCAGATGAACGCGCCTGACTCCTTGTCGCGCACAATGGTGCCCGGTGGCACCGGCAGGATCACGTCGGCGCCGGAGCGGCCCGTCATGTTGGAGCCCATGCCGTGCTGCCCGCGTTCCGCCACCCACGAATCGCGATAGGTGAAGTCGAGCAACGTGGCCAGGTTGCTCTCGCCGCGCACGATCACGTCGCCGCCGCGGCCGCCGTCGCCGCCGTCGGGGCCGCCCATTGGATAGTACTTCTCGCGGCGAAACGAGCAGGCGCCGGAGCCGCCGGTGCCCGCCTCGACCTTCACCACCACGCGATCGATGAACATGTGCTATTTCCCTTGCACGCGGGCCCAGAGGCCGACGTATCGTTTGACATCATCAGAATGCAGCAAGTCGGCAATGGCGAGCAGTGCCGCATCGACCTGCGCAGGCGACGCTCCCGCATGTAGCGCACCGTGAAGGTGTGAGTGCAGTTGCCGATCCTGCCGGGCAATCGCGCACGCCGCCACGATGCACAGTTCGCGCCGCGCCAGGTCCAGATTCGGTCGGCTCAGCACCTTGCCGTAGCCTTCCATGATCATCCACGCATCGAGCGCCGGGTGCAGCGCCTTGATGTTGTGTCGCAGTGGTTCGTAGAAGCGGCCGTACACGGTGGCGCATGTTGCCTCACCCTGCGCCCTGAGCGTCTCGGCGTCGAGTGACGTGCCCGGATCCGTCTGTGGAGCCGGTCGACCCGATAGACGGCGCCACTCGCGCGATGCGTTGAGCGAGCGAGGAAAGCCGGCGAACAGATACGTTTGGAGAATCAACTCTTCAACCCAGTCGGGCGGGAGATGTGCCACCGCGCGTGCCAGCGCCTCGCGCGAGTCCAGCTCCGTTCCTCCCGCCAGCAGTGCCGCCAAGCGAACCAGCTGCACCGTGGGAGCATCGAGTCGCTCCGGATGTTGTTGCAAGGGCGCCGGAGTTGTCACAGACACGGTAGCCCTGGAACTGCTCAACGATGCCACCGTTTGCTCGCGCATCTCATCATCTTCCCGCCGCACCGGCTCAGCCGAGCTCCGCATGGGCGACCACCTCGTGCCCCGGCACGAACACGCGACCCACCACCTCATCGCGCGTGTTCACGATGGCGTGATGTGCCACCGCCGCAAGCGGCGCGGGGAGTCGCGCCGGCAGCGCGCCTACCATTTGCAAACAGGCCAGGACCGCGGGAAACTGGGCGCGGGGCGAGCCGTCCTCCACCTTCACCGCGATGCCCACACCTTGATCGATCAGACCGACCGAGTGCACGCCTTCGGCACCGATCTTGGCAATGATCCGCCCAGCCCCGGCCTGCATGAGCACCGTGTCGAATCGGTCGGTACCGCCCACAAGATGTGGGTGCGTCGTCATGGCGTGCACGATGCGCGCGGGCAACGGGTCACCCTGCCGCGCGGCGTCCGCGAGCCGCGCATAGGCCAGCGCCATGTGCGAGAGTGGTAGCGCGAACACCGTGACCCCGCACCCGTCCACGCCAATCGCGATGTCTGATTCCTCCAATCCGCTCCAGTGCGCCACCGTCTTGAGCGCTGCCTGTTGCACCGGATGCTCGGCCCGCTGGTAGCCCGCGGTCGGCCAGCCATGATCAAGCGCGCGGGCGAGCATCGCGGCGTGCTTTCCTGAGCAGTTGGAATGCAGGCGGGTGGGCGCCGCGCCCGCGGCACGCAGGAGAGCAGCGCCGCGCTCAGAGAGTGGTTCGTGCGGGCCGCACGCGAGATCCAGTTCCGACAGGCCAATCGACGCCAGCATGCCGGCGGCCACGTGCACGTGCTCCGGCTCGCTGCCATGCGAGGCGCAGGCGAGGGCCAGCTGCTCGTCCCCCCAGCCCAGGCGGTCAAAGCTTCCGTCCTCCAGCATGGGCAAGAGCTGGAACGGCTTGGCGCAGGAGCGCCACCAAGTGAGCAGCGCGGGGTCGTGAGCGCGGGCCAACAGGGATCCATCAGCGCGCACAACGGCGGCGTGCACGCGGTGCCGGCTCTCCACGTGACCCGCCCGCGTGACCGCGACGTCGAGGGAGAGGACGTCTCGCCCCACGGACTTGGGGCCGCCAACGGTGGCGTGGTCGGAAACGCTGCGTGCCGGGCTCGCGGCCACGGCGGAGGAGATCTCGGGCATAGGGGAGGAAAGGTAACCGCCGCTCGACGCTACCGTCGTGCAGCCACCACCACCCCCAGCAGCACGACACCGCCGCAGGCCACCGTCGCTGCACTCGGAATCTCCCCAATGAACGGCAGCGCCGCTGCCAAGAGCGTGGCGCCGACCGGTTCGCCCAGCACCGTGAGATTCACGATATACGCCGGCAGTCGCCCCAGTGCCCAGTTCATGCCGGTGTGGCCCAGCAGCATGGGACCAATGGCCAGCGCGAGAAAAATGCCGATCTCACGCGACGGCTGCGGCCAAAGCGGGGCGTGGGCGGGAATGGCCAGCAGCAGCAAGGTGATCAGCGCGGCGGTGTACGCCAGCAGTACGTAGCCCCACGTGTCGAGCACCTGCCGCACCGCGCGACCTAATAAGTAGTAGCCCGCGGCGGTAAACGCGCCCACGACGGCCAGGGCATCGCCCAGCAAGGCACTCCCCCGCGCCTCGCGTCCGAGCGAAAGCGCGCCGGACGGCGCGTCGGCCCACGCCACCCCGATCGCGCCCGCCATGGCCAGCAGGATGCCAAACCATTGCCGCCCGGACGGACGCTCGTCGAGAAATCGCGCGGAGAACAGCGCGATGATGGCCGGCTGCAGGTTCACGAGCGTGACCGACGCGGCGACGCTGGTGTACCGGAGCGACGCATTCCAGCTCCAGAAGTGCAGCGCGAGCAGCACTCCGGCGCCCACGGCGGCCGCGAGCAGCCGTCGATCGAGCGTGCGATAGGTCCGCCAGCTCTCATGTCTCCAGACGAGCCAGGCGATCGGGATGAGCGCGAGCGCGAGTCGCCACGCCGCGATCGCGATGGGGTGCGCGTCGCTCACGCGAATGAGCGGTGCGGCGAGCGAGATGCCGAGCAGGGCACCCAGCAGGACCAGCAGCGGTGAGGGAGCGCGAGCGGGCGCTCGAGAGTGCGTGGCGTTCGACACGCGAGCATGATGCGCGCGCGCTGACGGGGGCGCTAGCTTACTGCGCAATGGACACCGACCTGGACAACGCCTCGCCTCCCTCGGCGCCGCCCCTGATCGAGCGAGAGCGTCTGGTCTCGCTACTCGGGGCCGCCGCCTCGCAGCACGTGTGCATCGTGGGCGACGCCATGCTCGACCTGTACCTCCGCGGTGATGTAGACCGCATCTCACCAGAAGCGCCAGTTCCCGTGGTTCGGGTGCGCGAGCGCCGTCAGGCGCTGGGCGGTGCCGCCAACGTCGCGCAGAACGTGGCCGCGCTCGGCGCTGGCTGCGATCTGGTGGCCGTGGTGGGCGACGACGCCGCCGGCGCCACCCTGCGTAGCATGCTTGGCGACGGCGGGATGGAAGCACGATCGCTCGTGACCGTGACGCGTCCCACCACCACGAAGACCCGCGTCATGGCGCGCGCCCAGCAGTTGGTGCGCTTCGACGAGGAGGATGACGGGGACCTGACCGGCGGGGACGTGGAGCGCGTGCTGATGGCGATTCGCGCGGCGCTGCCTCACGCCACGGCGCTGGTGTTCGAGGACTACAACAAGGGCGTACTGGTGCCCGCGGTGATTGAGGGCGCGGTGGCCTTGGCACGAGACGCCGGCATTCCCATCGTGGTGGATCCAAAGTTCCGCAATTTTTTCGCGTATCGTGGCGCCACTGTGTTCAAGCCGAATCGGCGCGAGCTGGAGGGGGCGCTCGGCGCGAGTGTTGACCTCGAGCATCCCGAGGCCCTGCCGGCAACCTTTGCGCGACTCGGGGTAGAGCACCTGCTGCTCACGCTCGGTGAGCAGGGCATGGCACTGGTGAATGCGTCGGGCGACGTGCATCGCGTTCCGACCACGGCGCGCGAAGTGTATGACGTGGTCGGGGCCGGTGATACCGTCACCGCCTACCTGGCCGCCATGCTGGGTGCGGGTGCCTCGGCGCTGGAAGCGGCGATTGTGGCCAACTATGCAGCAGGAGTCGAAGTGGGAAAACTCGGAGCCGCCACGGTGACCGCGCACGAGGTGCTTACGGCCTACGACCGCCACGTGGGCGCGGCTAAATGACCCGCCCTCTCGTTGGTCCGCCGGCGGCGTCCGCCGCTCCGTGGTCCGCGGGCGCGTGGGTGGGGGCCGTCGCCCTCGCGTTGGCCACTGCCGCGATGCCGCTGGCGGCGCAGAACGATGTGTCGCAGCCAGACGGATTTCGCGTGCACGGACAAATCGGCAGTGGCTGGTCCACCCTGCGGGACGTGACACCATTTCCGGGGCAGACTTTTTCGAGCCGACGCGGTGCCGTCACGTCTTTGCGGGTGAGCCGACGTCTGGCTGGCCCGCTCGGTGCGTTCGTCGAGCTCGGAACGGCAGCACGAGGCTCGAACATCCAGACGACGGGCTCCGCGGACACACAATATCGCACGCGGTGGTTCGACGGGGCACTCGGCGTGAACGTCGCGTTGGGTTGTGTGAGCCTGGTCTGCCCATCGCTCGACTTGGGTGGCGTGCTCGGCTACGTCCGGGATGGACTGTTGGTAGAGGCCGCGAGCGGTCGACCCAACACGCGCGTGAGCACCACGCGATACGAGACCTCGGCGCTGCTCGGTGTGCGTCTGCTGGCACCGCGGCTGCGATCGGTCGCGGTCCTCGTGCGGTGGCAGGAAGGCCTGACCGACCTTCCCACCGACCAGACGACCGGCAAGAGCCGCTCGGTGATCGTGATGCTCGCCGTGCCGCTCACGCCATAACGGGTCGGTTCTCGCGGTGTGGGCAACGCTGTATCTTAGTGTCCGCAGGGGACCTGACCGTCCCTGGGGGGTGTAGCTCAGGTGGTTAGAGCGCCGGTCTCATAAACTGGAAGGCGTGGGTTCGAATCCCACCGCCCCCACTGTGCCATTGCTGTGTGATTGCTGTGTGTTGCGGTGCCGCGGATGTCCGATTGGCGGTCTCGCCAATCCTTTCCCTCCAGCGCATCTTTTGCATGCCCCGATCCCGATCCCGATCCCTGCCCCGCCGCGTCGTCGTCACCGGTTTTGGCGCCGTGACGCCGCTCGGACTCACTGCCGCCAGCAGCTGGGAGGCCGCGCTGCAGGGTGTGAGTGGTGCGGCCCCGATCACCCGCTTCGACGCCACCGGATTCACCACGCAGTTCGCGTGCGAGCTCAAAGGCTTCGATCCGCTCAACTACGTGGACCGGAAGTCGGCCAAACGCATGGACGTATACGGCCACTATGCGGTCGCTGCCTCCAACGAGGCGCTCGCGCACGCCGGCATTGACACCACCACGCTCACCGATGCGCAGCGGGCGCGCATTGGTGTGATCATTGGCAGCGGACAGGGCGGCATGGAGACGTTCCAGAACCAAGCGGTCGCGTGGCACACCGGTGGTCCGGGACGCCTCTCGCCGTTCTTCGTGCCCATGATCATTTGCGACATTGGCGGCGCGTGGGTGGCGATGCAGCACGGACTGCGCGGCCCCAACCACGCCGTGGTTTCGGCCTGTGCCACGGGCAATGACTGCATCATGAGCGCGCTCGATGCCATCCGCGCCGGTCGCGCGGACATCATGCTCGCGGGCGGCGCGGAGTGTGCCATCACGCCCCTTGGTGTGGGCGGATTCGGTGCGGCCCGCGCGCTGTCCACCCGCAACGACGCGCCGGCGCTGGCCAGCCGACCCTTTGATCAGGCACGCGACGGATTCGTGATCGGCGAAGGTGCGGGCGTGCTCGTGATGGAGGCGCTTGAGTCGGCCGAGTCGCGAGGCGCCACCATCTACGCCGAAGTGCTCGCGGTTGGAGCCGCGTGCGACGCCTATCATCTCACGGCGCCGCACCCGGACGGCCTGGGCGCGCGCCTGGCGATGGAAGGAGCCTTCGCCGAATCCGGACTCGTGCCAACGGACGTGGACACGATCAACATGCATGCCACCAGCACCGGGCTCGGTGACGTGGCCGAGTGCAGCGCGGTGCGCGCCGTGTTCGGTGACCATGCGGACGTACTCACCGCCACGGCCACCAAGAGCATGACCGGCCACATGCTTGGAGCCGCCGGCGCGGTGGAAGCGCTGTTTTTGATTCAGAGCATTCTGCACGATGTCGTGCCGCCGGTGATCAATCTCGAATCTCGGGATCCCGAGTGCACGGTGAACGTGGCGGCCAATGCGCCGGTGTACCGTCCGGTGCGCGTGGCGCTCAGCAATGCGTTCGGTTTTGGCGGCCACAATACGGCCGCGGTGTTCGCGGCGCGTGAAGTGGGCGACGCGCTGTAGCGAGAGCGGCGCCCGATCGCGGAGCGCCCGCCGCGCTACGGCAGTGTGGCCCGTCCGCTCGGCACATCGAACGTCGAGCCGGCCGGCAGCACGTGCATGGTGAGGCCACTGCCGCCCAGCACGCCCGACGCCGTTCGTTTCGCCGCGCGCGCATCGTAGATCACCACCACACTTTCGCCCGACACGCGCCAGGTGCCATTCGCGCGGATCACCAGCGCTGTTGATTCATCAATGCCAACGCCGAGATGCGGCGCCTGCTCAAGCACCAGGCTGATGAGCCGGTTGTGGCGTTTGCGGCGCAGGAAATGCTGGTCGATCACCGCATCGCCCACGAGTGCGAGCCCTTGGGCGGTGACAATGTTGTCGCGATCGATCGTGATGTAGGCGTTGCTGCTGTCGCTTGGTGGACGCGCACCGCCAATGTGCCGCTCGTCGCCCGTGATCATGCGCGCGGAAAGCACGGCCGCCCCTGCACTCGTGCCCCCAACGACCGCGCCTGCCCGGTGCCGCTGCAGGATCGCCCGCTCCAGTGCGGTGCCGCGCAGCACCTCGGCCAACCGGTTCTGGTCGCCGCCGCCAAACCAGATACCCGTCGCGGAATCCAGCAACGCCGCGACGCTGTCGTGATCGGCCTGTGCGTGGTCCACCCACACATTCCGTGCGGTGGCCCCCAATGCCCTGAGGTCATCGGCTTTGGCTTCGCCGCTCAGTTCACCGTTCACGGACGCCATGGCGAGCACGATGACGTGCGCGCGCCCCGCACCACCGGCGAGCTCCACGAACTCGCGCACCATGGCCGGCGTCTGCGGTCCACCGCCAACCACGTAGAGCGGGCCGGCCCCCGCAGACGGGGCGACGGTGCGCACCGTGCTCACGTCGGGCACGCCTTCCTGCGCCACGATGGTCGCCGATGGCGCTATCACAAGAAGAAGGCACACCGCCAGTACCGCCTGAACCCGCGTGGTTGATCTCATGACGTTAAATTGCGCGTTGGAAGGTTCGTTGGACAGGAGCTGCGGTTTCGGATTCCTGTATTCTATCGCCGAGGTTCGACGTGTCGAACAGCAAGCTGCCCCGTGTTCTCCTGTTGCTCGCCATTCCGATTGGCCTGCTCCTGTTGCCCACGATCACAAACTATGTGATCGATTTCTGGTGGTTCCAGGAATTGGGATTTGAAGTCGTGTTCACGCGATCACTGATGGCCAAGCTCGTGCTCCTCGTGTCCGTGGGCGTGCTGTCGGCCGTGGTGCTGGCCGGCAATCTGCGGTTTGCGCAGCGTGGGGCCGTACCGGAGCCCATGCTCGTGCGCATCGGAGACACCATGCAGACCGTGAATCTCAACGGCGCCGTGCAGCGGTTCACGAGGCCGGCCACGATTGTGCTGAGTCTGGTCATGGCGCTCGGTTCGCTGGCGATGTGGGACACCGTGCTGCTGTTTCTGAGCCGAACACCCTTTGGGGTGACCGACCCCGTGTTTTCGCGTGACGTGGGCTGGTATGTGTTCACGCTCCCGGCGCTTGCCGCAGCAATCGGGATCGTGCGCAGCCTGCTCACGCTGAGTCTGTTTCTGCTGGTTCCGCTCTACTTCATGCGCGGCGACATCGTGGTGCTCCCACGCGGTTTGCGCATCGAGCCGTCGGCGGGTCGGCATCTGGGCATACTGCTGGCGCTCTGGCTCGTGACGCTGGCGCTCGGGCTGTGGTTTGTGGATGCGTCCAATCTGTTGTACTCCAGCACCGGTCCACTGATTGGCGCGAGCTACGCCGATCTGCACGCCATGTTGCCCGCGATCCGCATCTCCGCGTTCGTGGCGCTGATCGGTGCCGTGATGACGTTGGTGGGAGCGTTTCGCGGGCAGCTCGGTTTCTACGCCGTTCTGTCGCTGGCCACCTACGCGCTGGTTGGTGTGATCGGGCGGGGCGTGGTGCCGTCACTCGTGCACAAGTATGTCGTGGAACCCACCGAGCTCACACGTGAGGCGCCCTATCTCGAGCGCCACATCGCGGCCACGCGACGCGCGTGGTCGATTGACAGCGTGGAGGTGCGCGAGCTCAAGGGCGACGCCAATCTCTCCATCGCTGACATCTCCGCAAACGGTCCCACGATCGACAATGTGCGCCTGTGGGATCGCGCGCCGTTGCTGCGCACCTTCAAGCAGCTGCAGGAGATCCGCACGTACTACGACTTCGTATCGGTGGACGACGATCGCTATTGGATTGACGGCAAGTACCGGCAGGTGCTCCTGTCGCCGCGCGAACTCAATCCGTCGTCCCTGCCCACGCGCACCTTCATCAACGAGAACCTCACGTTCACGCACGGCATGGGCCTCACGATGAGTCCCGTGAATGAGGTCACCGGCACGGGATTGCCGGTGCTCTTCGTGCAGGACCTGCCGCCCAAGACCACCGGCTCGCTCAAGGTCACGCGACCGCAGGTGTACTTTGGCGAGCTCACGTCGTCGTACGTGTTCGTGAACACCGCGCAGAAGGAGTTCGACTACCCGTCGGGCGAGGCGAACGTGTTTCGTGCCTACGATGGCGCCGGTGGCGTGCCGGTGGGCAACATCCTGCGGCGCGCGCTGCTCGCCGTGCACTTCGGTTCCAGCAAGATCCTGCTCTCCGGCGACATCACGTCGGAGAGTCGGATCCTGTACAATCGCGACATCGTGAACCGCATTCGAAAGGCGCTGCCCTTTCTCCAGCTCGACCGCGATCCGTATCTCGTGCTCGCCGCTGATGGAACGCTGCAGTGGATCCAGGACGCGTTCACCACCACCAGCCGCTATCCGTACTCGTATCGCACCAGCGCGGGCACGAGCTACATGCGCAACAGCGTGAAGATTGTCGTTGACGCCTACAACGGTACCGTCACACCGTATGTCGCGATTCCCGATGATCCGATCATCCAGTCGTGGGAAAAGGTCTTCCCGGGCGTGTTCCGTCCCATCAGCGAGATGTCTGCTGACCTGCGCGCCCACACGCGCTATCCGGACGACCTGTTCCGCGTTCAGACCAGCTTGTACACCACGTACCACATGGACACACCAGCCGCCTTCTACAACCGCGAGGACCAGTGGCAGATTCCGGTGGTGGACCGGGGAGACGGGTCGGTGCCGTTCATGCGGCACATCATCATGCGGTTGCCGGATGAGGAGCGGGCCGAGTTCATCTACATGGCGCCGTTCACGCCCAGCGGCAAGGACAACCTCACCGCTTGGATGGTGGCGCGAAACGACGGCGACGCGTACGGCAAGCTGCGCGTCTACCGCTTTCCGCGGCAGAGTCTCGTCTACGGCCCGCGACAGATTGAGAACCTGATCAGCCAGGACACCGAGATCTCGCGACAGATATCGTTGTGGGATCAGCGTGGCTCCGAGGTCATCAAGGGCGATCTGCTGGTCATCCCCATCGAGGAGGCGCTGCTCTACGTGCAGCCGCTGTACCTGCAGGCGGAGGGCGGTCGGATTCCCGAGCTCAAGCGGGTGGTGATTGCCTACGACAACCAGAACAACCAGCGCGTGGTGATGCGCGAAACGTTTGACGGCGCCCTCTCCGCGCTCTTCGGCGAGCAGGTCGATGCCCCGCCCCGCACCATCGTGGATCTGGGAGCAGAGGCCGAGGCAGGTCTTCCGGTTGTCGGCACAGAACTGCAGGCCATGATCAGCGACGCCCGTCGGCGATATCAGGCGGCCGTCGAGGCCCAGCGTCAGGGCGACTGGACGCGCTACGGCGAGGAACTGAGCCAACTGGGCACGCTGCTCGAGCGCCTGGAAGCCATGAAGGGCGGACAGCCATAGCGAGCGCGCGGCACCCCCACTGGCGCACCCTCGGCGACGCGTTTACTGTACACGTCTGCCGGGTCTCCCCGGCGTTTGGGCGTGTAGCTCAGCTGGTTAGAGCGCTGCTTTCACACAGCAGAGGTCCGGGGTTCGAGTCCCTGCACGCCCACTCGTTCACGCAGTCGAAAAACAGTACGACACAGCGCGGGTAGATGCTTTGGCTATCTACCCGCGCTTGTCATTTCCACCCCTGCCTGACGCAGGCGTCCGGCCAGAATGTCGTCCATGCGGACGGTGACGAGCATGTCGGACCCATCACTCACCTGCTCCAACACTTCCGCCTCCCGGTAGAGCGACGCAAGCACGGCGCCCTGGTGCGCGGCCAGTCGCACCTCCATCAGCGGACGCCGTTTGCGAATGGCGTCCACCAACTCGGCCCGCAGCGGATCGAGTCCGCCCGGTGCGTGCGCGCTCACGAACAGGGCATCGGGCACGAGGTTGTGCACCCGCTCCTCGAATCCCTCGCGTTGGTCCGGCTCGAGCGCGTCCATCTTGTTGCACACCAGACGCACCGGTCGCGTCTGCAACCCGAGTTCGGCCAGCACGTCGTCCACCACGTCGCGCTGCTCCTCCCACGCGGGATGGCTCACGTCCACCACATGCAACAGCAGGTCGGCTTCGCGCGCCTCGGCCAGGGTGGCGCGGAATGAGGCCACCAGATGGTGGGGCAGCTTGCGGATGAATCCCACGGTGTCGGTGAGCAGGACCGTGTAGCCGTCGCCCACCTCGATCTCACGCGTGAGCGGGTCGAGCGTGGCGAACAGTCGATCTTCCACGAATACGTCGTGGTCCTGCGCCATGCTCCGCAGAATCGACGACTTGCCGGCATTGGTGTACCCCACCAGCGCCACCTTGAACTGCGACTGCCGCTGCTGTCGTTGCACCTCGCGCGCGCGCTCGACGTCCACCAGGCGATCCTTGATCACCTTGATGCGGTGCTGGATCAGGCGGCGGTCGGTCTCAAGCTGCGTTTCGCCCGGGCCGCGCATGCCGATGCCACCCTTCATCGTGTCCAAGTGGGTCCACATGCGCGTGAGTCGCGGCAGCGTGTATTCCAGCTGCGCAAGTTCAACCTGCAGGCGGGCTTCGGCGGAACGCGCACGCGTCGCGAAGATGTCGAGGATCATCTCCGCGCGGTCCATCACGCGGGTGTTGGTGGCCACCTCGATGTTGCGCGCCTGTGCGGGCGAGAGCTCGTCGTCAAAGACAATGAGCGTGGCGCCGATTTCCGTGATGCGCAGCGTGAGCTCCTCGAGCTTGCCCTTGCCGAGATACGTACCTGGGTGCGGGCGATCGATGATCTGCGTGAGCGACCCCACGACTTCTGCGCCGGCCGTGTCTGCCAGACGCGCGAGCTCCTGCAGGTGTTCGTCGAGGTGCAGGCGGTCGGTGCCGCGCTTGCGGGGCGCGCCCACGAGAATGGCCTTCTCGACGGGCAGCGCGAGAGAGATGGTCTCCTTGGAAATATCCGGCTCCGATAGTCAGGACTCGCCGTTCAACGGCCGCGGCCGCTGACGGTATTGAATCGGCCCGTCTGGTCATAAGGCCGCGTGAAGTTGCCCAACGGTGTCACCACAGTGAAGTCGCCGCGCACCCGATAGTTCACCGACCCGGTGGACAGGATCTGCCGCCCGGCCGCCCCAAGTCCACGATACGTGAACCGGATGGGCAGCCGCACGAGCGACGTGTCGCCACTCGCCACCACGAAGCGCGAATCGAGTTCGCCACTGCCGAGCTGCACGGAATCCACGTCCACGCGATAGGTCATGCGCGTGGCATCGAGCGAGTAACGGTTGGGGTTGTACACCGACAGCACGATGTCCACGTTCCCGCCGTCGAGGCCGAGTCCGGTCACCGCGACGTCCTGCAGTTTGACCGTGGGCTCTGCAAAGGTCGCGCGGCCGAGCGTGGCGCACCCCGCCACGAACGCGAGTGCCGCGCAACCTGCCACGACACGCCACTGTGCGCGCCCGGTACGCTGCCCGCTACGACCTGTCGTCATCGCCATCGTGTGCACCTTCTGCAGCTGAATGTGTCGGGCCTGGCCCTTTCTCTTTGGCGGACGCGCTGGCAGAGGTGCCGTGCGCTCCCACGTGTCGCGCCCTGACGCCCTGCCACCACGCCAGGCGTTTCGCGATGTCGCGCTCGAAACCGAACGGACCCGGTTCATAAAAGCTACGCGACGCCAGCTCCTCGGGGAGGTAGTCCTGCGGGAGATAGGCATCCGGCGCTTCGAACGCGTATTGGTACCCGGCGCCATATCCGAGTTCCTTCATGAGCCCGGTCGGCGCGTTGCGCAGATGCAGTGGCACGGGCGCGGCCGGTGTTTCGCGCGCCGCTTCGAGCGCCTGCTTCCAGGCCACGTAGACGCGATTGGACTTGGGCGCCGTGGCGAGGTAGATCGCCGCTTCCGCCAGCGCGAGCTCACCCTCGGGAGAACCGAGTCGCTCGTAGGTCTGGGCCGCTGCCGTGACATGCACCAGTGCCTGCGGATCGGCCAGCCCGATGTCTTCCGACGCCATGCGAATCATGCGGCGCGCAATGTACCGCGGATCCTCCCCGCCCTGAATCATGCGCGCCAACCAATAAAGCGCCCCCTGCGGGTCGCTCCCGCGCAGCGCTTTGTGCAGCGCGGAGATCAGGTTGTAGTGCTCCTCACCCGACTTGTCGTAGCGCGGCATGCGCTGCTGCGCCGCCTGCGCCACGAGGTCGCGACTCATCTCCGCGCCGTCCGGCACCAGCGCGGCAGCCGCTTCGAGCACACCCAGCACGCGACGCGCGTCACCATCGGCAAGTTCCGCCAGTGCTTGCACGGCTTCAGGACCCATGCGGAGCGAGCGCTTACCCAATCCGCGCTCGCGATCCGAGAGCGCCCGTTCCACCAATTGGGCCAGTGCCGATGCCGGCAACGGCTCCAGCACCACCACACGGGCGCGCGACAAAAGCGCACCGGTGAGTGCGAACGAGGGATTCTCCGTCGTGGCGCCCACCAGCACCACAGTGCCGGCCTCCACGTGCGGGAGAAAAGCGTCCTGCTGCGCCCGATTGAACCGGTGGATTTCATCCACGAACAGGAGCGTGCCTCGCCCCAGGTCGCGCCGGCTTCGTGCCTCTGCCACCACCTCGCGGACGCGGGCCACCCCGTCGGTGACCGCCGAAAAGGCAACGAACTCCGCGTCGGTGGCGCGGGCGAGCACGCGCGCCAAGGTGGTCTTTCCCACGCCGGGCGGACCCCAGAGAATCAGCGAGTCGATGGCGCCCTTCTCGATCGCGAAGCGCAACGGCGCGCCGGGCGCGAGCAGGTGCGCTTGGCCCACGATTTCGTCGAGTGTGCGCGGCCGCAGTCGCGACGCGAGCGGCTCGGCCACCTGGCTGGCGAAGAGCGACGACATGCCGCGCTCAGTCCTGGTCGAGATTGAGTGGTTCGGGGCCAAGTCGCTCGAGACCGAGCTGCTCGACCACCAGCGCGAGGGCGCGATCCAGCTCCGGCGACGCACCCAGTGGTGCCGTCTCCGCGTTCCAGAGCGGTTCCGGCGCCACGGCACGCGGTGCGAATCCCATGCCGTCGAGCAGATGTACCCAGCGGTCCGAGCGGGCGTAGATCACCAGTCCGAGCGCTCCTGTCAACGTGAGCTGATCATCTGGCGTGTACACACTGACTTCCACGCCGCCGTACGTCGCCAGAGGAGACTGCAGCCGTCCCAGCGCTTCACGCACGTCCGGCAATGGCAGGAGCTGGCCGTGCCACGTCACACCGTCGCGGCCGAACTGCATGGTGAGGTCGACGGCCGGATCGAGATGCGCGGTGAGTGCATGCAGCACATTGACGATGCGCTCGGCGTTCGACCACGCGAACAGCTCATGGAGCGCCCCTCGGTCTTGCGACACGTACCAGTCCGGCACGGGGCGAAAGCGAGGGACCCGCAGACCGTGCTCGACATCTTCTGACATCATGCCTCAGTCTACGCGATGCGCAGCCAGTCGCCGTGCTTCCGCGAGCAGCTGGTCTGTGTGATTGCGCGCCGGATCCTCGAGTACGAAGGCCAGCAAGCTCTGGAGCGTCCGGCCCAGCGCGGGGCCGGCGGCGAGCCCCGCGTGACGCAGGTCGTCGCCGTCGAGCGCCAGGTCGCCCACCTCGAGCGGGTCGCGGAAGGCCACACGTATGAGCCGACGGTGCAGCGATCGCCACGCTGAGGGCGCGGGAGCCGGTATTCGGCACCGCGTATCGGCGCACCAATGTGCAGCAGCGAGGCGCATGAACGCGGCCACACGCGTGCGCCCGATCCGTGCCGCCCAAGCGCGAAGTGTGCCATCGGTGATGCGGGCATCGGAGCGCAGCGTCTCGCCCATGTGCCCACCGATGTCATTCCACTTGCCGGTAAGTGAAACAATGGTTGCGCTTTCCTGATTCGAGAATTTCAGCGACCGGAGCACCGTCGGCAGACGGTCAGCGGGAACGGCACACAACAGCGCGGCGTGGCGAAGCGTGCGACGGAGCGGTCGGGTGGACACGCCAGGCATCGGCAGCGCGTCCACCGCCAGCAGCGTGCGCTCGTCAACCTCGGCGAGATCCGGAATCAGCGTCCCGAACGCCCCGCTCTGCTGCCACAGCCTGAGCGCTGCGGACGGCGCCACCACCTGCTCCATGGTCTTGTCCAGCTCCTGCTTGACCCGCTCGGCTGACAGACGCCCCAGGTGCGGCGCGGACGCACAGATCGCGTCCCACGTCGCCGCCTCGATCTGAAAGCCGAATCGCGCGGCGAATCGGATGGCCCGAAGCGCACGGAGTCGGTCCTCCTCGAACCGACTTTCGGCACGTCCCACGGCGCGTACGAGACCGCGCTCGAGATCGCCGCGGCCATCGAATGGGTCTTCCAGCCGTTCGGCGAGCGGATCCCACGCCATGGCGTTGATCGTGAAGTCCCGCCGCGCCAGGTCGTCGCCCAGCGAGGCACCGAACTCGACCTCGGCATGCCGGCCGTCGGTGCGGATGTCGCGCCGGAAGGTGGTGACCTCATGCATGTGGCCGTCGCGGTCCAGGACACCAACGGTCCCGAACCTGATGCCGACCGGAATGGTGCGCCGGAAGAGCCGCTGTACGTCGGTGGGCCGAGCGGCAGTTGCGAGGTCCCAATCGAGATGGGCGAGGCCCAGCATGGCGTCGCGCACCGCCCCGCCAACGCACCAGGTCTCATGGCCTGCTGCCACCAGAGTCCGCGCCAGCACGAGCACGGGCTCGGGCGGACGCAGGTGCGCGATGCGGTCTATCCGCAGAGAACGCTCCCGCCGTTCACGTTGAGCACTTCACCCGTGATATGGCGTGCCAGCGGGCTGCAGAGGAAGGCAATGGGTCCGGCGATATCGGCGGGGCTCGCGACGCGCCCGAGTGGGATGGCGCTCTCGATGCGGGCGCGGCCGTCGCCGGCGAAAGGTCGAGAGACGGCGTCGGTGTCAACCCAGCCCGGCGCGACGGTGTTGACGGTGATGTCGCGCGGGGCCAGCTCCACGGCGAGGGACTTTACGAACGCGATCACGGCCCCCTTGGTCGCTGCATAATCGGCGTGAAAGGCCTCGCCGCGCTGACCGGCGGTGCTGGCGACCAGCACAATGCGGCCGCCTTCGGGCAGTCTGCGGGCGGCCTCGCGGCAGCCAAAGAAGACGCCATCGAGATTGAGCGCCATGGTGGAGCGCCACCGGACATCGTCCAGCTCCCTGGTGGGCGTGGGAACATCGGGCCACACACCAGAGTTTCCCACAAAGATATCCACACCGCCAAGATGCTCTTCTGCCACGTCGAACAGCGACTGATTACCCTCAATTGTTGATAAATCAGCCTGATGTGGAAAAGCCATCACGCCGTGCGCCGCGCAGGCATCGGCCACCGCTCGCGCGGCGTCGGCACGCCGACTGTAGCCAATGATCACGTGTGCGCCCGCGCGCGCCAGAAGGAGCGCGGTGGCCGCGCCGATGCCGCGCGAGCCGCCGGTGATGATCGCGCGCCGGCCATCAAGAGCAAGGAAGGGAGACTTCATATTGTATGTAACTTTAGGTGAGTCAGACTAAACCATTCATTAGTATTGTTTTACGACACGAGTGCTATACCACGTTACCACAGTCGAACCACCCGCATCAGATCTCACCCTCGATAGACTCACAGATGAGATGCTGCACGCACAGGTGAATCTCCTGCGCGCGATCCGTGCGGTCCGTAGGCACGATGATGTTCACATCGCTCAGCGCGGCAAGCTGGCCGCCGTCGCGTGCCGACAGCGAAAGTACCTGCATCTTCCGTTCTCGCGCCGCTTTGGCCGCCTCCAGGACATTGGGAGAATTGCCCGATGTGGAATGAATGATCAAAAGATCTCCTTCGCGCCCCAGGGCTTCCACCTGTCTGGAAAAAATGTGATCGAAGCCGAGATCGTTACCAGCGGCCGTAAGAAGCGACGTATCGGTGGTGAGCGCGATCGCCGGATACGCCCGGCGGTTCTTCATGTAGCGCACGACGTACTCGGTTGCCATATGCTGAGCGTCGGCCGCTGAGCCGCCGTTGCCACAGAAGAACAACGTGCCGCCGCCCTCGAGGGTCCGGCGCACCAGCGCCGCCGCCTGGGCAATCTCCGCGGAGAGTGTGTCCGCCGTCCGGCGCGCCGTTTCGGCGAGGTCCTGCAACGCATGCACGAGCAAGTGGGGCATGGGCCTTCGTTTGAGTGATGAGCGATAAGGAAAGGCGCGGGATCGAACGCTCGGTCGGTCACCAGCGGACCGGAATCCGCGGCCAGAAGTCAGCGACCGAACATACGCCGAACTCTGCGAAAGGCGCCACCGGTGGCGAATGGCGGCACCGGTTCGGGATCCTCGTCGGCCAGCACCAGTTCGGCGTTGCGATGGGTGAGCAGCTGCACCTGTGCCTCGGTGGCCCCCTGCTCCGTCAGCCAGCGAGCGCCCGCCGCGAGCGAGCGTCTATCGCCATGATTGTCTGAAGCCAGAATGTCCACGAGTCCTGCGGCCAGCAGGTCCCGCGCCAGCTCACTGGGTCCACCGCGACCCAGCAACACGCTCACATCCGTCTGGATGACCACCCCCGCCTTCCGGAAGTCCCGCACGTGCTCCACGGTGCAGCCAAAGTAGCGCTCCGGGTGGGCGAGAATGGGAGTCCGACCGCTCCGCGCGATGCGACGCAGCTCCTGCAGCGCGCCACGAGGGATCCCCCCGATACTGAACTCCACGAGCAGCGCACGCGAGGCGCAGAGCGTGAGGCCGAGGTCTGTGAGGTCGGCGCCGGGCTGATCGAGCATGATTTCCCAGCCGAGCCCCAGCACGGGGCCTTGGTCACCGACCGCGCCCTGCAGGCTCGCCAGGAGCGCCTGATGCGCGTCGAACGGCGCGAGGGCGGCCTGTGAGGCGTTCAGATGGGGCGTGCACACAAGACGCGTCACGCCTTCCGCCCGGAACTGCTCGAGAATCGGCTGGCTCACCTCCACCGACGGCGAACCATCATCGACCCCGGGCAGAAGGTGCGTGTGCAGATCGATCACGTCGCCTCCGGAATCCCCGCGATGCGCGCCATAGCGTCGTCAGCGAGCGCCTCAAGCCGAGTGGGATCGTGTACGGCGGCCTCGAAAGCGTAGGTGACCAGCGCATCGATCGCCAGCAGGTCGAGGGCGGACTCACGGTCCGTTGCGCCCTCCGCGAGAAGCGATTTGAGCCGCGTCTCGCCCACCTGGAGACAGGCCTCGGGCGCTTCGGAGGCCGGCCGATCGGCGTGCGGAGACATCAACTCCCGCAGCCGGCCGAGCAGCGCCTTCGGCGGCGGAGGCTGGACAGCGCCAAGCCACTCGCCGACGGTTTCCGCACGCACTTCCCCGCTCATGTCGAGAGCGACTCCGACGCGCGTTCCAGTACGGCCGTCGACGCCTGTAGCGCCTCGTCCAGCCGCGCGGGATCGGGCAGGCCGGCCTGCGCCATGTGCGGCTTGCCGCCGCCGCGTCCGCCAACCACGGCCGCGATGTCGCGCACGAGTGCGTCGGCGCGCAGCCCACGCTCCCGCAGGTCGTCACTCACCACCACGAGCAACGCCGCTTTTCCATCACCGAAGTCTGCCCCCAGCACGCCCACGCCGCTCGGCAGTGCTTCGCGCACGGCGTCTCCAAGCGCCTGCAGTCCCTTGGCGTCGGACACGTCAACGCGAGAGACCGCGACGGTCAGCATCCCCACCTGAACCGCCGTTTTCGCCAGCGCGCCCGCAACTCCACCACCAGCTCCGCCGCTGCGCATGGCCTCATCCAACCGCTTCTCGAGCGCACGCTTGTCCTCGAGCAGCGTCTCCACCTTGCGTTCCAGTGTCTCGAGCGCCGAGGTACCGCCGCCCACGTTCACCTTGAGCCGCTGCCCAATGGCACTCAGCGCGTGGTCACGCACAGACAGCAGCTCGAACCCCTTGCGACCGGTGACCGCCTCGATGCGCCGAACGCCGGCGGCCACACCGCTCTCGCTCACCACGCGGAACAGCCCGATCTCCGCGGTGTTGCGCACGTGCGTACCACCGCAGAGCTCGATGCTGAGCGATTCCACGTCCACCACACGCACCACGTCGCCGTACTTCTCGCCGAACAGCGCCATCGCTCCGGCCGCCACGGCCTCATCGTACGACCGCTCGGTGGTGCGCACGGGCGCTGCCTGCCAGATGCCTTCATTGACTTGGCGCTCGATGCTCGCCAGCTGCTCGCCGGTCACGGGACCGTGATGCGTGAAGTCGAAGCGCAGCCGTTCCGGCGATACCAGCGACCCGGCCTGGTGTACGTGCTCGCCCAGGTGCGCGCGGAGTGCCGAGTGCAGAAGATGCGTCGCGGTATGGTTGCGCTCGATGTCGCGACGCCGGTCGCCCGGAACGCGCGCCACCACCTCGCCGAAGGCGATCGTGCCGGTGACGGTGCCGACCGCCGCGATGCGCCCGTCCGCCTTCTTGACGTCTTCGACCTCCACGCGCCAACCATCGCCCACAATTTCGCCGCGGTCCGACACCTGACCACCCGACTCGGCATAGAACGGCGACTCGCGGAGCATCACGGCCACACGTCCGTCGTCCAGCGTGCGCACGGCCGTGACGTCGGTCTTCGCTTCCATAGTGGCGTAGCCAACGAAGCGGCCCTCGGGATCACCAACGCCGGCACGCTCCCACGCGTCGGGATTTGCGAAGTCATCGGCGGTCACCGTGAGGCCGCGCGCCTTGCGATCGTCCTGCGACTGCTTGCGCTGCGCCCCAAGGGACGCCTCGAAGCCGGCAAAATCCACGAGATAGCCGCGTTCGCGCGCCATGAGTTCGGTGAGATCCACCGGGAACCCGTAGGTGTCGTACAACCGGAAAACGTCATCACCCGCGATTGTCCCGCGCACCGACGTTGACCCCTGCGTAGAGCCCACGGGCGCCAGCTGATCGAAGCGCTCCATGCCACCGTCAATCGTGGCGAGGAAGCGCTCCTCTTCGGCACGCGTTGTGGCCAACAGATGCGAACGCCGCGTCTGCAGGTCGGGGTACAGCTCGCGCATGGAGTCGATCACGACCTCCACCACGTGCACCAACGTGGGCTCGCGCCGGCCGAGCAGCCAGGCGTGGCGCACGGCGCGCCGCAGGATGCGACGCAGCACGTAGCCGCGCCCTTCATTGCTGGGAAACACGCCGTCGGCCAACAGAAACGCCACGGCTCGTGCATGGTCCGCGATCACTCGGTACGACGCACTGTCCACAACGCGACCGTCCGGTGTGTGTGCGGTGCCATCACCCGCGCCAGGACGCCACGGATACGGAATCCCGACGATCTGCTCGACCTTCGCGATGTACGGCTGGAACAGGTCGGTGTGAAAGTTGTTGGTGACGCCCTGCTTCACCGCCGCGATGCGCTCGAGACCGGCACCGGTGTCCACGCTCGGTTTGGGCAGCGGCTGCATGGTGCCATCGGCCTGCCGGTCGAACTGCATGAACACGAGATTCCAAATCTCAAGAAAGCGCCCGGCCTCGGCGCCTTCGACGAAGTCGTCCTGCGAAAACTCCACCACCTGGCTGTCCGTCCAGGCGCCCTCGGCGCCCTGCGGCACGGCCCAGTCCTTCGCCATGGCCGCGAGGTCCACATAGATCTCCGAACACGGACCACACGGACCCGTGTCGGCCATCTGCCAGAAGTTGTCCTTGTGGCCCAATCCGTAGATGCGGTTCTCGGGCAAGCCCGACAGCTCACGCCAGAGCGCACGTGCCTCATCGTCTTCATGGAACACGGTGACACGCAGATGCTCTGGCGGCAGACCGAGTTCCTCCGTCACAAACTGCCAGGCGAACTTGATCGCGTCGCGCTTGAAGTAGTCCCCAAACGAGAAGTTGCCGAGCATCTCGAAAAAGGTGTGGTGACGCGCGGTGTGCCCCACCTGCTCGAGGTCGTTGTGCTTGCCTCCCGCGCGCACGCACTTCTGCGACGTGGTCGCGCGGCGCCCGTACTCGGGGTCCTCGAGGCCGAGGAACACGCGCTTGAAGGGGACCATCCCGGCGTTCGTGAACAGCAGGGTGGGATCGTCGGCAGGGACGAGGGAGGCCGACGGTCGGATGACGTGGCCGTGGCGTTCGAAGAACGCGAGGAATCGGGAGCGGATCTCGGACGAGAGCATAGGTGGGGAAATATATGCCCGTCCATCGTCGCCGTGTGACTCCTACCGCCCGTGCACTCGCTACTCCGCCGCTCTGCCCCGCGGCACCAACGCCCGCACCACATCACCCGCCACGTACCCGGGAAATCCACGTCGCATCAGGAAGCCGAGCAGGCGACGGCGCTGGACGTCTGGTTCCAACGAACGGAGCACGCGAACCCGTTTTTCGCCGGCGGCCAGGCAGAGCGCGCGCTCGTCCACCACCTCTTCTTCGGCGACCTCGTGAATGGCGGCGTCAATTGCCGAACTGGCCACCCCCTTTCGCATGAGTGACTGGCGAATCCGCCCTGCTCCCTCACCGCGCCGAAACCGCGACGCGGCCTCGGCACGCGCCACCGCCGCGTCGTCGATGAGGCCGAGGGTCTCGAGCTTCTCCACTGCCCGTGCGACCATTGCTTCGTCGGGCTCGGCGCGCCGGAGCCTCTGCTGCAGTTCGCGTCGAGTCCGCCGTGCCCGCGCCAACATGCCAAGCGCTCGGTCATAGACGGCGACGAACCGATGGGCCGCCTCCAGCCGGAGCACCGCGTCCTCTTCGAGCTCGACACCCTCGCGCAACGGCAGGAGCGGCGTAATGGCGTCGGCATCGACGGTCCAGGCCCGACCATCGACCAGTCGCACGCGATAGCGACCGGGTTTGCGCGGGTGCTCCCCAACCCGCGCGATGACACCGGGACTCCCGGGCGGAAAAAGAGCCGAGGGGCTACTCACGATGAGCCGTGGTGATCCGGGCACCACTTCACACCGCGAGCGACCCCTCGGCCCTCGCTTCCACTGATCGCGCGACACGCGCGGCTCGACGACTTACTCCTCCACCTCTGCCACCGGCGGCTCCTCGACACCCTTGTTCACGCCAAGCACCGTCTTGACCTTTTCCTCGATCTCGGCCATGAGCTTGGGGTTGTCCTTGAGGAACATCTTCGCGTTCTCACGACCCTGCCCGATGCGCTGGTTGCCGTAGCTGTACCACGCGCCCGCTTTGTCGATGATGCCAGCATCCGAGCCGATGTCCACGAGCAGCGACACGTGCGAGATGCCTTCGGCATACATGATGTCGAACTCCGCCTGCTTGAACGGCGGCGCGACCTTGTTCTTGACCACCTTCACGCGCACGTGCGAGCCCACGATCTCGTCCTTGTCCTTGACCGGACCAATACGGCGGATGTCGAGACGCACCGACGAGTAGAACTTGAGCGCCTTGCCACCAGTGGTGGTTTCGGGGCTGCCGAACATGACGCCGATCTTTTCACGCAGCTGGTTGATGAAGATCACCGACGTCTTGGAACGCGCGATGGCGCCCGTGAGCTTGCGCAGGGCCTGAGACATGAGACGCGCCTGCAGACCCATCTGCATGTCACCCATGTCGCCTTCGATCTCCGACTTGGGCACGAGCGCGGCCACCGAGTCGATCACGATCACATCCACCGCACCGGAGCGCACGAGCACTTCGCAGATCTCAAGGGCCTGCTCGCCGGTATCGGGCTGGGAGATGAGCAGGTTCTCAATATCCACGCCCAGCTTCTTGGCGTATTCCGTGTCGAGCGCGTGCTCCGCATCGATGAACGCCGCCACGCCGCCAGCCTTCTGTGCGTTGGCCACCACGTGCAGACACAACGTGGTCTTGCCGCTGGACTCGGGTCCGTAGATCTCGGTGACGCGACCGCGCGGAATGCCACCAATGCCAATGGCCGCGTCGAGGTTGATCGCGCCTGTGGGAATGCACTCGACGCGAACCTTTGAGTCGGTGCCCATGCGCATGATCGAGCCCTTGCCGTGCGCTTTTTCGATTTGTGCGATGGCGAGCGCCAGGGCCTTGCGCTTGTCGTCGTGCGATGTGGAGACGGCCATGATTCCACCCGTGTCGGTGAAGGTGAGGTGCCACGCCCTGGCAACGCGGAATGTATCCTCCGCCCGGATTGCGCCAAGACCCGAACAAACTACGAAAGAACTCCGCCGTGGACAACCCCGGACTTATCCACAATACAACCCTACCCTCTGACAAGCGAAAACGCGTCCGGCACATGCCGAATCCGGACCCCGTCCGGGGCGACCAGCACCCCGAACACGTCAAATCGGTAGTCCGCGCCGGTTGGACCATGCCGGTCCACCCAGACCTGCGCCGACCGCGAGAGCTCCCGCCGCTTTCGGGCATGCACGGCCTCCACCGGCGACCCGAACGCCTCTCCCCGCCGCGCCTTGACCTCCACGAAGGCCACCAGCGTGTTCTGCCGCACGATGAGATCGATGTCCCGGTGACCGCTCCGGAAGCGATGCGCGATGATGTCCCAGCCGTTCCGGCGCAGCCAGCGCGCCGCGATGCGCTCCCCGAGGAGCCCGAGAGCCTGCCGTGATTTTGTCATGGTCGCACACTAGCGTCGCCAGCGAGGGACGCATCACCGATTTTCCGCCCCAATGGCCACGATCCCGCATTGCCCGGTGTCGTGACGTCCGACACGTTTAAGGCTGGCTGGACGCGGCTCGCGTCCTGCTCGCGTCCAGCTCGCCTCTTTCCCTGTCATTCGCCACATGTCCCAATCCCGCGCCGGATCGGTGTTCGCCCTGGCATTGCTCGCCGCCACCGCCTACGTGGGTGCCCGCCAGACGGGACCGCTGCCGCCGCTTGGACCGCTGCTCGACCCCGCCAACGGCATCTGGGCCGCCGTGCGCTCGGCCGATCTGCCGCTCGACGCGAACGCCGACATTCCCGGGCTGCTCGCGCCCGTCCAGGTCACCTACGACGATCGCGGCGTACCGCACATTTTCGCCGCCAACACCTACCACGCATATCGCGCGCTCGGCTTTGTGGTCGCGCGCGACCGGCTCTTCCAGATCGAGATGCAGACGCGAGCC
>JBBSPE010000034.1:0-34948 GCA_038259155.1 Gemmatimonadales bacterium
AATTGCTTCGAGAGCGAGAGCGGCTGACGCGCGGCCGGCGAGGAAGGTGCGGCGGCGCCGAGGTGCGCTGCGGGTGATGGTGTCGGGGATCAGGACCTCGAGCGCGGCGCCATCCGCGTCGAACGGCGCGGTGCCGAGCTCTGCTGTACGGAGCGTGATGATCGCGGCGTGCGAAACCGTGAGCGTTCTCGTCGTTTCGACGTGCACGACGATCGCGAGGCCGTCCGATTTCAGGCGAGCGAGCAGTTCCGGCGCCGGGCGTGCGAGTGGTCCCATGACGTCGCGATCCGCGATGCTTCTGGCCGCGATGCCGTAAACGAGCAGCGGTGGCGCCGTCATGTATCGCGTCCCGGTGGAGAATCGTCAGATCCCGTGGAACGGCGTGTGCCGCCGATCGACGACGACGCGTTGCGAGTGGACACGTTGTGGATGTACGGGGGTGAGCAGGCGCACCGCAATACGAAACGAATCGAGCACTCCTATTGACATGCGCGGCGATGTACGACTGATGCACTACATAGGCACTACGTCAGCACTGGACACGCACTACAAATGCACGACAGATTGAGCGCTGAATGGACCATCCGGGGGATCTATTGATTGGCCCGGAATGGCGGTGTAGCATTCCCGACTGCTCACGATGGACGGGTCGTGACGTTTCGTCGGTCGGTCGCACGGAGAGGCGCTGGCGTGGCGACCGTGGCTCGCGCCGAGGAGAACGATCAAGTTTGCGTGTGCGATCATTTCCTCCTTTCCACGTGTGTGGCTGGTGCGGTTCGGTGGCGCTCTGCTGTCGCGTTATTTTCTTGCTACGGTCTGTATCGGTCCGCACACTGGTCGGAACCTAACTTCACGCGCGCCCGCGGGGTCACCCGAATCCCGATGCGTCGCACGGCTTCGCGCCTTGGCAGGACTCTTGCAGAGCGTAGAATGAGCAGGACACCGAGGTTTGCATCGATCCGATGTGCGGCTTGCGTAGGGCTTGCGTGCGGCTGCCACCGTGGTGCCCGCCGTTGCAACGCTGCCATCCCACCTCGCCGGGCTGGAACTTGATTGCACCGCTGGCCTGTGTCACACGCCTGCCGATGCGTGACGCGGCGCTGTCCCCGACGGAGAGAACGCGATGGATATGCTGGTGAAGTGCGGCGCCTGCAGGAGGCAGGCGGCGTCGAGTGCGTCGCGCCCGCTGCCTCTCACCGGTTTGGCGGGCGCGGGAGCGCGCCCAGTCGTGCGCCCGGGCGTACTGCGCATCCGCGTGGGTACGCGGAATGGCTGAGGCGCCCGGGCGTCCGCGCGATGCGGTAGCCATTGTTGGCATGAGTGGCCGGTTCCCCGGCGCGCCCACGCTTCGGAAATTCTGGCAGAACCTGCGCAACGGGGTGGAAAGCCTCGACACGTTCACCGATGCCGAGCTCGACCATTCGGGGGTCAGCCCCGCCGTTCGCGCGGGGCCCGGCTGGGTGGCGCGCGGCACCGTGCTGGAGAATGCCGCGTACTTCGACGCCGGGTTCTTCGGCTACGCGCCGCGGGAGGCGCAGATCATCGACCCGCAACAGCGCGTGTTCCTGGAGTGCGCGTGGGAAGCCCTCGAGGATGCCGGATACAGCGGCGAGCCCGATGGGCGCACCGTCGCGATCTACGCAGGCGAGAGCATGAACACGTACGTGTTCAGCCAACTGCTGCCGAATCGCGACCTCCTGGCGTCCGTGGGGGCATATCAGGTGATGCTCGGCAACGACAAGGATTTTCTCACCACCCGGGTGTCGTACAAGCTGAACCTGCACGGCCCCAGCTTGCTGATCCAGACGGCGTGCTCGACCTCGCTGGTGGCGGTGCAGGTGGCGTGTCAGTCGCTGCTGCACGGCGAGTGCGACATGGCCATGGCGGGCGGCGTGTCGATCGGCTTTCCGCAGCGGAGCGGCTACCAGTTCCAGGAGGGCATGATTTTCTCGCCCGATGGAACGTGCCGGCCGTTCGACGCCGCCGCGCAGGGCACGCGCGCGGGCGCGGGCGCGGGAATCGTGGTGCTCAAGCGTCTCCGTGACGCACTGGCGGACCGCGACACGATTCACGCTGTGATCCTCGCGGCCGCGATCAACAACGATGGAGCGGGCAAGGCCGGCTACACGGCGCCGAGCGTCGAGGGGCAGATGGAGGTGATCGCGACGGCGCAGGCGCTCGGCGGTGTGTCGCCCGAGTCGATTTCCTACGTCGAGGCGCACGGCACGGCCACACCACTCGGCGATCCCATCGAGGTGGCGGCGCTCACGCGCGTGTTCCGGGAGGCCACGGATGCGACGGGTTTTTGCGCCCTCGGCTCGCTGAAGGCGAATCTCGGGCATCTGGACGCGGCAGCGGGAGTCGCCGGCCTCATCAAGACCGTACTGGCCCTGCGGCATCGCGAGTTGCCGCCGCAGATCAACTTTCGTGCGCCCAATCCGCAGCTGCAGCTCCCGTCGTCGCCGTTTCGCGTCGCGACCTCGCTGGAGGCGTGGCCGTCGGGGCCGTCGCCCCGGCGGGCGGCGGTCAGCGCGTTCGGGATTGGCGGCACCAACGCGCATGTGGTGCTCGAGGAGGCACCCTCGCCGGTTCCCAGCATCGTCGTGCGGGACCAGCACCTGCTGGTGCTCTCGGCCAAATCAGCGGCCGCTCTCGACGCCGCAACCGCGAACCTGGCGGAGTATCTGGGGCAGCCGGATGCGGCGTCGCTCGCTGACGTAGCGTACACGTTGCAGGTGGGCCGTCGGCCGTTCGCGTTTCGCCGCAGCGTCGTGGCGCGGGAAGGCGAATCCGCGCGGCTGCTGCTGGGGACGCCGGAACGGTCGCCCGTGGCAACCGGAACGCATGAGGGCGAGCCAACGCCCGTCGCCTTTCTGTTCAGCGGTCAAGGGAGCCAGCACGCGCGGATGTGTGCCGAGCTCATGCAGACCGAGCGCACCTTCCGTGCGGCGGTTGACCGTTGCGCTGAGCTGCTGCTGCCGCATCTGGGGCGAGACATCCGGCCACTGCTGCTGCAGGGTACCGATGAGGCGCTGCGGGAAACGGACATCGCCCAGCCGCTGTTGTTCGTGACGTCGTACGCGCTGGCCACCCTCTGGATCTCGCTGGGTGTCCGGCCAAGCGCGATGCTGGGGCACAGCATCGGAGAGTATGTGGCGGCGCACCTCAGCGGCGTCTTCAGCTTGGAGGATGCGCTGCGGCTCGTGGCTACCCGGGGTCGCCTCATGCAGGCCACCGCGCCGGGCAGCATGCTCGCGGTTCGCCTGCCTCATGCGGAGTTGCGAGCACGGCTGGGCACGACGGTGGAAATCGCGGCCGTGAATGCGCCCATGCTGTGCACGGTTTCCGGCACCCGCGAGGGCGTCGCGGCTCTCGTGCACGAGCTCGAGCTGGCCGGCGTCGAGCACCGACCACTGCACACGTCGCATGCGTTCCATTCGCATCTCATGGAGCCGGCGTTGGCGCCGTTTCGTGACCTGCTGGCCGGCATGACCTTGTCGCCGCCGGAGGGCCGGTTCGTGTCCAATGTGACGGGCACCTGGATTCTCCCCGATGAAGCAACCTCGCCAGACTACTGGGTTTCACACCTCCGCTCGGCCGTGCGGTTCGCCGACGGCGTGGCCACGCTCGCGTCCAATCCGTCAATGCAGTTGCTCGAGGTGGGGCCCGGCACTGCGCTGACCACGCTGGCGCGGCTCACTCTGGGCCGGGAGGGTGCCAGCCGCGCCACGGCTTCACTCCCGCATCCGAACGACTCGCGCGGTGACCTGGAGAGCCTACTGGGTGCTGCCGGACGCCTGTGGGTCAATGGCGCGACGATCGACTGGGCCGGACTGCACGAGGGCGAGTCATTGCGCCGCGTGCCGCTGCCCACCTATCCGTTCGAGCGCCAGCGACATTGGGTCGACGCCCCGGCCGCCACAACCGCCGTCGCGGATTCCGCGGATTCTGCGGCTTCCGTCGAAAGGCGTGAGGCGGTGGACGATTGGTTCTACCGGCCGCTGTGGACAGGCGCATCGCTGCTTCCCGGGCGACTCGCCGCGCTGCAGGGCACTTGGTTGGTGTTCGGCCGCGGCGATTCGCTCGACGCGGCGGTTCGCGGCGAACTCGAGGCCAACGGTGTGCAGGTCGTGCACGTCACGCCCGGCGCCACGTTTGCGCAGAATGGGGACCACTGCTTTCAGGTGCGACCGACGGACGCGAACGACCACGAGTCGCTGCTCCGGACGCTGACGTCCGCTGGTCAGGTGCCGCGCGGCGTGCTGCATCTGTGGAACGCCGGTGAAGAGCGCGACGCCGAATCCCCGGGATTCGCGCTGCACTCGCTCACTGCGCTGAGCCGCGCGCTGCTGCTCGAGACCCCGTCGGTGCCGATCCGACTGGTTGTGGCCACGAGCGGTGCGGAGCGGCTGACTGACGAACCGGCGCCGAACCCGCATCGTTCGCTGGTGCACGGTCCTGTGCTTGTGCTGCCGACCGAGCACGAGGCGCTGCAGGCGAGCCGGATCGATCTTGACGACGTCGCCTCGCCCGACTGGGTTCTGATGTCGAGTTCGGCCGTGGTGGCGGAGGCGCGGGCTGACGACGCTGACCAATGCGTTGCGATTCGCGGCGGGCAGCGGTTGGTGCGACGGTATGGCGCCGTGTCGCTGTCGTCCGCTCGACCGGAAGCGCTTTCGCTACGGGAGGGCAGCGTTTACCTGGTGACCGGGGGATTGGGTGGCATCGGGGTGACGTTTTCCGAGTGGCTCGTGCGGAATGTTCGGTGTCGAGTTGTCCTGACAGCGCGGACGGCCTTGCCACCGCGAGCGGAATGGGACGACTGGATCGCGCGGCACGGCGAGGCCGATGGCACGAGTGCGCGCATCGCGGCGGTGCGTCGTCTCGAGGTGAACGGCAGCGAGGTGATGGTGTCGGCGGTCGACGTGGCTGACCGCGAGGGCATGCGTATCGTGCTGGCGCAGGTGCAGGCGCAGTGGGGCGCGATCCGGGGAATATTCCATGCGGCCGGTGTGCCGGACGGCAAGCTGCTGTCCGTCACCGAACCGTCGGATGTCGAGGCGGGCCTGCGGGCAAAGTTCGCGGGGACGAATGTGCTGGCTGAGCTGTTGTCGGAGCAGCCGATGGACTTTGTCATTCTCTGCAGTTCCATCAATGCGGTGTTCGGCGCGGCCGGCTCCTCCAACTACACGGCGGCCAATGCGTACCTCGACGCGTTCGCTGCCTCCTCGCGTAAGCCGGATCGCTGGCCTGCGGTGTCGGTGAACTGGGACGTGTGGCGCGACGTCGGCATGGCGACAACGGAGGCGAAGCCGACCGCGAATCGGCGCGCGCAGGTGGCGGCTGGCATTCGCCCCGATCAGGGAATGGATGCTTTGGTGCGTGCCGTCGCCGCGGGACTGCCACACTGTGTGGTGTCGCCGCATGATGTGGAACGCGTGCAGCAACTTCGCCACCGACTCCGATCATCGGCGGCGGGCAGCGCGCGCATCGTTGATTCCGGCGCCGCGTCGGCCCGGTCGTCCGGCAGCGCGCCAAAAGCAAGCGTGGCGCCGATTCCACGCCAGCTGTCGGCAGATCATGCGGTACCCGCCGGTGAAATCGAATCTCAGCTGGCCGCCGTCTGGGAGGACCTGCTCGGCGTCACGCCCATCGGGGTGCACGACAACTTCTTCGAGCTGGGTGGACACTCGCTGCTGGCCACGCGGGTGCTCGCGCGCGTGGACCAGTCTTTTGGAGTGCGGTTGCCCCTCCGGGCGATTTTCGAGGCGCCGACCATTCGTCAGTTGCGCGAGCTGATCGCCGCACCGCGCGATGCCGCAGTGGTGGCGGTACTGGCGGGTGATCGCGAGGAGTTCGAACTGTGACCGGAGGCGCCGCGGCGCTGCTGGCGGAACTGCGCGCGCTCGATGTGCACCTGCGGCTCGAGGACGGGCGGCTGCGCGTGAATGCGCCACAGGGGCGGCTCACGCCGGACCTCGAAGCGGCGCTGATCGCGAGTAAAGCCGAGCTGATGCAGTTGTTGCGGGATGCTGCGCCTTCCCCCCGGTCGCTCAGCGCGCTGCCACGTGGCGACACCATGATGCTGTCGTTTCTTCAGGAGCGACTCTGGGTCCTCGATCGACTGCAGCCCGGCAACACGGCGTACAATATCGCCATCTCGTTCGGCGAGGTGGACGATGTGGACATCCCGCGACTCGCGCTGGCGCTTCGGCGTGTGGTGGAGCGCCATGAGATTTTGCGCGTCCGCTTCCAGCTCCACGGCGGAGAACCGCGCATGCGCTTCGTCGACGCGTCCGAGACGCCGGTGCTGTGCCGCGACTTGCGCGAGCTGTCGCCGGACGCGCGCAGCGCGCTGCTCGACCAGGCGCCGGTCGAGGCCGCGCATGTACCGTTCGACCTCGCGAATGAGGCGCCCGTCCGGTTTACGATCTTGCAGACCGGCGAACGGCGCATGGCCCTGCTGCTGGCCGCGCATCACATCGCGCTCGACTCGTGGTCCATGGGCCTGCTGCGTGCTGAGGTGATGACGGAGTACACGCGGCTTGCCGATCCCGGGACGCCGCCACGTCCGGTGCCGACGGTCCAGTACGCCGACTTTGCGCAGTGGCAGCGCGACCGCATGGCCGATGATCGTGCGCGCGCGCGCCTGCAGTACTGGGTGGACGCGCTCGCCGGACTGCCGCCGATGAGCACGATCCCCACCGACCGTCCGCGGGCACCCGAAGTTGCGGGTACGGGCGCGACGCTGTCGTTCAACTGGTCACCGGCCCTCACCGACGACCTCCGGGCGCTCGCCCGCCAGCAGAACGCCACGGTGTACATGGTGCTGCTCGCCGCGATGGCGGTGCTCGTGGCGCGAAACGCCGGGCAGCTCGACGTGGCGATTGGCAGCCCGCTCGGCACCCGGGAGCTGGCCGAGATGGAGGAGATGCTCGGTCCGATCCTGAACCCACTGGTGCTGCGGTTCGACGTCAGCGACGACCCCACGTTTGCCACGCTGATCGCACGCGCGCGCACCGCCGTGCTGGACGGCCATGCCAACCAAGAAGCGCCGTTCGAGGCGCTGGTGCAGGCGCTCAAGCCCGACCGGTCTTTGGGGCAGTCGCCGTTGTTCCAGGTGGCGGTGGTGCTGCACAACGCGCCGGAAGCGGCGGGCATGCAGCTTCACGGCGGAGGTGCGATCTATGACCTCACGCTCTTTGCCGCAGAGCACGAGGGCGAGTTGCAGGGCGCGTTCGAATACCGATCCGATTTGTATGACGAAGTCACCATCCGGGGGTTGAACGGCCAGCTGCAGGCGCTGCTCGGCGCGGTGGTGCGCGATGCCCAGCTGACGGTGTCGCGCATGCCCCTGCTGCCGGCTGCAGAGGGCAGGCGCCTCGTCGATGACACCAATCCGGCGGGTCCTGCGCTCGATGAGCGCACACTGGTGGCGCAGTTTCTGGCGGTGGCCGCGGCGCACGGCGAGCGGACGGCGGTGACGGCGGAGGACGGAACGCTCACGTATGCCGAGCTGGACCGGCGGTCGTGGAGAGTGGCCACGGCGCTGCGCGCTGCAGGGGCAGGACCGGGATCCTTCGTGGCGCTGGCCACCGATCGCTCCACCGCCATGGTGGTCGGCGCGCTCGGTATCCTCAAGGCCGGAGCCGCGTACGTGCCGGTGGACGTGTCCTATCCCGCCGAGCGCGTCGCGTTCATGCTGAGCGACAGCGGCGCGGCGCATTCCGTCGCCACGCTCGCTGGATTGCGTGGACTGCGGGGTGTATCGCTGCCCAATCCAGTGGTGATTGACGAACTGTTGACGGAGCCCAACCCGGATGCGCCCGCGGTCGATGGCGCCACGGCGGAAGGTATCGCCTACCTCATGTACACCTCCGGATCCACCGGGCAGCCGAAGGGCGTGCTGGTGCCGCACTCGGCTGTCAGCAGTTTCCTGGGGGCCATGCGCGAGCGGCCGGGCATCGCGTCGACGGATGCAGTGATGTGTGTGACGTCGATGTCGTTCGACATTTCGGTGCTGGAAGTGTTCCTGCCACTGGTGGCCGGTGCGCGCACGATCGTCGCCCCGCAGGAGGTGGCGAGCGACGGCGCGCGGCTGGCTGCGTTCATCGAGTCGGAGGGTGCCACGCTCGTGCAGTCCACGCCCTCGGGTTGGCGGTTGCTGATGGCCGCCGGCTGGGCTGGCCGGCGGGGTCTCGTGGCCATTGCGGGTGGAGAGACGCTGCCCGCCGACCTTGCCGCGTGGATGCTTGAGCGTGCGAGCACCGTGTGGAACGGTTACGGTCCCACCGAGGCCACGGTCTACGCCAGCATGGCGGAGATACGTGCGAAGGACGTCATCACCGTGGGCACGCCCATTGCGAACACGCGCCTCTACGTGCTCGATGCGGCCCTGCATCCGGTACCCATCGGGGCGCCTGGCGAGATCTGTATCGGCGGGACGGGAGTTGCGCGTGGCTACCATCATCGGGCGCAATTGACGGCGGATCGGTTCCTGCCGGATCCGTTCCGGCCGGGGCAGCAACTGTACCGGACGGGAGATTTCGGACGGTGGCGCCGTGACGGTCGACTCGAACACCTTGGTCGAATGGACGGCCAGGTCAAGCTGCGCGGCTATCGCATCGAAACCGCCGAGATCGAGGCGGCGCTTTCGGCGCACGAGATGGTGCGGGCCGCAGTGGTCGGAGTGCGCTCGGCATCGGCGGATGACCCTCGGCTGGTGGCGTGGGTGCAGCTGCACGAGGACGAACACTGCACGGCGAGCGAGCTGCGTCGATTCCTGCGTCGCACGCTGCCGGAGTTCATGATACCGTCCATGCTCGTGCTGATCGATGCGCTGCCACTGACGCCGAGTGCGAAGATCGACGCCCGTGCGCTCCCCGATCCTTTTGCCCGCACGTCGATGGCGCCGCGGGAGTACACGGCACCGTCCACGCCGACGGACCAGCTGATTGCGGACGTGTGGATGCGCCTGCTCGGCGCGACACAGGTCGGCACGAATGACCAGTTCTTCGAGTTGGGCGGTCACTCACTGCTGGCGATGCGCGCGGCGGGTGAGATCTCGGCGCGCACCGGGCAGGCCGTCGAGCCTCGGCTGCTGTTCTTCCGGACGCTGGGGCAGTTGGCGGAAGCGTGCGATGCGGCGGCGCCCGCAGCACGCGGTGTGGTATCGTGAACCTGCTATTCTTCGGCTCGGCGAGCCGGCAGTTGTTCGGTGCCTATCATGCACCACCCGCGTCCGTGTCGGGACGAGGCGCGGCGTTGCTGTGTCCGCCGTGGGGACAGGAGCATCTCGTGGCGCACCGCGTGCTCCGCCTCATGGCAACGCGCCTGAGCGAGAGTGGCTACCATGTGCTGCGCTTTGACTACTACGGCACCGGCGACTCGGCGGGCGAACGAGAGGAGGGGGATCTGGGCACGTGGCAGGACGACGCCGAGGAGGCGTTGGAGGAACTGCGCGACATGTCCGGCTTCACGAGCGTGGCCACGTTCGGGATTCGCCTCGGGGCGGTTGTCGCGTGGCGGCTGGCGCTGTCGCGCACGGACGTGCACACGGCGGTGCTGTGGGATCCCGTGGTGCACGGGACCGAGTACGTGCGCGAGCTGAGTGCGGCGCAGGCGCAGACCGACCGGTGGTTGCTGCTGCCCGTGCAGCGCCGGAACGAGCCGGACGGGGTGCAGGATGTGCTCGGCTTTCCGCTCTCGCTGTCCATGCGCAGGACCATCGAGGTGATCGAACCCGCGATGTACTCGGCACCCACGCCGGCGCGTGTAAAGCTCTTTTTTTCCGCGCAGCAGCCGCAGGATTCCATTCGGCGTGCGCTGCATGCGTCAGGCACACCCGTCCATGTCGAGACCATCGACAACCAGCTGCCGTGGCGTGAGGAGGAGGAGAGCGCCGGTGGCCCGCTCCCGGTCCGAGCCGTGGAGCGCATGGTGGAGGTGCTGAAGTGACCGCGGTTCGCGAGCGGATCATGCAGTTCGGCCCGGGCCAAGGCCTGGCGGGCATACTCACCACCGCCGCGCGTGTCGGAGCGGGCGAGCCGCCCCACGTCGTGATCGTGAATGCCGGCGTCGTGCATCGCGTCGGTCCGAACCGGCTGTATGTCGACATCGCGCGTCGCGTCGCCGCCGCCGGATATCCGGTGTTGCGCTTCGATCTCTCGGGGCTCGGAGATTCGGATTCGATGCCCGGCGGCCTGTCGCTGGCTGCGTCCGCGGTGCAGGACATCAGGACGGCGCTCGATCATCTGGCCTCCGCACGCTCGGCGAAGCGTTTCCTGGTGTTCGGGCTGTGCTCCGGCGCCAACTACGCGCTGCTGAGCGCGTTTGCGGATCCGCGCGTGGACGGACTGCTGCTCATCGATCCGAGCTCGTCGCGAACACTCCGGAGCAAGCTGCTGCACATCGTGCGTCGCCTCCAGAACCCGGCGACGCTGCGCGAGCTCGTGCTGCTCCGGCACCCCGTGTTCCGGCGCCTCAAGCGGCTCGCCGGCGCCGCCGTGTCGGTGGCGGAAGCGGCCGAGGGGCAGGTGGGGCAGCGTGCCGACCGTGTGCCCGGTGGGGAATCGGCGACGCAGGTGCGCCGGTCGCTGCAGCAGCTCCTCGACCGTGGCGCACACCTGATGATGGTGTTCACCGGTGGCATCAATCACGTCTACAACTATGAGCGCCAGCTGTTCGACCTGCTCCCGGAGATCGACTTCAGGGACCAGCTCCGCCTGATCTTCATGCCGGGCACCGATCACACGGTGAGCGATGGCGTGGGACGCGCGCAGCTACTCGACGACTTGCAGGTCTGGCTTGCGCACGCCTTTCCCGTCGGCGGTGCATCGCCCGCGAGCAGCGGACCTGTGCCCGTGTCGCGCGCGGATGCCGGCTCGGACTCCGTGTCGAGCGCCCGATGATCCCGTCCATGCAGGACCCACTGCTGTTGCGACTCGGGACGTGTCGGCTGCCGCGCCGCCGCTTGTTCTGCATGCCCTATGCGGGTGGCGGCGCGGCACCCTATCGGCAGTGGCATCGGTCGCTTCCCGACGATGTCGAGGTGTTCGTGGCGCAGCTGCCCGGGCACGAGGGCCGTTTCCGCGAACCCCTGCTCACGTCGATCCATGCCATGGTGGACGCGGTCCGTCCGGCAGTGGAAGCTGCGTCCGACCTGCCGTTCGCGCTTTTCGGGCACAGCATGGGTGCGCTGATCGCCTTCGAGCTGGCGAGCGCGCTGGAGCATCGGGGCGTGCGCAGCCCGGAGCGCCTGTTCGTCTCGGCCCGTCGCCCACCTGACGTACCAGAGCCGGACGCGCCGGTGCACGGGTTGCCTGAGGCGCAGTTTCTCGACGCGCTCCAGCGTCGCTATGGCGCCATCCCGGAGGCGATCCGTCAGGAGCGCGAGCTGCTGGATCTGCTGTTGCCGGTGGTGCGGGCCGACATCGAGGCCGTGGAGACCTACGTGCCGTCCGCCGGTGCGCGCGTTCGTTGCCCGATGGACGTGTACGGCGGCACCGAGGACCGACACCCGCATCCTGCGCAGCTGCAGGGGTGGGAGCGCGTGTCCGACCAGTCGGTGCGTGTGCGCGTCTTCGCCGGTGATCACTTTTTCATCAACCAGCAGCGCGATGCGATCACGGCCGATCTTGCCGCGCGATGGGCCGCGACCGGCGCCTGCGTGGAGCACACGTGATGGTCGGCGAGGGTGGTGCCGCGGGCGGGTCGCCCATTGCCATCGTCGGCATCGGCTGCCGCTTTCCCGGCGGGGTCGCAGATACGTCGGGCTTCTGGCAACTGCTGACGGACGGCGTGGACGCGATCGGCGAGATTCCGCCCGATCGCTTCGACATCGAGCGCTATTTCGATCCCACCCCCGCAACCCCGGGCAAGGTGATGAGCCGCTGGGGCGGCTTCATCCAGCAGCGTCTGGATGCGTTTGACGCAGAGTTCTTTGGCCTGTCCCGCACGTACGCGGAGCGGCTCGATCCGCAGCAGCGGCTGCTGTTGGAGACCGCGTGGGAGGCCATGGAGGATAGCGGGCTGGACGTGGCGCGCCTCGACGGCTCGCCGACCGGCGTGTTCATCGGCCAGTGGCTGAGCGATTTCGAGCATCGGCTCTTCGCGGATCACGGGGGCATCGATTTTCCGATGACGCTTGGGACCGGGCGCTACGCGGCGCCTGGTCGCGTATCGTATGCCTTCGGCCTCCGTGGTCCCAGCCTGTCTGTGGACGCCGGCTGTTCGGCCGGGCTGGCCGCTGTGCACCTCGCGGTGCGCAGCTTGCGCAGCGGGGAGTGCTCGCTGGCGTTGGCAGGGGCCGTGAATCTGATCCTGCAGCCGCATATCACGGTGGCGTACTCGCAGAGCCGGATGATGGCGCCGGACGGGCGCTGCAAGTTCGGCGACGCGGCGGGCGATGGCTACGTTCGTGCAGAGGGCGCGGCGGTGGTGGCGCTCAAGACGCTGGCGCAGGCCCGAGCGGATGGCGACCGCGTGTACGCCGTGATCCGCGGTAGCGCGGTGAACAATGACGGCAAGAGCAGCGGGTCCATGGGAACACCGAGCCGAATCGGGCAGCAAGCCCTGATTCACTCGGCGCTTCGCGACGCGGGCGTGTCCCCCGCCCAGGTGGCGTACGTGGAGGCCCATGGTACGGGGACGCGCGCCGGCGATCCGGTGGAACTTGGCGCGCTCGCGGCCGTCCTCGCCGAGGGCCGGCCGACGGGGTCGAAGGTACAGGTGGGTTCGGTGAAGACGAACATCGGGCACACCGAGGCGGTGGCGGGTGTCGCGGGGTTGATCAAAGGGGCGTTGATGCTGCACCACGGCGTGATTCCGCCGAGCCTGCACTTCACCCGGCCGAATCCGGACATCGACTGGAGGTCGACGCCGGTTGCCATCCCCACCGAGGCCATGCCGTGGCCGGAGAGCGCGCACCCGTCCATCATGGGCGTGAGCGCCTTCGGGATTGGCGGTACCAACGCGCACGTTGTGCTCGAGGCGGACGCAGCACCTGTCCAGCAGGCTGACGCACCAGCCGATGCGGCGCCGTTTCTGCTGCCGCTGTCCGCGCGCAGCGACGCGGCCCTGCGCGCTCTCGCCGCGCGGTATGCCGAGGCGATGGTGCGCCCCGATGCGCCGGCGCTCGCCGATGTCTGCTGGAGTGCTGCCACGCGTCGCACGGCGCTCTCGCATCGCGCCGCATTCGTGGCACCGGATCGGGAGGGCCTGGTCGCTGCCCTGCGCGCGTTCGCAGACGGGGAGCAGACGTCGGCTGTCGGCGTGGTGCACGATGCCGAGCCGCGTCGCGTGGCACTCGTGGTGCCGGGGCAGGGCGGTCAATGGGTCGGGATGGCTCGCGAGTTGGCGGCGCGGTCGTCCGCATTTCGTGCCTCGCTCGAGGCCAGCGACGCCGCGGCGCGGCGGCACGTGGAGTGGTCACTTCTCGAGCAACTGCTGCATCTCGACCCGGGCGCTCCCGGCTATCTCGGCGACAGGATAGACGTGATCCAGCCCTCCCTCGTCGCGCTGGCGATGGCGTATGCGGCGTGGTTGCAGTCGCTCGGCATCACACCCCACGCGGTGGTCGGCCACAGCCTGGGAGAGGTGGCCGCCGCGGCCATCGCCGGCGTGATCGACCTGTCCACCGCCATGCGCATCATCTGCACGCGGAGCGCGTTGATGCAGCGCGTGAGCGGGGAGGGGGCGATGGCCGTCGTCGAGCTTTCGCATGCGGACGCGGAGGTGCGGCTTCGGGGCCATGCGTCGGTGTTGTCGGTGGCTGCGAGCAACGCGCCGCGCTCAAGTGTGATCTCCGGCGAGCCGGAGGCGATGAACCGCGTGCTGGCGGAACTGCAGGCGGAGGGCGTGTTCTGCCGCCGGGTCAATGTCGATGTGGCTTCCCACAGCCCGCAAATGGCCCCGCTGGCGGCGGAGCTCGTGCGCGTGCTCTCGGACGTGTCCTCTGCGGCGGGTGAGATCCCGGTCTACTCCACCGTGCACGCGTCGCGCATGGACGGCACAGCGTTCGGTGGCGCGTACTGGGGGCGCAATCTGAGGGAGCCGGTGCAGTTCGGCGCCACGGTGGAACGCATGCTCGACGACGGCCTATCCGTGTTCATCGAGGTGGGCCCGCATCCCGTGCTCACGCAGGCGGTGCAGGAGACGGCGCATTCCGTCGGGCGCGAGTCGGTGGCTGTGGCGTGCGGGCGGCGCGACACGCCCGACCTGCTGCCCGCGCACGAGGTGATCGCGTCACTGTGGGCGTCGGGTGCTGCCGTGGACTGGCTGCGCGTGATGCCGGCGGGCGGTCGCACAGTGGACCTGCCGTTGTATCCGTGGCAGCGTGAGCGGCACTGGATGCCTGCGGCGGACCTGAGCACTGCGGGCGCGGAGGCGTCGCCTGGGCCCGCCCTCGACGTTTCTCTGCGCCAGGCGCTGCACTCCTACGTGTGGCGGTACATGCCGCCTGATGCTGCGAACAGTCCGCGCACACCGCGCCGGTGGATCGTGGTCGGCGAGCCGTCGCCGCACGCGGAGTCGCTCGCCGCGGCACTGCGGGCCGAGGGCTATCAGGCGGACATTGCACGGTCCATGCATGCCGCCGGTGTGCTCCTGCGCGAATCGTCCGCGGCGGATATCGCCGAGCCCTGCGTGCTCGCGCTGCCGCCCGATTCGCGCGAGGCGCCCTACTCACCCGTGGCTGGGCTCAACGCGTTGCAGCAGGCGCTGCGAGCCGCGGCCTCTCGCGTCACGCCCCGCGTCTGGTGGTGCACGTTCGGCGCGCATGCGGTGGCGGGGCACCGTCCGGCGGAGTGGGCTGTGCCGCATGCGGCACGCTGGGGCGCGGCGCTCGTGCTCGCGGAGGAGCATCCGGACTGGTGGGGTGGGCTGGTGGACCTTGCGTCTGATCCGGCAGCGGCCGGTACCGTGTCCGCCGCGGTTGTGCACCTTGCGGCGTTCGACGGCGAGGATCAGGTCGCGGTTCGTGACGGGAAGCGGTACGTGCTTCGTCTCGCGCCGCTCGACGACGTGCAGCCGGCGATACACATGTGGCGAGCCGATGCCTCGTATCTGATCACCGGCGGCCTGGGAGGCGTCGCGCTGCGGCTCGCCGAACAGATGGTTCGCGAGGGCGCGCGACGGCTGGTGCTGCTGGGTCGCACATCGCTGCCGCCGCGCACGGAGTGGTCCGGGCTCGACGTCCTGTCGCTCACGGGGCGCCGGGTGGCCGCCGTGCAGGCGCTCGAGCATCGTGGTGCGTCCGTGCACCTGATGACGGCCGACGTGTCCGATGAGGATTCTATGCGCGCCGCGCTCGCGCAGTACGCTGCGCATGCCTGGCCGCCGGTCGCGGGCGTGTTCCACAACGCGGGTGTACTCGAGAGCCACCTCTCGTCGGACATGACCGAAGCGGCGTTCGAGCGCGTCGTGACGCCCAAGTTGCGTGGAGCAGCAGTGCTCGATCGCGTTTTCCCCGACGTGGAGCTGTTCGTGATTGCCTCGTCGATCAGCCCGTACTGGGCGCCATCCGGCATGACGAACTACGGCGCGGCGAATGTGGGGTGTGACGCGCTCGCGGTGGCGCGCCGCGCGCGCGGTCGTCACGCTCTCAGCATCCAGTGGGGACCGTGGCACGGCCTCGGCATGACCGACAGTGCATCGATGCGGCGCAGCGTGTCCGAACTGGAGCGGCTCGGGGTGCGCGCCATCTCGGGCGACGAAGGCAGTGCCATCTTCTCGACGCTGCTCTCGCGTTCGGAGGCCGTGATCGCGGTGCTGCCGGTGGACTGGCGGGCATACCGCGAGATGCGGGGCGCGCGCTCATCTCGCTTGTTCGAGGAGCTGGCCGGGCAGCAGCAGGGCACCAGCGCCGCGGGGACCAGCGCGTCGGTGCTCGCGGACGCCGAGCCGCTCGAACGCCGGTCGCAGCTGCAGTCGCTGCTGCTGGCGGTGGTCGGCGGCGTACTGCGTCGGCCGGCCGCGTCGATCGATGCGCGCCAGCCGTTCGGCACCATGGGGGTGGACTCCTTGGCAACCGTGGAGATCCGGAACCGACTCGAGACCGCCCTGGGGCGTCCGCTGTCGGCGGCGCTCGTGTGGAACTACCCCACCATTCACTCGCTCGTCGCGCACCTCGATGTGCTGATCGCACCGACTGCCGCGAGCACGTCGCCGGCGACGCTGGTGGAGCACGGCGCGCCCGGTCAGGAAACGCTTCCCGATCACGCGGCCCTGCTCGGCGATGTTTCCGGCCTCTCGGATGACGATGTGATCCGTGCACTGCGCGCGGGACGCTGAGCCATGTCCACGCCATCGCAGTCGCTCGGAGAGATGTCGGTGGTGAAGCTCGCACTGCTCGCGAAACAGGCGCGTGCGCAGCTGGGCGTGCTCGCGCGCGCCGAACCCATTGCCGTAGTGGGCATGGGATGCCGCTTGCCTGGTGGGGTGGATTCTCCGGAGGGCTTCTGGGACGTGCTCCGGCATGGGGTCGACACGATCGGCGACATTCCGCCGCACCGATGGGACGTGGCCGCGTTCCATGACGCGGATGCGTCGGCGCCGGGCAAGTCATCGGTCACGCAGGGCGGATTCCTGATGGATGAGGCGCTCTTCGACGCCGGATTCTTCGGGATCATTCGCCGCGAGGCCGAGAAAATGGATCCGCAGCAGCGGATCTTCCTGGAGGTGGCCATCGAGGCGCTCGACCACGCGGGGCTGGCGCGTGAACGGCTGGCCGGCTCGGACACCGGCGTGTTTGTGGCGAGCTACTACAACGACTATGCGGCCATGCAGTTCGCGGATCGCGAGGTGATCGACGCGCGCACGCTGACGGGCACGCTGCACAGCGTGCTGGCCAACCGGCTCTCGTACCTGCTCGACCTGCGCGGGCCCAGCGTGTCCGTGGACACCGCATGTTCGTCGTCGCTGGTGGCCGTACATCTGGCGTGCCAGAGCCTGCGCAGCGGCGAGACACGGGTCGCGCTCGCGGGCGGTGTGTCGCTGATGCTGTCGCCCGAGATGATGATCGCGCTGGACAAGGTCGGCTTCATGTCGCCGAGCGGCCGGTGCCGCACCTTCAGCGCCGATGCGGACGGGTTTGCGCGGGGCGAAGGCTGCGGCGTCGTGGTGCTGAAGCGCCTCAGTGATGCGATCACGGATCGGGATCGCATTCTGTCCGTCATTCGCAGCTCATCGGTGAACCAGGACGGGCATTCCACCGTGCTCGCCGCGCCGAACGGGTTGGCACAGGAGGCGCTCGTCCGCGACGCGCTGCACAACGCACAGCTCACACCGGATCGTGTGGGCTATGTCGAAACGCATGGCACGGCCACGCCGCTCGGCGATCCCATTGAAGTGGAGGCGCTGGCCGCCGTGCTTGGCGCAATTCGGCCGGACGGCAGCCTGTGCTACCTCGGCTCGGCCAAGGCCAACCTTGGGCATCTCGAAGCGGCGGCCGGTGTGGCGGGTCTCATCAAGACGACGCTGATGCTGCAGCACCGCGAGATCCCGCGACAGCCGCACTTCACCAGCCTCAATCCGCAGATCTCGCTTGCCGGGACGAGTCTTGCGATCGCGGATCGGCACCGCCCGTGGCTTTCCGGTGGCTCACCGCGCATTGCAGGCGTCAGCGGCTTCGGCGTGGGCGGGACGAATGCGCACGTGCTGCTCGAGGAGGCGCCAGCGCTTGGTTCCGGTGCCGCCGAGCCGGACGAGCCGCTCTGCCTGCTGCCGTTGTCGGCCGAGAGCGCAGCGGCACTGCGTGCGCTTGTGGAGCGGTGGGTGGCGTTCCTCGAAACGGACGAGGGCGCGTTCGGATTGCGCTGTGCGACCGCAGCGTGTCGTCGCTCCCACTACGCCCACCGTCTGGCCGTGGTGGCCGAGACGGCGGCGGAGGCCTCCGCTGCGCTGCGTCGATGGCTCGACGGTGAAGCGTCGCCCGTGGTGCAGGGACGGCCCGCGCTCGCCGACAGCGCGCGCGTGGCGTTCGTGTTCAGCGGGCAGGGATCGCAGTGGGTGGGGATGGGACGCGATCTGTCGTCGCGTGAGCCCGTGTTCCACGACACGCTCGTGGAGTTGGACGCGCGGTTCCAAGCCCTGGCGGGTTGGTCGCTGCTCGAGCAGTTGGCGGCGCCTGAGGAAACGTCCCGCATCATGGAGACGGAGGTGGCGCAGCCGGTGCTGTTCGCGATCCAGGTGGCGCTGGCTGCGCTGTGGCGGTCGTGGGGTGTGGTGCCGGACGCGGTGGTCGGGCACAGCATTGGTGAGCTGGCCGCGCTGCACGTAGCTGGCATGCTCTCGCTCGACGACGCCGTCCGCATCGTGCACCATCGGGGCCGCTTGATGCAGCGTGCCACCGGGAATGGGCGCATGGTGGCTGCGGGCATCTCGGCGGCGGAGGCCGCCACGCTCGTGGAGGATATCGGCGCCGACCTGTCGCTGGCTGCGGTCAATGCGCCGCGCAGCGTCGTGCTTGCCGGCACCGAGTCGGCCGTGGCGCGCGCCGTTGGCGTCTTGCAGTCGCGCGGTGTCGATGTCCGCGTTCTTCCGGTGTACTACGCTTTTCACTCGGCGCAGATGGCGCCCTTCGAGGCGGAGCTCGTGTCCGCCATTGGCAGCGTTCGTGCGCAGCCCGGCGCGATTGCCGTGTACTCCACCGTCACGGGTGCGCGCCTTGCGCCGCGTCAGGTGGATGCCGCGTACTTCGGCCGAAACCTGGTGCAGTCCGTGCGATTTGCCGACGCCATGGGCGCAGTGATCGATGCGGGGATGGACTGCATTGTCGAGCTTGCGCCGCATGCCGTGCTTGCCGGCGCCATCGCCGAATGCTCCGGCGCACGCGGGCGGGAGGTGTTGGTGCTGGCCTCGATGCGTCGCGGGCGCGGCGACCGGGAGTCGATGCGCCGCGCGTGCGCCGGCGTCTACGTCACCGGCCGCACGCCCGACTGGGATGCCGTGATGCCGCTCCGCGAGCCGCCCGTGGACCTGCCGCCGTATCCCTGGCAGCGCGAGCGCTACTGGCTGCGCGCGTTCGACCGCCACGCAACACACGCGGCTCCTCTGGCAGCAGGCCTGCCGGCGCTCCTCGGCGAGCGTGAGGGCGAGCGTGCGGAAGCAGTCGCGTCCTTCGTCGTGCGTGGAGGGGATCCGTCGCTCGCATGGCTCGCAGATCATCACGTGGGCGGGCAGGTGATCCTGCCCGGCGCGGCGATGCTCGAGGTGCTGCGCATGGCCGCGGGTGCCGTGGTGCCGGGGCGACGCGTCAGCCTGCACGGTTTCACGATCAGCGAGCCGTTGCTGCTTCGCAATGCGGATGCCCGTGACGAGCGTTGGCGCACGCTGGTGCGACGCGATGGTGCAGACCTGACCGTATCGCTTCACGAGCCGCGCTCCGCGGATGGAGGCGAGGGGCGCATCATCGCATCGGCGCGGGCGGTGATGTCGAGCGCTCCTGCGGTGGTGGCGCGGAACAACCATTCGGATCCGCCGGAATCGCTGGTCGACGTGCCGTGGGACCGGGATGCCGAAACGCTCTACGCGCGCTTCGCCGCACTCGGTATGCCGTTCGGCCCGGCGTTTCGCGTCGTGGACTCGTGGCGACTGGGCCGTGATGCGGCGGAGGGCTGGCTCGTGCGTCGTACCGAACACGCGGCGGGCACCGATCGGCACACCGTGCATCCCACGCTGCTCGACGGCGTGCTGCAGCTCTGCGTCACCGCCATGAGCACCAACGACGGACACCTACCAGGGTCGCTCCGACTGCCGCTCGGTGTGGATGCCTTTGCGGTGCATGCGTCCGTGCCCGATCGCGTCCGTGTGCTGGTGCACGTGGACCGGGACGAGCAGACCGGTGCCCCGTCGGCGAGCGCCATGGTTCTGGATGCCGACGATCACGTGGTTGCGACGCTCGACGGTGCGCGGTTCGCGCCGGTGGATGCTGACGCACTCGCCCGACTGTCGCGCAGCGAGGATGTGTACGCCGTTGCCTGGGGGCGCGTCTCGCCGTCACGTCCCGCGACGCCGCTGTCGGCGGCGGGCCGATGGATCGTGCTCGCGCATGATGCACCTCTCGGCACTTCGCTGCTACAAGCCCTCGCCTCGGCCGGCGGACGGTGCGAGGTGATGCGCCTCGGCGGCGCCACCACCGGAGCCGATCGCGCGTGGACAGTTTCCCAAGCCGATTCCGCGGCGCTGGGTGCGGCGCTCGCGGCCCTGATTTCGCGCAGCGATGTTCCGGTGCGCGGCATCGTGCACGCGTGGGGATGCGAAGGTGGCGACGCCAGCGAGGATCGGGAAGCGGCGGACTGGCGCGTGACCGGCTCCGCACTCGCCACCGTGCAGGCACTCACACAACATCAGCTTGAGGTACCCCTCGTTCTCGTGACACAGGGGGCACAGTCGGCGCTGGGCACCGTGCGCAACCCGGCGCAGGCGGGGCTCTGGGGCTTGGCGAGTGTTGTCGTACTGGAGCATCCCGAGCTGTCATGCCGCGTGATCGATGTGGCCGATGGAGACGAGCCAGCGATTGCCGACGCGCTGGTGCAGGAACTCGTGCGTGGGGACGACAGCGTCCCCCGCGTTGCGCTGCGCGGGACGGAACGGTTTGCTCCGCGGCTGGAGCGGTATCGCACCGGCGTCAGCAGCCATGCCGTGCCGCGCGAGTCCCGACTGGTCGCGCCAGTCTCCGGCGACCTCGACGATCTGCGCTGGGAGTCCGCGGCGCCACGCCCGCCGGCACCCACGGACGTTCGCCTCCGCGTGCTCGTGTGCGGCCTGAATTTCCGTGACGTGCTCCTGGCGCTCGGCATGTACCCGGGGAACGACGCCGTGCTCGGCGCCGAATGCGTCGGTGAAGTGGAGGCCGTGGGATCCGCCGTGCATGATCTGCACGTGGGCGACCGCGTATTCGGTCTCACGCCACGGAGCCTCGCCACAAGCGTGACGGTGCCCCGCGCGTTCGTCGCGCCGGTGCCCGACGGCGTGACGCTGGAGCAGGCAGCCAGTCTGCCGATTGCCTTCCTCACGGCGATGTTCGGGTTCCAGCAGGTTGCGAGTGTCGGCCCGGGCACCCGCGTGCTCGTGCACGCGGCGGCCGGCGGCGTGGGACTGGCGGCCGTGCAGCTCGCGCAGCGTGCCGGCGCGGAAGTGTTTGCCACGGCCGGCTCCGACGAGAAACGTGCGTACCTGCGCGCGCTCGGCGTGCAGCATGTGTTCGACTCGCGTTCGATCGACTTTGCGGACGACGTGCTCGCGGCCACTGACGGGCGCGGCGTACACGTGGTGCTCAACTCGCTCGCCGGTGCGTTCATTGAAGCAAGCGTACGGGCCCTTGCCACCGGTGGATGGCTGCTGGAACTCGGCAAGCGGGACGTGTGGACCCCGGAGCGCCTCGCCGCAGTGCGCCCCGACGCACGCTACCGTGTCTATGACCTGGGCGCCGAGGCCGAAGCCGAACCGGCGCTGGTCGGTGCGTTGCTGCGCGAGCTCACGACGGGACTGGCGGACGGCTCGTTGCGTCCACTTCCGATCAAGGCCTTTCCATTTCGTGAAGTGACACGCGCGTTCCGCTTCATGGCGCAGGCACGGCACACGGGGAAACTCGTGTTGCGCGCGCCCGGCGTGGACGCCGGACGTCTGCCGATCGTGAAGCGCGACGCCACCTCTCTCATCACGGGCGGCGCCGGCGCCGTGGGTGTGCGCACGGCGCGCTGGCTTGTGACGTGTGGTGCGCGGTCCATCGTGCTCGTGAGCCGCGGCGCTCCCGGCGCCGATTCGCAGCGCATCATTGGTGCCATGCGTGAGGCGGGTGCGTCGGTGCTCGTGCGCGCGGCGGACGTGTCCGACCGCAGCGCCATGCACCAGCTGCTGGGGGAGATCGAGCGCACGCTGCCGTCGCTGCGTGGCGTGGTGCACGCTGCGGGAACCGTCGACGACGGGGTGCTGCTGCAGCAGACCTGGCCGCGGTGGCGCGAGGTGCTGCGCGGCAAGGCACATGGAGCGCGCGTACTCGACGCGCTCACGGAGGGCCTGCCGCTGGACTTCTTCGTGCTGTACTCGGCCATGGGCTGGCACCTGGGCGCTGCTGGGCAGGCCGCGTATGCGGCAGCGAACGCAGAACTCGAAGCACTGGCGTGGTCACGCCTCTCCCGTGGGCTGCCCGCGCTCGCCGTCGCGTGGGGGCAGTGGCCCGAAGCGGGTATGGCCGCGTCCATGCGGGAAGCCGCTGCCGATGGCTGGAGCGCACGCGGACTTGGGTGGATTGCCGAGGAACAGGCGTTCGCGAGTCTGGGCGAGCTGCTGAATGATGAGGCGACGGTGGCCGCAATCGGACCGGTGAACTGGACCACATTCCTGTCGCAGCTGCCGGTTGGCATTGATCGGGAGTACTTCCGCGGCGTCGCGCGCGGTCTACCGGGCGCGCCGACCGTCACGAAGCGCCCGGACCCCGCGGCGGGCGAACCGGTCGTCGCCCTGTGGCGCGCCGCGCCGCGGTCGGAGTGGCACGCACTGGTGATGCAGCATGTGGTCGAGCGGGCCCGCCACGTGCTCGGCGTGCACGAGGAGTTCGTCATCGCGCCGGACGCGGCGCTCAAAGATGCCGGCTTGGATTCGCTGATGGCGGTGGAGCTGCGGAACGTGCTCACGCGCTCGCTCGGCACGTCCCTGCCGGCCACGCTGCTTTTCGACAATCCGTCACTCGAAGCGCTGACGAGGTACCTCTTGCGCACGCTCGAACTCGTGTCGGGCGCGACACCGAGTACCGCGAGAACTCCCGTGGGTGCCGCCGCGCACCATGTGCCGGATTCCATGGCGTCCATGTCTGATGCGGATGCCGAGGCGCTGCTGCTGGCCGAGCTGGATGCACTGTCCGGCGAGGATCGGCAATGACGGACGCGATGCCGACCGAAGCGCCGGGCGCGACGACACCCGAAGAGCCGAACGCCGCTGCCCTGTCCCCGGTCAAGCGTGCATTGCTCGAGGTTCGTGAGCTGCGCGCCCGTCTCGCGGCCGCCGAGGCCAGAGCCAGCGAACCCATCGCGATCGTGGGCATGAGCATCCGCGCGCCAGGTGGCGTCACGGACGTCGATGGCTTTGCGCAACTGCTGTGGTCCGGCACCGACGCGATCACTGAGATTCCCGATTCGCGTTGGCCGGTTGCGCAATGGTACGACGAGGGGCAGGACACCGCAGGCAAGATGTACACGACCTCGGGTGGTTTCATCGACGACGTGGACCAGTTCGACGCGGAGTTCTTCGGGATCGCGCCAGTGGAAGCGGCGAGCATGGACCCGCAGCAGCGGTTGGTGCTCGAACTGGCTTGGCACGCGCTCGAGCACGCTGGCCATTCACCCGGCGCGCTCGCGGGCAGCTCGGCTGGCGTCTACCTGGGAATGTCCAACTCCGACTACGGCCGGGCGTTGCTCTCGCGACCGGAGCTCATTGATCCGTATTTCAGTCAGGGCGTGGCCTTCAGCGTGGCCGCTGGCCGCATCGCCTACGTGCTCGGCCTGCAGGGTCCGGCGATCACGATCGACACCGCCTGCTCGTCGTCGCTGGTGAGCCTGCATCTCGCCTGCCAGGGACTGCGCAACGGCGACTGCGACCTCGCGCTCGCCGGAGGCGTGAACCTGATCCTGTCGCCCGAGATCCACGTGAACTTCTCGCGGGCCGGAATGTTGTCGCGCGACGGACGATGCCACACGTTCGACGCCGAGGCCGGGGGCTACGTGCGCGGTGAGGGCGGCGGTATGGTGGTGCTCCGTCGCCTGCGTGACGCGCTCGCGGACGGAGATCGCGTGCTGGCGGTGGTGCGCGGGAGCGCGGTCAATCAGGACGGGCGCAGCAACGGCCTCACGGCGCCGCACGGGCCGTCGCAGGAGTCGGTGATCCGCGCGGCGCTGGCACGTGCCGGCGTCGCGCCCGCCGACGTGGGCTATGTGGAGACGCACGGCACCGGTACATCGCTTGGCGACCCGATCGAGGTCAATGCGCTGGCCGCGGCACTGCACGGCGGACGTGACGCGTCCACGCCGCTGCGGCTCGGAGCGCTGAAGACGAACATCGGGCACCTCGAGGCTGCGGCCGGTATCGCCGGCATCATCAAGACCGTGCTGGTGCTGCAGCGCGGCGAAGTCCCGCCCAACCTCCACTTCCGGACGCCCAATCCGCTCATCGACTGGGGCAGCACTCCACTCGAGGTGCCCACTGTCGTGACCCCATGGCTCGCACGCGAGGGAACGCGTCGCACGGCGGGCGTGAGTTCGTTCGGCTTCAGCGGTACCAATGCGCACGTGATCCTGGAGGAGGCGCCCATTGCGGCGCTGCCCGATCCTGCCACGCCTGAATCGACCGGCCCAGAGCTCGTGCAGGTGCTCGTGCTCTCGGCAAAGGACGATGCGGCCCTGCGCGTGCTCGCCGACCGGTACCGCTTGCGCCTGAACACGCATGACGCGGCCGTGGACGGCTCTCTCGGCGATTTCTGCGTGACGGCGTCGGTCGGACGTGCGCACCTCGCGCATCGCCTGAGCGTCTCCGGGACCTCGGCGGCGACGTTGGCAGCGGGACTCGATGCCTGGCTCCGGCACGAACCGCATCCGCGCGTGGTGGCCGGCGTGGCGACGTCCACGCCGCGAGTGGCGTATCTCTTCCCGGGTCAGGGCCCGCAGTATGTCGGGATGGGCCGGGCGCTGTACAACGCCTATCCGGCGTACCGCCGAGCGTTCGACGCATGCGCCGATGCGCTCGACCCGTTGCTGCCGCAGCCCATTCGCTCCATCGTCCTCTCGCCAGATGGCGATGCGTCGCTCCTTCACGAGACGACGTACGCCCAACCCGCGATGTTCGCGATCGAGTACGCGCTGGCGGCGCTGTGGACATCGTGGGGCATCGAACCGTCAGCCGTGATCGGACACAGCTTTGGCGAGTACGCCGCGGCGTGCGTGGCGGGCGTGGTGTCGCTCCCCGACGCGGCGCTCATGATCGCTGCGCGCGGGCGTCTCGTTGCGTCGCTCGACGTAGACGGATGCATGACCGTGGTGGAGGCGTCGGAGGCGGAGCTGCTCGACGCGATCCGTGAGCAGGGTGGGGTCGTCGCGATCGCCGCGATCAACGGCCCGGCCAACTGCGTGATCAGCGGCGAGACCGCAGCCGTGGGTGCGATCGCGGGCCGGTTTGCCGCCATGGGCCGCCGTGTCAAGGCGCTGCACGTGTCACAGGCGTTTCATTCACCCTTGATCGATCCCGTTCTGGACGCATTCGAGCGCGAGCTCGCCGCCGTACCGCATGCACCATCCACAACCACACTGGTTTCGACGCTCACGGGAGAGGTAGCGACTGTCGCCACATTCGGTCGCGCCCGGTACTGGCGGGATCACCTGCGCGAGCCAGTGCGCTTCGCGCAGGCTGTGCACACACTCTCGGCCCAGCGCATCTCGCACTACGTGGAACTGAGTCCGCAGCCCGTTCTGCTCGGCATGGCCGCCGACTGCGTCGCGGGCGGTGCGTGGCTTCCCTCGATGCGCGAGAGCGACGGGGCGCTGGACGAGATGCTGCTCAGCCTGCAGCGTCTGTACGTGGACGGTGCGGCGATCGACTGGGCTGCCGTCGCCGGCGAAGGGCCGCACCGTCGTGTGTCCCTGCCGCTCTACCCGTTCCAGCGCAAGCGGCACTGGATCGATGTGGCGGGCACCACGCCGACGGCGCACAACAGCCTGCCGGACTTCTGGTCGCACGCTGCACCGGCGCTCGACGCGCAGGCCGATCGCGGCCCGCTCGACCTCGATGCTGCCACATATCCCGCCACGTGGGAGTTCCTGGCACGTCTCACGAACGCCTGCGTGCTGCAGACACTGCAGGAGTGTGGAGCCTTCGGGCACCCTGGCGCGCCGCACACCATCGACTCATTGTTGCGTGCGACCGGGATCCTGGCCACCCACCGTCACCTCGTCACGCGGTGGCTTCGGCATCTCGAAGCTGACGGTTCCCTGCATCGCGACGGCGATTCGTACGCGCGGTCGGACAGTCCCCGTGCGCACGACACGCTGTCGGCCCTTTGGGCGGAAGCCGACGAACGACTGCGCCCGAATCGCGAGTTGCTCGCGTACGTGAAGAACTGCGCGCACCGTCTGACGGCGATTGTGACCGGCCGCGAAAGCGCGCTCGAGTCGCTCTTCCCCAATGGCTCCTTCGAGCTGGCCCGCGGGCTCTACGAAGGCTCGGCCAGCATGCGCTACATCAACGCCCTGGCGTCCGCCGGTTTGGAGGCCGTCGCGCGCGCGCTTGCCTCCGGACACACGCTTCGGGTGCTCGAGGTGGGTGCAGGCACGGGCGGCACCACGTCGTCGCTGGTGCCGGTGCTTCCGGCCGACCGCACGGACTACCTCTTCACGGACGTCAGCGATGCGTTCCTTTCCGAGGCGCGTCGCCGGTTCCGCGGTGCGCCGCAGGTCCGTTTCGGTCTGTTCGATCTGGAGACGGAGCCGTCCGACCAGGGCTACGCGGACGGACAGTTCGACATCATCGTCTCGGCAAACTGCGTTCACGCGAGCCGGGATCTGCGGGTGGTGTTGCCGCGGCTGCGCCGACTGCTTGCCCCAGGCGGCCTGCTGATGCTCGTGGAATCCACGGAGCACTTCCACTTCCACGACATGACCACGGGGCTGATCGAGGGCTGGCAGGCTTTTTCGGACGACCTGCGCACTGACATTCCGTTGCTGGCGCCCGACGTGTGGACCGGAGCCCTGCACGCTGCGGGCTTCGTCGAGGCGCGCTCGTGGCCACCGCGTGGCTCCGTCGCCGAAGCGCTGGGCCAACACGTGATCGTGGGGCGGGCGCCGGGTGCCGCGCGCTCCACTGCGAGCTCCACCGCGAGCTCAGCACGGTCCACGGCACCCGATCCGCACAAGTTCGAGGACCAGGCCCCGGCGAGCGAGGACCTGCGCACGCGACTGCTCGCGGCCCTCGATGCCGAGCGGGTGACCATCCTCGGCGACGCAGTGCGGCGTGAGATCATGCGCATCCTGCGGCTGGACGCGTCGTCTGCCCCGTCTCGCAGCGACCGCCTCGTGGCCCTGGGCATGGACTCGTTGATGGCGGTGCAGTTGCGCAACGTGCTCTCTGAGATGCTGAAACTCGACCGCCCGCTCCCCGCGACGTTGATCTTCGACCATCCCACCATTGACGCAATCAGCACCTACCTGCTCGAGCGCAGCGGCATCCGCGGAGCCGCCGGGCCGGTCGTTCAGGCATCGTGGGAGGGGACGGTCGCATCGCCACCGGTCGACGCCGTGTCGATCGCACGCATGACCGATGAAGAGATCGCGGCGGCGCTCCTGGCGCGCGAGGGCGACAACACGTGATCGACAACACGACGCCGCCGCCGCTTTCGCCGTTGCAACGCGCGTTCACGGCGCTTGAGGAGACGCGCGCACGCCTCAACGCCGTCGAATCGGCAATGCGCGAGCCAGTTGCGATCATCGGCGTTGGATGCAGAGCGCCCGGCAACATCACCGATCCTGCGAGTTTCTGGCGCGTGCTGCAGGACGGCGTCGATGCGATCGCGCGCGTTCCGGCCGACCGCTTCGACATCGACCGCCTGTACGATCCCGATCCGGACGCCCCCGGACGCATAGCGACGCGGGAAGGCGGTTTCATCGAGCGACCCGACCAGTTCGATGCCGGTTTCTTCGGGATCGCGCCGCGCGAGGCACATGGCATGGACCCGCAACAGCGGCTCCTGCTTGAGGTGGCGTGGCAGGCGCTCGAACATGCCGGTCAGGCGCCGGACCGTCTCGAGGGGTCTGCCACCGGTGTCTACGTGGGTGTGACGAGCAGCGACTACACGTACCTGCAGGTGCAGGCGGGCGACGCCGGTTTGTACGACGCGCACTTCACGTCCGGCATCGCGCACAGCGTATTCTCCGGCCGGCTGTCCTACCTGCTCGGCCTGCGGGGCCCGAGCCTCACGATCGACACGGCGTGCTCCTCGTCGCTGGTGGCGGTGCATCTGGCGGTGCAGTCGCTGCGCAACCGCGAGTGCCGCATGGCGCTCGCCGGGGGCGTGAACCTGATGCTGGCGCCGGACATCTTCATCGCGCTGTCGCGCTCGCGCATGCTGGCGCCGGACGGGCGCTGCAAGACGTTTGCCGCCTCGGCGGACGGGTTCGGCCGCGGTGAAGGCTGCGGCATGGTGGTGCTCAAGCGCCTCACCGACGCGCTTGCGGACGGCGATCGGGTGCTCGCCGTGATTCGGGGCAGTGCCGTGAACCAGGATGGTCCGAGCAGCGGGTTGACCGCGCCCAACGGGCCGGCGCAGGAGGACGTGATCCGTGCGGCGCTCGCCGATGCGCGGATTCTGCCCCGTCAGGTCGGCTACGTCGAGGCGCACGGCACCGGTACGCAGCTTGGTGATCCTCTCGAGGTGCGGGCGCTTGGCGCCGTATTCGGTGCCGATCGCGCGGGTGCACCGCCGCTCGTGATCGGCTCCGTGAAGACGAATATCGGCCATCTCGAAGGCGCGGCGGGCGTCACGGGATTGATCAAACTCGTACTCTCGCTCCAGACGCGCACGATTCCGCGCCACCTGCACTTTGATGAGCCGAGCGCGCACATCCCCTGGGAGGAGTTCCCGCTTCTGGTGCCCACGCAGCCAATGCCGTGGACGCCGATCGACGGACGGCGCATCGGTGGTGTCAGTTCGTTCGGCTTCTCGGGGACGAACGCGCACGTGCTCGTGGAGGAGGCACCGTCGGCCACCGTGCCCATGCACCCGGCCACGCACGGGCGCGCGGCACTGTTCACCCTGTCCGCTCGCGATCCGCAGGCGCTGACGGAGCTGGCGGAGCGGTACGCGCGCGCCCTCGGATCGCGAGGCGATGACGAGCTTGCCGCCGTGTGCCATACGGCCAACCACGGCCGCGCGCACTTTGCGTGTCGTGCCACCGTGCAGGTGGGCTCGATGCGCGAGCTGGTTGCCGGGCTGCGGGCGCTCGCCCAAGGCCAGTCGGCCCCCGGTCTCCGCACGGCACAGGTCCCACGTGGCGACCCGCCGCGTGTCGCCATGCTCTTCACCGGGCAGGGGGCGCAGTACGTGGGCATGGCCCGCGGGCTGTACGAAGCCGCACCGGTGTTTCGCACGGCGCTCGACCACTGCGCGAAGGTCCTCGAACCGCTCCTCGCGCAGCCCCTGCTCGACATCCTTTTCTCGCCTGACGGTAGTGCCGCGCGGCTCGACGAGACCGCGAACACGCAGCCGGCGCTGTTCGCCGTGGAGTACGCGCTGGCGCAGCTCTGGCGTGCATGGGGCGTGGCCCCAACCGTGCTGATCGGCCACAGTGTGGGCGAGCTGGTCGCCGCCTGCGTGGCGGGCGTCGTGTCGCTCGAGGACGGATTGCGGCTCGTTGCCATGCGCGGCCGCTTGATGCAGACGCTGCCGGCAGGAGGTGCAATGGCCGCGATCTCGGCCTCCGAAGCCGACGTCGCGCGTGTTGTCGCGCCCCATGCGCACGCCGTCTCGGTCGCCGCCGTCAATGCACCGGAGCAGACCGTGATCTCCGGCGTCGCTGAGGCGGTCGCGGACTTGGTCCGAAGCTTCAGCGCCCGAGGGGTGCGATGTCAGGCACTGCCAGTCTCACACGCATTCCATTCGCCGCTCGTCGAGCCCATGCTCGACGCGTTCGAACGGGAAGTCGCCTCCGTGTCCCTGCATGCGCCAACCGTGCGGATCGTGTCGAACGTGTCCGGACGGATGGCCACGGCCGACGAGCTGACGTCTGCAGCGTACTGGCGCCGGCATGTGCGCGAGGCCGTGCGATTTGCCGATGGCCTGGAGGCGCTGAAGGCACTGCAGCCGGACGTGCTGATCGAAGTCGGTCCGCAGCCGACCTTGCTGTCCTTTGCCAGCGTCGTGTTCGCTGGCGACCACGCACCGCAGCGCATCGCTTCGCTGCGCAAGGGCAGTGACGATTGGTCGCAACTGCTGGATGCTCTCGCGTCGGTGTATCTGGCCGGCGTGCCCATCGACTGGCACGCGCAGGCCATGCTGCCTGGCGGCACGCGTCCGCTCCTCACCGAGCTGCCGGGCTATCCGTTCCAGCGCGAGCGATTCTGGTTCCAGGCTGCGCCAGCGAAGCGCGCTGAGTTGCCTGACGCGCGCGGCAGCGGCCACGCCGTGCTCGGTGCGCGGCTGCGCTCCGCGGGCGCGTCACACATCTACGAGTCACGCGTGGGAGCCGACCGGCCGGCGTTCGTGCGTCAGCATCGCGTGCAGGGGCATGTGGTCATGCCGGCCACCGCCTGGCTCGACACGCTGCTGGCCTGTGCCCGCGCTGTGCTGCGCAGCGATATGGTGTGCATCGACGATATCACGGTGCAGGAGGCCATGCTGCTCGACGACAACGGCAGTGAGCGCCTGCTGCAGGCGGTCGTCGAGCCGGCAGACGCACCGCATCGCTCGGTGACGATCTCGAGCCAGCCGCTCCAGTCCGCGATCGAGGAGCCGTGGACGGTGCACGTGCGGGCCCGGCTTCGGAACGATGCGGACGCGCCTCCTGCACCCGTCGATCTCGGCGCCCTGCAGCAACGCCTCGCGTCCGTTGTGACACCCGAGCGATTCTACGAGGGTTTTCAGGCGCGCGGACTCGCGTTCGGCGCCGGATTTCGCACCATCCATCGCCTGCAGTACGGGACGCCGGCGGATGGACGTCCCACGGAGGCGCTCGGCGAAGTCCTGCTTGGCGACGAACTGGCCGCCGATGGTGGCGGCTGGCTGATGCACCCCGTGCTGCTCGATGGGTGCCTGCAGGTCATGGCTGCGGCAATCGACGCGTCCATCGCGGACACTGATGGTGCCGCACCCGGTGACGGCGCGGCGCTTTACCTGCCCATCGGCATTGGCAGCTACCGGCTGCTGAAGCGACCGGACCGCCGGTGCTGGTGTCACGCTGTGGTCCAACCCGGAACCGAAACGCGTCACGCCGAGCTTCGCATTCTGGATGCCGAGGGGGCGGTGGTCGCCGAGCTGACGCAGGTGCAGCTCAAGCGCGTCTCGCGCGACGCACTCTCGCGTCTGGGCGAACGTTGGCTCGATGACAGCCTCTACGACGTGCAGTGGCGCGAGGCGCCGCTCGACGGGACCGTGGCCTTTGTCCCAGCCGACCTCGCCACAGCGAGTGCGGCCGCCATGGCGGGTCTTCGTGAGTCGGCGCAGATCGAGGCGTACGACGCATTCCTCGCGCGGTTCGAGGCGGTGTGCGGAGACTACACCGTGCGCGCGCTCCAGGCGCTGGGATGGCAGCCCGCCGCTGGCGACTGCGTGGATGCCGCAGTGCTCGCCCGTGAGCTCGGCGTGATCGATGCACACCAGCGCCAGTTCGCGCGGCTGCTGGCGATCCTCGGCGAAGTCGGGTTGCTGTCGCGTGACGCCGACATGGCTGGTCGCTGGCACGTGCAGTCTCCGCTGCCGTATGTGGATCCGGCGCGCGACATGGTGCGTCTCCGTGCGGAGTGCCCGGCCGGCGCGGACGCCGAACTCGAGATGACCGCGCGCGTTGCGGGCTCCATGGCGGAGGCGCTCCGCGGCACCTGCGATCCCATGCAGTTGCTGTTCCCGGGCGGTTCCCTCGACACGGCCGAGCGCATGTACCGTGACTCGCCCACAGCACGACTCTACAATGGCTTGATGGCCGAAGTGATGGCGGGTGCGGCCCAGGCTCGGGCGCGCGGCGGTCGGCTTCGCATCCTCGAAATCGGTGCCGGAACCGGCGGTACGACGGTGCATGTGTTGCCGCGCCTTCCGGCGGACGGCATCGAGTACACCTTCACGGACATCGGCGCACTGTTCGTCTCGAAGGCGCGTGAGCGGTTCGCCGGGCGCGACGGCATGCCCGACCAGATGCACTTCGAGGTGCTCGACCTCGAGCAGGATCCGGCGGCGCAGGGATTTGCCGGGCGTGTGTTCGACATCGTCATCGCCTCGAACGTGATCCATGCCACCACCGACGTGCGGCGCACCTTGCACCGCGTGCGCAGCCTGATGGCACCCGGGGCGCTGCTGGCGATGCTGGAGGTCACCACGCCCCAACGCTGGTTCGATTTGACGGTGGGGCTGACCGCCGGTTGGTGGTCCTTCACCGACACCGCGTTGCGCCCGGACTACCCGACGCTTGAGCGCGCTGCGTGGATGAAGCTGCTCGCGGACTGCGGCTTCGAAGAGACGGCTGCGCTTCCGCCGGCGTCCGACGCGCGCGGATCGCTCGCCTTGCAGACGCTGCTGCTCTCGCGGGCCGCCACAACCGCGCGCGATGACCGCGCGGCGTGGCTCATCGTGGACGGCGAGACCGCGCCGGCCGGTGCCTTGGTGCAGGCGCTGCGACAGCGCGGGGAACGCTGCGTCGTGGTGCGCCACGGCCGGGTCGCGCACACGGGCGACGAGGCAACCCTCGATCTGGCGTCACCGGATGAATGGAAGCAGCTGCTCGCGCGGCTCGTGGCCGACGGTATCGAGGTGCACGGCGCGGTCCACGCCACCATGGCGCACGCTCCGCAGCAGGATCCGCTCGAGGTCACCACGGCCCTGCGCTTGGCACAGGCGCTGCTTACACGCTCACCGGCGCCACGACTGTGGTTGCTCACCCGCGGCGCGCAGGCCGTCGGCGCCACGCGCACCCGGGTGCATGTGGCTGGCGCAGCGCTCACGGGACTGGGCCGCACGCTCCGCCTGGAACACCCAGAGCTGCGCACGGTGAACATCGACCTCGATCCCGAGCTGGCGGACTCCGCTGTCGAAGTCGAGGCACTGTTGCGGGAGCTGGACGCTCCGCCCGTCGAGCCGCAGGTTGCGTGGCGCGGTCCGCGTCGTGCGGTGGCACGCCTGTCACGCCAGCACCGTATCGAACCGTCGCGGCAAGCGGTGGGTTCATCGTGGCGACTCACGCCCACCGTGCGCGGCTCGCTCGATTCGTTCGCGCGTGCAAGCGAGACGCGCCGGGTGCCGGGGGAAGGCGAAGTCGAGATCGCCGTGGAGGCGACGGCGCTCAATTTCAAGGACGTGCTGAACGTGCTCGACATGTATCCAGGTGACGCCGGACCGCTCGGCGGTGAATGCGCCGGCGTGGTGTGTGCTGTGGGGGCCGGCGTGACCCACGTGGCCGTGGGCGACGCCGTGATGGCGGTGGCGGCAGGCAGCTTCGCGACGCATGTCATCGCGCGCGCGGAGCTGGTGCAGCCGCGGCCGGCGGGCGTCGGCCCGGAGGAAGGCGCGGCATTTCCCATTGCGAATCTGACCGCCGAGTTCTGCCTGGGCCATCTGGCCGGACTGCAGGCGGGACAGCGCGTCTTGATTCACGCGGCCGCCGGCGGCGTCGGCCTTGCAGCCGTGCAGCTTGCGCAGCGCTGCGGCGCCGAGGTGTTTGCAACGGCCGGCGCGCCGTGGAAGCGCGAGCTGTTGCGCGCGATTGGTGTGACCCACGTGTTCGACTCGCGCAGCGTGGCGTTTGCCGATGGCGTGCGTGCGGCCACCGGGGGAGCGGGCGTGGACGTCGTGCTCAACTCGCTCGCGAACGAGCTGATCGATCCGAGCTTCGACGTGCTGGCCCGCGGCGGCTGCTTCGTGGAAATTGGCAAGCGTGGCATCAAGAGCGAGGCGTGGGTGGCGGCACTCGACCGCGACCTGCGGTATCACGTGGTGGACTGGGGCGACACGGCGCGGCGCGATCCCGCGTTGGTGGGGTCGCTCTTCGCACGGCTCATGTCCGCACTGCGCAACCATTCACTCGCGCCCATGCCGCGTCACGTCTTTGCCATTGACGACGCGGCGCGTGCGTTCCGCTTCATGGCGCAGGCGCGCCACGCGGGCAAGATCGTGTTGCGTCATGATGCGTCACCCCGCTTCCAGCCGCGGCGTGATGGCACCTATCTCGTGACTGGCGGGCTCTCGGGCCTGGGCTTGGAGGTCGCGCGCTGGCTCTCCGAGCAGGGTGCCGGCCGACTCGTGCTCGTGGGCCGTCGCGGAGTCACGCCGGAAGCCGCTCCTGTGCTCGACGCGCTGCGCGGCGCCGGCACCGAGGTGATCGCGGAGGCGCTCGATGTCGCGGACAGTGAGGCGATGCGTGCGCTGCTCGCGCGGGTGCGCGCGTCGGGTGCGCCACTGCGCGGCGTATGGCACAGCGCAGGGGTGCTCGACGATGCCATGGTGCTCCAGCAGGATGAGCGCCGCTTTGCGCGTGTCTTCGCGCCCAAGGTGCGGGCCGCGTCGAGCCTCGACGAGCACACGCGAGGCGACGCACTCGATGCGTTCGTGTTGTTCTCGTCGGTGGCCGGATTGCTCGGCTCGGCTGGTCAGTCCAACCACGCGGCGGCGAACGCCTGCCTCGATGCGCTCGCTCACGATCGCGCCTCCCGGGGGCTGCCCGCGCTGTCCATCAACTGGAGTGCGTGGTCGGAGGTGGGGGCCGCCACCGGCCACGGCATGGCAGAACGGCTCGCCGCGCAGGGGCTGGGCACCGTGACGCCCCCGCAGGGCCTGCGTGCCATGCGGCGGCTCATGGACGCGGGTGCGGTGCAGGCCGCCGTGCTGCCGATCGACTGGACTCGCTATCTCGCCCAGGTCGACGCGGGTGCGCTGGGTGCGTTCACCAGCGACGTATCCGGTTCCACGCGTTCCACGTGGTCTGGCGGCGCGACCACCCGGCGCGTCGAGGTGACACACGACGACCTGCGCCGCCGGCTTGCCGATGCGCCGCCGGGGCGCCGTCGCTCGCTGGTTGTCGCATTCGTGCGCGACAAGGCACTGCGCGCGCTTGGCCTGGCCCCTGGCAGGTCCATAGACCCCAGCACACCGCTCGGTGAACTCGGACTCGACTCGCTGCTGGCGGTGGAGTTGCGGAACGCGCTGGGCAACGCGCTTGGACAGCCGCTGCCGGCCACCCTGCTGTTCGACTACCCGACCATCGACACCCTCGCC
>JBBSPE010000035.1:0-33346 GCA_038259155.1 Gemmatimonadales bacterium
AGGTGCGGCTGGTCGACGAACGGCTCACCACCGTCAGTGCGACGGCCGCGCTGCGCGCCGCCGGGCGCTCGGCGAAGGCCAGTCGCGCCGTCGTCGACCAGGCGGCTGCGGTCGCGCTGCTGCAGGCAGTGGGCGACATCGACCTTCGCCTCGCACTCGGCCTGCCCGAGCGCGGTCCCGATGCGGTGGGCAGCAACAACTGGGCGGTCGCACCCGGGCGCGCCGCCAACGGACACGCGCTGCTCGCCGGCGATCCCCATCTCGAACTCACCTTGCCGTCCATCTGGTACGAGGCGCACCTCGTTGTTGCCGACTCACTGGACGTGTACGGCGTGACCATTCCCGGCCTGCCCGGCATTGTGATCGGCTTCAACCGCGACGTCGCGTGGACATTCACGAACGTGGGCGCGGACGTCATGGACTACTATCTCGAAGAGGTGGATGATCCCGTGAGCCCGCTGCGCTACAAGCTCGATGGGGAGTGGACCGACCTCGAACGCAGTGAAGCCCGTTATCTCGCGCCCAACGGATCGCTCATCAGCGCGGACACCCTGCGCTTCACCCATCGCGGACCGTTGCGACGAGTGAATGACCGGTGGATTTCGCATCGGTGGACGGTGCTCGAGGGCGAGTCCACCGAACCGGAAGCCTTCAACAAGGCCGCGCGCGCCACCACCACCGGCGAGCTGCTCGGCTATATGGCCGAGGGATTTCACGTGCCCGCGCAGAACATGTTGGGCGCCGACCGCAGCGGGACCATCGGCATCCGGTCCACCGGCCGTTATCCCATTCGCCCGGACACGGGCCGCGGCGACATGTTGCGCAACGGCGCGTCGCGCACGAGTGACTGGATCGGCAACTGGCCCGTTGCGGACTTCCCGCAATCCATCGCGCCGGCACAGGGGTTTCTCGCATCGGCCAATCAGGAACCGATTGATCCAAACGTCCAGCCGCGCTATCTGGGGGCCGATTGGGAGCGCCCGTGGCGGGCGATGCGCATCAACGCGCTGCTGCGCGAGAATACCGCGGTGACCACCGAGGACATGCGCGCGATGCAGACCAATCCGCAGAGCGCCCGCGCCGATGCGTTCGTGCCGTTCTTCGTACAGGCGGCGCGCAGCAGTGCACCACGCCCGTCGTTGGTGAGCGCGGGACAAATGCTCTCGGCCTGGAATCGTGGCTACGCGCCCGGCAATCAGGTGGCGGTGTTGTTCGAGGGCGCCATGACCAACCTCTCCGATCTGCTGTACGACGAGCTGCGCGCGGACGACACCGACCCGACCCCACGGTCTCCGATCCCCAATGACATGCAAACCGCGGTGCTGCTGCAGGATGCATCCAATCCGTGGTGGGACAACCGCGGCACCGAATCGGTGGAGTCTCGCGACGACATTCTGGCCGACGCTCTCGAGAACGCCTACGACGACATCGTCGCAGAGTTCGGGGAACCGGATTCCGCCGCGTGGGCGTGGTCGAATCATCGCACCGCCAACATTTACCACCTGCTGCGGCTCCCCTCGCTGAGCCGCACCGGCATTCCCGTGCAGGGCGGCAACGCGACGATCAGCCCGAGTACCGGTGCCGGTACCCACGGTGCGAGCTGGCGCATGGTGGTGGAGATGGGTCCCGACGTGTTCGCGCAGGCGATCTACCCCGGCGGACAGTCTGGCAACCCGGCCAGCGCACGCTATGATGACCGTCTGGCGAAGTGGTCGTCCGGGCGTCTGGACACGCTGCGTGTGCCGAGAACGGAGGCCGCGCTCCCCGCTGCTCAGCGCAGTGCGCGATTGACGCTCTCGCCGGCGAGGCCGTGATCATGCAGATCGTGCGAGTGCTCGGCGTGGCCATGCTCGTGGCCGTGTGCACCTGGTTTCTGGGGTGGTGGAGCGTTCCTGTGTGCGGCGCGGCGTATGCGCTGTTGCGACCCGGGCGCGACGGCGTGGTGCGTGAGGCAGCGCTTGGCGCAATGCTTGCCTGGTCAGCGATGTTGGCGTGGCAGGTTGCCAACCCATCATTCGGAAGGCTGAGCGCGGCGGTGGGTGGCCTGTTCCCGGTGCCGGTAGTGGTGCTCATGGTGATCGCGATCGCGTTCGCGGGCGTGCTGGCAGGGGCGGCGGCCCGGCTGCTGCGTCAGGACTGAGCGGCAACCCAAGCGGCGCGCTCGGCGAGAATCACCGCCGGGTCGTCGCTGATGATGCCCTGCACCCCCAGATCCCAAAATCGTCGGGCGCTGCGCGCGTCGTTCACGGTCCACACATGCACCACGCCACCGCGTCGCTGCATGAGCCGCGCGTAGGCGCCCACGGGCACGGGAAATCCGTGGTGCGTAGGAGGGATGCACGCGGCCACGAAGGGCATGTGCTTCCCCTGCAGTCCGAGTAATGCGGCGGGAAGGAGACGCACCAGATCCGCCGTGCTGGCACCGAGCGGAATCGGGCCACCGGCCAGGGGGCGAAGGCTCTCCGCATCAAAACCGGCCACGATCACGCGCCGCTCGGCGGCGTGTCGCGCGATGGTTTCGCGCACGGTCGTGGTGGCCGTGGGCGTCTTGATCTCGATGATCGCGGGCAGGGTGGGAAACGCGGCCAGTACGTCATCCAGCGTGGGAATGCAAACGCCCTGACCACGCCACGGATACGTCGCGCCGAAGTCGGTGGTGAAGCGGTAGCCGGCGTCAATCTCCCGCAACTCTCGCAGTGTGCGCTCGGCCAATGGTCCTGAGGCATTGGTGGTGCGCTCGAGTGTGGAGTCATGGTGCACCACGGCCACGCCATCGCGCGTGATGTGGACGTCGAACTCGAGCGCGTCCACGCCCAGCACGACGGCCTCGCGCATGGACTCGAGCGTGTTCTCGGGTGAGTGCGCACGGTTGCCCCGGTGTCCGATCACGGGGGTGGCGTGTTGGTCGAGCAGAATGCTCATGGTGACGCTGCGCGGCGCCGAAGCCCCGCGCAGCCACCGTGGAGCACGGAGTCCGTACCGATCAGAAGGTGTACTGCAGGCGCGTCATGACCAGACGGCCGGTTTCCGGCACGCCGGGGAAGGTGCGGATTTTCTGGTCGAAGATATTCTGGGCATTCACCGACCAGCGCAGCTGTTGCGCACCGATCGCGAAGCGCTTGGAGAACTGGAGGTCGAGCGTGACGAACTCCGGTACATCCTCATAGCAGTAGGTGCCTGCGGGTGCCGGATTGCAGTTGTTGAAGCCACCCTGTGCATTGGGAACGGCGCCCTCGTTTCCGGCCGGAATCACGAACGCCACGTTGGTGGCGTACACGCCCGAGTTCACCGGGAACGATTCCTGTGCTCGGGCGCGCGCTTCGAAGGTGTAGGCCCGAACGGCGTCGTCAAAACGGAAGGTGAGCGAGCCGCGGTTCCTGGGCGAGTTCGCCATGAGTGGAGCGCCGTTGCCGCCCGGAATGCCCTCGAACACGTTGTTGTTCATGTGACTGAACGTGCCCTCAAGCGACGCGCGCTGCGTGAGCGCGAAGCTGGCGGCGAGGTCGATGCCGGTGACCCACAATTCCTTGTTCACAGACTGGTAAGTGGCGTAGACCACGTTGGACGGAATGGTTTCGCCGTCGAATGTCACCACGCCGAGGGGCGCGGGGGCGAACTGGCCGGCGAGCGTTCGGGCAATGCCTCCCGCCAGCAGCCCGGCCAGCTGTGCGGCGCCGTCGGCAGGAACGCCATTGGCCGTGAGGAACTGCGTGGAGAACGCCGCGATCTGCGCCGCGGTGTAACCGCGAAACGTGGCCGTGTCGATGAACACGTTGGGCGTGGCAAGCGCGGCAGACGTGCCCACGTCGCCGCGCTGCTGGCGCCACGCGGCGATGTCGAGCGTCGCGCGATTTCCGAGCACGCCCTTGTAGCCCACTTCGTACGTGTTGTTGAACGACGCCTGCAGCGGCGCGATGTCCATCACGTCAGAGGGGTTCAGGCTGCCGCCTGTCCCGATAAACGCGACACGCGTGCCGACTTCCGCGTTCGTTGGTGTGAGGGTGCCAAGGTGCGTGACGAGTTGCTGGCCGAGCGCGGTACCCAGTACCTGTGCCTGCGCCTGTGCCTGTTCCAGTGGCGTGCCAAGCCCGACCAGCGCCTGCGTGATGCCGCCAATGATGTTGGGCGTGACGCCCGCCGTGACGGCGGCCCCGCGCGCCTGGAACACCGGCCCGTACGCCGTTGCCGCACTCGCGCCGATGTACTGATTACCCGGCACCAGTGGCGACTTCATGCAGAGATTCCCAAACGCGCCGGTGCAATCACGGCGGAACGTCCAACCGTCCTTGGGCTTGTTGCCGAACGCCCGCACGTCGAAGCCCGAGCCGCCGGCATTGGGCGCCTGAATGAGATCGAGGAAGAACGAGAAGTTGGCGGGCGTGCTGAACGCCCGATTGTACGTGGCGCGAATGTTCTGCGAGGGCGTGGGCTTGAACGTGAGCGCCACGCGAGGCGACAGGAACGTCCCGTCAATCACGTTGTTGCCGTCCACGCGCAGTGCGGTGAGCAGCTCCACACGTTCCATCGGGCGCGTCGTGGACTGCACGTATACGCCATACTCGTTCACATTGTCGTCGGCCTCGTTCATGCCGTTGATCGTGCCGCCCGTCTCCGGCTTGGTGGCGATGTAGTCCAGGCCGTACGTGAAGGTCTGCTTGTTGCCCGCCATATCGAACCCGTGTTGCAACTGGAACGCGGCCACACTGGACTTGTCCACGATGGGCTGGCCGGAGCGCAGCAGGTATGTGCCTTCGCTCGAGGACACGTCATCGTTGCCGGCGTTGCTGTTGTTCACGAAGGCCTGCGCGAACAGCCGATTCCAGCGGAACCGCTGCTGCAGGTTCATGTAGGTCCATCCCTTGATCTGCGACGTGCCGTTGGCACCGGTGAGTTCCAGGCCCGATCCGACATCGGTGTACCCCACGGTGCTGATGAGCTCCATACCGGGTTGCGGACGGATGTCGATGCGCGCCTCTCCGGTGTACTTCTCCAGATCGAACGACCGGTTGTTGGGCTGGCCGCGACGCGCTTCCGGCGCGAAGTTGCCGAACGTCGTCGGCTCGCCGGGATCGCTATAGTTCCAGTCGGTGCCGCGCATCAACTCGCCGGAGAGCTTGTAGGCGAACTTTTCGCCCGTGGCCCCCGCGTGCCGGAGACTGGCGCGCACCACTGATCGCTCGCCACCGTCCACACTCACGGTGGTGCCCTGCGATGTGAAGGGCGACTTGGTGATCACGTGCAACACACCATTGGCCGAGTTGGGGCCGTACAACGCCGAGGCCGGACCGAGCAACACTTCCATGCGCTCGATATCATCATTGGTGCCCGTGAACAGGAACGGCACGTTCACGCGCAACGACGGCACGCCGGCAAAGCGATAGTCCTGCAACATCAGCATGCTGCCCGAGAACGCGTTGTTGAAGCCGCGCGCCACGATGTTCGACTGCACGAGACCACCCTGCTGTACGTCAACGCCCGCCGTGGCCTTCAGGTTTTCGGCCACCGTGACCGCCGGCCGTTCGGCTATGCGCTCGCTGGAAATCACGGAAATCTGCGCCGGCGCATCGAGCACTTTTTCCGGTTGGTTGCGCGTGCCCGTCACCGCGACCGAGGAGAGGACGTTGCTGTTCTCTTCCATGGTGACATTCAACGTGGTGGTGCCGCTGGCCGTCACCGAGACGTCCGGCGTGCGACGCTCACCGTAGCCGATCCGTCGCACCACCACCGTATACGAACCCGCGGGCACGTTCACGATGCGGAAGCTGCCATCGTCTCCCGACACGGCTCCCAGATTGATGCCGGCGACCTGCACCTGTGCACCAACGATCGGCGCATTGGTTGCAGCATCCGTGACACGCCCCGACACCGTCCCGTTTTGCGCGAGCAGTGGTTGGGAGAGGACGAACAGCAGTCCCAAGACCGCCGAAAAGGATTTCAGGCAGCGACGCAGGACACGGAAGGACATCAGACACCTCAATGGGAGAGAGTTCTCCGCGGTGGTCCAGAAGCGCGCAGCGCCGGGTCGGCGGGCGCGCGGGGGGGGGCGACATGCGATGCGCGATTCCCAAGAACCGCCACAACGCCGCCGCTGTGCAAAACAATCGTGGCCGGACGTTGTTTCGTCAATACGCTGCGCGACGCATTCCCGGATTCGATCGGCGGCGGTCAGCTCCCGCAGATCCGGTCGAGTTCGGCCAGACCCACCAGAACCTCACGCGGCTTGGAGGCGCCGTCAGACGGCGCCAGTACTCCCGCTTCCTCCAGCTGGTCGATCATACGAGCGGCACGACCATACCCAACCTTCATGCGCCGCTGCAGCAGCGACGTGGACCCCTGGCGCTGATGAATCACCAGCTCGGCCGCCTCGCGAAACCGAGCGTCACGATCTCCGTCGGGACCGTCCTCGTCGCCGCCGCCGTCCTCTCCGGCATCCAGCGCACGCACGGTTTCCAGAATATCTGACTCCGGCACCACCGCCGCAGCCTCAAGTCCGGCAGCGACTCCCGCACGCCGCTCGCGCTCCGACGTGTACCACGACATCAGCTGCTCGGTCTCTTCACTGGACAGGTAGGCGCCTTGCAAGCGCGATGCTTCGGAGCGCCCCGGTGGGATGAACAGCATGTCACCATTGCCCAGCAGCGATTCGGCGCCCGCGCCATCAATGATTGTGCGGCTGTCTACCTGCGACGCCACGCGGAAGGCGATACGGCAGGGGAAATTCGCCTTGATGAGGCCCGTGATCACATTCACGCTGGGACGCTGCGTCGCCAGAATCAGGTGAATCCCGATCGCGCGCGCCTTCTGCGCCAGCATCGCGATGGGCGTTTCCACCTCGCCCTGCACCGTCATCATGAGGTCAGCCATTTCATCGATCACCACCACGATGTACGGCAACGGACCACCGTCGTACGTGCGATCTTCGAAGGCCACGTCGGGAGACCTGGGCGTGCGCAGCGCCGGCCCGTCGCCCGCCTCGTGTGCCTGGGCGCGCTTGTTGAACTCCTGCAAATTGCGACAGGCGTTGGCTTCAAGCAGGCGGTAGCGCTCCTGCATTTCCAGTACCGCCCACTTGAGCACGGCCGCCGCATCGCGATTGTCGGTGATCACCTTGTGGCGCAGATGGGGCAGCGCGTTGTACACGCTGAGCTCCACCATCTTGGGATCCACCATCAGAAACCGTAGCGTGCGCGGCGTGTGACGATAAATGAGACTGGTGATGATGGTGTTCACGCACACCGACTTGCCGCTGCCGGTCGCGCCAGCAATCAGCAAGTGCGGCATCTTCGCGAGATCGGCGATCACTGGCCGTCCTTCCAGATCCTTGCCGAGTGCCACCGGCAGCGCCGCGCGTGCCAGCTGGAACTCGCGCGACTCGAGCACCTCACGCAAAAACACCGTTTCCGGCGACGGGTTGGGCACTTCCACCCCCACGGCGCCACGCCCCGGAATGGGCGCCACAATGCGAATGCTCGGTGCGCGCATCGCGAGTGCGAGGTCGTCCGACAGCGCCGCGATCTGCCGCACCTTGACGCCGGCTGCCGGCTCGATCTCGAACTGCGTGACCGTCGGCCCGGTGGTACGCCCCACCAACTCCCCGTCCACTTTGAAGGTGCGCAGCGCCGCCATGAGCTTCTCACCGGCCTGATCGAGCGCCTCGCGGCCAGCCTCCGTGCGACGTGCCGGCGCTGCCGCAAGCAGCGCCGTGGCGGGCAGGTCGTCGTCCATCGCATCTTCGGCGCGGCTGTCGTCGAGCATCGCGGACGCCGCGAGGGCGGCATCCGCGCCAAACAGATCGCCTGTCGCTCCGTCCGGCTTCGCGGGTTTGCGCGAACGTTTGCCATCGCGTGCCGTGTCGATCGTCGCACGACCACCGGTCACGCCCTCGCCAGCCGCCATGTCGCGCGCCAATGACGGATCCATCGCCGGCAGCTCCTCCGGCTCAGGGGCGAGCCGCTCCGCGAGCGTTGGTCGCGCGCCTGTCGCCGGCGCGCTGACTGGCCCAGCGCCGCTATCCGACGCGCCCGCCGAACGTGGACCCGACGGCGCCATCACCACGCGCAGCGGATTCCAACGGACCGTGAACACGGTGAGCGCACTCATGCCCAGCAACCACACGATCCACGCGCCCGCCGCCCCCAGAAAGCGCCGCAGGTAGAACGCCACGAAACTGCCCCACAGGCCGGTAGCCGGACTGCTGTCGGCCACGCCACCGCGTGCCAAGGCGATCGCGACGGGCAAGAGCACCACCGCGCCCGCCGCGAGCATGGCCGCCCGCGTCGCCTCCTTCGTGGTTGCGCCGCCAAATCGCCCCACGAGGCGGAGTGCCACCAGCAGACAAGAGAGCGCGATGAGCAGGGCGCCTGGCACGCCGACGGCACCAACGAGCACACAACGCACCGCGGTGCCCACGGGACCGAACACGCCCGTGGCCTCCCAACACACGCCGCTCTCCGGCACACGCTGGAACGCCAGTGCGCCCATGAGGAACACCGCGAACAGCGCGAGCCCGATGGAGCTCAGCTCACGACGAAGCGAAGACCCGCTCACTGGTGACCTGTCGGTCGGCAAAGGTGGCCACGAGCGGCGTGCGGTCCCGCGTGAGGCAGAACGCCACGTCCGCGGCAAAGCCGGCCTCAGCCAACACCCGGGCATGCGCGGCATCGTTCGCGAGGCGCGTCGGGTCGGCCGCGTAGCGGCGCCCCAGCTGCCGCGCCATCGTGGCCGCATCTCCCAGCGTCGCCCCCCGACGGCCGCGCAGCGCTTCCTGCAGCAACACGCCGGCGCACGCCGCGTCTTCAAGCGCGAACCGTCGATCCTGTCCGGCGCACAGCACGAGCACATCCTGTCCCGTATCCAACGCGGAACGGACCAGCGTCACCGTGACGGACAGGTTGGTGAACGCGCACACGACCACGCGGCGCGCACCGTGCGACGCAAGCAGCGCCGCCGTGCCATTGCTGGTGGTCATGAGCACCGTGCGCCCTGCAACGCGCGCCTTCGTCATGTCGCCCGGTGAGTTGCCGACATCAAACCCGGCAATCGGAAGCGCGCGCCGTTCCCCGGCCAAGCACACCTCACTTCGCGTGTAACGCTGGGCCGTGGTCATGACCTCGTCCACCTCGGCGAAGGGCACCACCGCGCGCGCTCCCTGCGCGAGCGCCTGCACCATCACAGTGGAGGCGCGCAGGACGTCGATTACCACCACCAGCCGCCCTGTCACCTCGGACGGCGTCGGCAGCGACTCGCCGAGCAGCGCGTCCACGCGCATTACGTCGGCTCCTTGAGCAGCTCCGCCCCCTCGAACTCGAGGAACTTGGTGTGCACATCGCCGCGCTGAAAGTTCGGATGCTGCATCACGCGGGCGAGGAACGGAATCGTGGTGGTCACGCCTTCCACGACAAAGCTCTCCAACGCGATCTGCATGCGCCGGATGGCCTCGGCGCGATCACGTCCCTGGACGATGAGCTTGGCCAGCAGCGAATCGTAGAACGGTGGCACCGTGTAGCCGGCGTAGACATGCGTGTCCACGCGTACCCCAGGGCCGCCGGGCGGATGGAAGGTGTCAATGCGCCCGGGCGACGGCTGGAAATTCCGCGCCGGATCTTCGGCGTTCACCCGACACTCGATCACGTGTCCGCGGAACGCGGGCAGCGACTTCACGGTGAGTTCTTCACCCGCGGCCGCGCGGATCTGTTCCTTCACGAGATCGACGCCGGTGAGCATCTCCGTGACGGGATGCTCCACCTGGATGCGCGTGTTCATCTCCATGAAGTAGAACGAGCCATCGGTGTCGAGCAGCATTTCCACGGTGCCGGCGCCCACATAGTTGATCGCCTGCGCGCCACGAACGGCTGCCTCGCCCATGCGCTCGCGCAGTTCCGGCGTCATCACCGGACAGGGCGCCTCTTCAATGAGCTTCTGATGCCGGCGCTGCACGGAGCAGTCGCGTTCACCCAGATGAATGACGTGCCCTTTGGAGTCACCCAGCACCTGAAACTCCACGTGCCGCGGCCGCTCGAGGAACTTCTCCACGTACACGTCACCGTTGCCGAATGCGCTGAGCGCTTCGCTGCGGGCGAGCTGGAACGACCGCGCGAAATCATCGGGGTCGCGCGCCACACGCATGCCCTTCCCACCGCCGCCAGCGGCCGCCTTGATGATCACCGGGAAGCCGATGTCCTTGGCGAATCCCAACGCCTCGTCCACGTCCTCCACCGGACCCGGCGTGCCCGGCACGATGGGTACACCCACAGCCGCCATCGCATTGCGCGCCGAGGCCTTGTCGCCCATGACGCGAATCTGATCGGGCGTGGGCCCGATGAACGTGATGCCGGACGCCGCACACGTTTCCGCGAACTCCGCGTTCTCCGCGAGGAACCCGTATCCCGGATGGATGGCGTCGGCGCCGGTGATCTCGGCGGCGGCGATCAGGCGCGGGATCCGCAGGTACGAGTCACGACTGGGCGCCGGCCCAATGCAGACGTCGTCGTCGGCGAATCGCACGTGCAGCGACTCGCGATCGGCTTCGGAATACACCGCAACCGTCTGGATACCGAGTTCTCGGCATGCCCGGATGACCCGCAGGGCAATCTCGCCGCGATTGGCAATCAGGACCTTTTTGAACATGACCTTGGGCAGGGGGCCGTCGCGTCCGGGCGGAGAAACCCACACCGGCGGCGATCCGACCCACGCCACGCGCTCGGTTGCCCGACGGCGACCGGATCGGATCACGCCGAATGGTGGCGACGCGACTCGGCGAACGCCAGTCGCCCACCCCAATCCGACCGCCCGCGGTCCGGTGACTAGCTGGCCGACGACCCGGGCTTGAAGTCGTCGAAGCTCTGGTCGCTGGCCCCGTCCACACCCTGAATCTTGAGCGCGAACTCGCTCGGGCTGGACGCGTAGAAGAGCGCGTTGTCGTACGAGATGATGCCGCGGCGGTACCAGGTCATGAGCGACTGATCGAACGACTGCATGCCGTAGGCCACACTGCCCTCACGAATCAGATCCGGAATGTTCAGCGTGGCCTGCAGGTCGCGGATCTGCTCGCGCACCGCACCGGTGTTCACGAGCACCTCACAGGCCGGGACACGTCCGGGCTGATCAGAGCGCGGCACGAGCCGCAGCGAGACCACAGCCTCCAGCGCATTGGCGAGGGCAAACCGCACTTCGTTCTGCTGATGGGGCGGGTAGAACGAGAGGATGCGGTTGATCGTCAGCGTCGCGTCCGTGGTGTGCAGCGTCGAAAACACCAGATGCCCGGTGCCGGCCGCCTTCAGCGCCACGTCGAGCGTTTCCAGGTCGCGAATTTCGCCGATCATCACGACATCGGGGTCCTGCCGCATCACGCGGCGGAGCGCCTGCGCGAAGGTGGCGGTGTCGGTGCCGACCTCACGCTGGTTGATGTGGCTCCGCACGTCGCGGTGTACAAACTCGATCGGGTCTTCGATCGTGATGATGTTCGCCGCGCGACGCTCGTTGATGTGGTGCACCATGGCAGCCAGCGCGGTGCTCTTGCCCGAGCCGGTGACGCCGGTGACCAGCACCAGACCACGCGGCTTGAGGGCGATCTGCTCCAGCACCGGCGGGAGGTTGAGCTCCCGGATGGAGTTGGCCGCATGCGCGATGGCGCGCATCGCGAACGCCACCGTGCCCTTCTGCTGGTACACGTTGACGCGGAAGCGCCCGATCCCCGGCACGTTGATCGCGAAGTCAGCCTCGCGCATTTCCACGAACTCGCGCAGCTGCGCGGGCGGGAGCAGGTGCTCGGCCAGCGTCCGCAGCTCCTCGGGACGCAGCGGCGCCATTTCCAACGGAATCAGTTCGCCGTGCAGACGCAGGGTGGGAGGACGTCCGACTTTCAGGTGCAGGTCGGACGCGCCCTCCGTCACCATCCGCATGAGGGCGGCCTTCAAGTCGAGGCCAGCCGGCGCAGCAGAAGTGGTGTGAGCGCCGGAGACCATCGTCATGGAAGGAATCTCAGCCGTTCGGGTCGATGCGGAAGAGCACTTGCCCGTATTCGACCGGCTGCGAGTCGTTCGCGTTGAGCTCGCGTACGACACCGTCGACTTCGGACTCGAGCTCGTTCATGATCTTCATCGCCTCGATGATGCACACGATCTGTCCCTTCGCGATCCGGTCACCCACGGCCACGTAGGCCTTGGCGCTCGGTTCCGGCGACTGGTAGAACGTCCCCACCATGGGCGACTTGATTTCAAGAAGGGAAGTCTTTGGCGCCTCGACCGGTGGCGCTTCAACCCGCCCCCCCTCGTCGGCAGGACGCGCGGGCGCCGCCGGAGGCAACACGGCAGGCGCGGCACCAGCGGGCGCCGCCATTTGCACGGTCGCCCCACGGTGCTGCGGGCTCTTGGAGATGCGAAGCTTCGTCCCCTTGTCGGACGAGATCTCGATCGAATCCACAGAGGACTGATCGAGCATTTCGATGAGCTTCTTCACATAGCGCAGATCAATCATGTCTGACGGTCTCGACGCAGTCGGGCGAGGGGCGCGCGGCACCGACGTGCCGCCGCCTCCCCGCGAATTACGTGATCTCCAGCAGGTCGCGCCGGAATCCACTGAGAACGACCGGACCGACTTCGGTCAGCAGCACGTCGTCCTCGATACGGATCCCGCCCCAGCCTGCCCGGTAGATCCCGGGTTCAATGGTCACGACAGCCCCCACGGGTAGCAAGGCGTCGGCGGACTTGGCCAGGCGTGGTGCCTCGTGCACCTCAAGGCCGATCCCATGGCCCAAGCTGTGCCCGAATGCCTCACCAAAGCCGCGCGCGTCAATGTACTCGCGCGCGACCGCATCGGCATCCATCCCGCGCATACCGGGCCGAACCGCTGCCGCGGCGCGCGCGTTGGCTTCCTGCACGATCCCGTGGATCTCGTGCTGCTCCGAGGAGGCCGTGCCGAGCACAACCGTGCGGGTGATGTCCGAGCAGTACCCGTCGGCGACCGCACCGAAATCGAGGAGCACGAGATCGCCCGGCTGCAGGACCTTTGTACTGGCCCGAGCGTGCGGCAGGGCTGAACGGGCGCCGGCCGCCACAATCGACGGGAACGGGAAACTCTCGCTGCCCGCGTCGCGGAGCGCCTTTTCGAGCACGCCCGCCACCGCCAGCTCCGTGAGCCCGGGTTGGAGGCTCGCCAGCGTCGCCGAGAGCGCCGCCTCCGCGATTGCCACGGCCTTCCGGATGGCCGCCACCTCCGACGGGTCCTTGCGCTCCCTGAGCGCCTCCACGAGGTCCACGGTGGGCCGCCACTGCCAGCGCGCCCCCTGCTCCATCAGCCGCTGGAAATCCCGGTGCACCATCTGGGCGGAATCAAAGCCAACCCGCTTGACGGTGGCCATCGCCCCCAGGCACTCGAACAGACCGGACCACAGGCTGCGCGGCACAATCACCACACGCGCTCCATCGCCTACCTCGTCCTCCACCTGCGTCGCGTACCGGAAGTCGGTGAGCAGCACGACGTCCCGCGCAGTGACCACGGCCAGCGCGCTGCTGCCGGAGAACCCGGTCAGCCAGCGAATGTTGGGTAGATGGGACACCAGCAGCGCATCGAGATCCTGAACCGCCAGGACATCCCGCAGCCCCGATACGCGGGCGCGCCGGGCATCCATCAGACGCGCGGCCCGGTTGGACGCAGGCGTGTCACGAGGGCGCGCAACGCGAACTCGTATCCGTCTGCACCCAGCCCGGTGATCAGACCCAGCGCGGCCGACGCCAGCATCGAGTGCCGCCGCTCGGGCTCGCGCGCGTAGATATTGGACAGGTGCACTTCCACGAACGGCACATCGATCGCCGTGAGCGCGTCGCGAAGGGCGAGACTCGTGTGGGTGTAGGCCCCGGCATTCACCACCAGGCCCTGAATGCGACCACGCCAGGCGTGCACGCGGTCGATGAGCTCACCCTCCCCGTTTGCTTGTGCGCATTCGACCTGCACGTCCAGACCCTCAGCCACTCTCGCGAGTCGGGCGTCGATCTCGGCCAAGGTGGTGGTGCCGTAGATCGCCGGCTCGCGTGTTCCGAGCAGATTCAGGTTTGGACCATTCAATACGCCGATGCGCACACCACGCTCATGATTTGGAGATCCCCTTCAACCAGTGCGCGAACTGCGCCAGGTCGGCACCGGCGGACGCGGGGTCCGCCGAGCTGAGTCCTCCCTCCTTCGGTGCGGACGACGCGCCAGCGGCCGAAGACGAGGTCTCCGACGGCGAGCTCGCCGATGCCGTCGCCGGATCGGGGAAGAACCGATCAAAGGAAAATGCGGTGTTCGACGTGGCTGGCGCTACCTGCTGGTGCGACGCGGCCCGATCAGCGACGGGCTCATCCGGTGCGGACTCGAAGAGCGAGGGTCCAGGAACCATCTCGCCGTGAGTGCCAAAGGCGCGCGCCAGTGAACGCGCGGCCACGTCGTCCTGTGGCACCGGCATCGCACCAAACAAACTGGCGAGTCCGTCCGCCGGCGTGGGCGCATCGATCACCCGCTCGCCGTACGGGGGCGTGCGCCGCGCCACCTGTACGCGGGCGAGCGCCGAGAAGGCCTCGCGCGCCGTCCGCCGAGCAGGGGGCGCGTACAGTGGCGTCGAGAGTGGCGTGGCGGAGCGAACGGGCGTGCCGGAGTGGATTGGGGTCGCCGAACGTATCGGCGTCGTGCCATACAACGGCGTCGGTTGGTGTCGCATCGCCAGCGCCGCCGCGGCGGCTTCGGCGGCTTCGGCGGCTTCGGCGTCGTCCTCCTCCTCTACCATCGGCTCGGCCGGCGCCGTTTGCTCCGCCACCATTTCCTGCAGTTCCTTCAGTCGGCTGCTCAGCACCTCGTCAAAGGGCCGGCGGCGCACGAGCTCCGCGTACACGCCCATCGCTCGGTCCACGAATCCCTGCGCCACGAGCAGTTCGGCCATCGTCTCGGTCACAAACGCCGGCGACTGTTCGGATGGCTCGACCTCCTCAGGCGCGGAATCTGCCGGCGTCAGTGCCGCATCGCTTTCGTCGACGTTCTCGGACGCCGCCGCTTCCACGGCTTCACGCTCCTCCTCGTCCATGGAGAGCCATGGCATTTCTGCAGCGGACAGCGGTGGATCCTCGTCAAGCAGCGCCCCGCTGTTCAGCAGCTCGAACTCGCTTTCCTCCGCCTCCAGTGCCTCATCGTTGGCCGTGTCGGATTCGGTCGCGTCCATCGCGTCGACGTCCTCAGATGCCGAAACGGCGTGGGAATCGTCGGAAATGCGGTCATCGGCAACCTCGAGTTCGCTGGCCGGTTCGACATCGACGACCGCCTCAACGTCGGACTCCCCGTCGGCTTCGACGGCCGCTTCAGCTGCAGAGGATTCGTCGGGAAAGATTTCCGCTTCGCCTTCGGCCTCGACCGCCTCCTCGAACTCAGTCTCGAACTCCGCAACGACGTGAGCTTCGACGCTGGCCTGCACATCCCCCTCGACGCTGGCTTCGTCGTCGATGGTCGTGTCGGAGTCCAACTCGTACTCGGCGTCCACGGTCATCTCGAGCGGCGCGTCGAACGCCGTCTCCAGTTCCGCCTCAAGCTCTGCCTCGACGTCTGCCTCACGATCTGCCTCGACGTCGGCCGCAAGCTCCGCTTCGACGTCAGCCTCACTCTCCACGTCATGCCCGCGGTCACGAGCTGAATCTGGCTCGCTCTTCACGTCGTCGTCAGCGGCATTCACGCCGCCGCTACCAAGCGCATCATGATCCCACTGCGCCGCGGTGCGCTCGGGAATGAGCGCACCGAACGCCGCATCGAGCGCCGGCGAAGACAGTGGCGTGATTCCCACGGTCGGGATCGAAAGCGGCGTGAGCGCGCGCGCCGGTGTTGCCGTGCGCGCATTCACGCGCTCGGCCTCCGGCCACTCCTGCGCCACGAGCCCGGCTTCAAAAGCATCAGCATCGTCGTGCAGCGCCGATGGCGCGGTCGAAACATCCAGACGGTTACCGTCGGTTCCGGCAAACGCTTCGTCAGGGCCCGCCGCGTCAATGATGTCGCGTGACCGATCCTCTCCGACCTCATGCGCGGGGTCATGCGCAGGATCGTGCGATGCGAACGCACCAAGGGCTTCGGCGAGCGGGTCGGCGGCCTCCTCGGCCTCGCTGCGCGACGCGGCGTCCGATGAATGCTCCGCCAACTCTTCGACGACGAAGGAGTGGTCCGACAGCGACTCGCCGATCGCCACAAAACCGCCCAGAAAATCCGGCACCTCGGCATCGTTCGGGTCGTCGTCGGCTCGCCCGCGGACGTCCGGTCCGCCGACATCGAGCCCGTCATCTACCGGTTCGCCAACATCCAGCACACCGACATCGAGACCGGCGTCCGCTGTCGACTCGTGCGCCTGGACAACATCCGACACAACATCCGACGCAACATCAAGCACCGATCCATCGCCGTCGGCCGAGAGCTCAAGATCGAGCAGATCCTCCTGCCGAGCGGCTGGTGCCTGTGCCGAAGCAGTCGTGGAGGCCGCTGAGACGGCCGACGACGTCAGGAAGCTCGGCGTATGCCAGTCGGGCGAATCCGGCGCGGAGAACGGATCGTCGCTGGCGGACTGCGCGTGGTCCGGGAGCGACGGCGTGCTGATCGGCGTGGCCGACCGGGGCGTGAGCCGTTCCGCCAGTGAGTTGAGGAGCGCCGCAATGTCATCGTTGCGCGGATCCGCCTCGAGCACACGTTCGTACCATCGCCGCGCCAACGACGCGTCGCCGCGGGCGCGGGCGATATCGCCCAAATGCCGCAGCGCGATGAGGTTTTCCGGGTCGAGGAGCAGTGCCGCCTCGAAGACACCCTGCGCCTCGAGCAGATCGCCATTCTCGTAGAGCGCTTGCCCGAAGACAATGTGCCCACTCATATGGCCGGGCTGTTTGGGCAGGTGCTCGCGACAAAGGGCGATGGCCTGGGTCAGGTCACCGGCTTTACGATGTTCATTGGCGAGGGGCGCAAAATAGCGGCGCGGGTTCTCGTCAAACTTGAGGCGGAGCTCGTCAATCCGGGCGGCGGTGCTCATCCGGTCTATCCCCATGGGGTGGTGTTCCCGGCGCAGTCCATTTGTGAACGTATCTCGCGCAGGTTCGGGAAGTCAATTCTAGACGGGTGGAGAACTCCACTCGTCACTTGCCAGCGGAGTCTCGGGTCCCCTACTTTTCACAGCTTGTCCCCGACGTGCACCCCCACTCGGCTGTCAGCCGACGGTCGTGCCGGATCGGGCGCACCAACAATCTCCCCGTTCGAAGGAGTCCCGCCCCGTGCTGCAATCCATGCGGAGCGCTGCAAAATACGTCTGGATCGTGCTCATCATCGCGTTCGTCGGTGGCTTCCTGCTCGTGGATAGCTCTGGCCTGCTGGGTCGCGCGCCGGTGACACCCAGCACGGTGGTGGCGTCGGTCAATGGTGAAGACGTGATGTACCTCGCATGGGAAAGCGCGGTGCAGAATCTGGAAACGCAGGAATCCCAGCGCCTTGGACGCGGCATCTCGCTCGACGAGCGCCGCCAGCTGGAAGACCGCGCCTTCGACGAACTGGTCAATGACATCCTGCTCCGACAGGAGTACGAGCGGCGGGGCATCTCCGTCACGGATGCAGAGGTCATCGACGCAGCGCGCGTGAGCCCGCCGCCCGGTGTGGAGGAGAATCCGGACTTCCAGACCGACGGCCAATTCGACCTCGCGAAGTACCAGAGGTTCCTCACGAGTCCGCTCGCGCGCCAGCAAGGACTGCTCGTGGGCCTCGAGGGATACTACCGCAGCGAGATCCCCAAGCAAAAGCTGTTTGACCAGATCGCCTCTGACGTGTGGACGTCCGACGCGCGCCTGTGGCAGCTCTATAAGGATCGCAACGATTCCGCAAAGGTGAGCTTTGTCGCGCTGCGACCGGAGAGCGTCACCTCCACGGACGTATCCGTCACGGACGCGGAAATCTCGGCGTACTACAACGCGCATCGCGACCAGTATGATCGGCCCGCCCGGGCCGTGCTGTCGCTCGTGGCCGTGGAGCGAAGCGTCACGGCCGCCGACTCGGCGGCCGCGCGCACCAACATCGAGCAGCTCCGTGACGAGATCATGCAGGGCGCCGACTTTGCCGCTGTCGCCACACGCGAGTCCGACGACTCCACCAGCGCCATCAATGGTGGAGATCTCGGCCGGGGCACGCGAGGCCGGTTCGTCGCGCCGTTCGAGGAAGCGGCCTACGCGCTCAGCGAGGGCGAGGTCTCGCCGCCAGTGCGCACGCAGTATGGATGGCACCTCATCAAGGTGGGACGCCGGCGCGCCGACACGCTCGACCTTCGCCACATTCTGATCAGCATCAGCCAGAGTGATTCCTCGTCGGCCAAGACAGATCGACAGGCCGACCGGCTGGCGGCGCTCGCGTCGAGCGCGACCGATCCGGCGATGTTCGACAGCGCGGCCAGCGAGCTGTCACTCCCGATCTCGTCGGTGGTCGCCACCGAGAACGAACCGCTCAGCTTCGCCGGTCGTTACGTGCCCGGCGTGAGCGCCTGGGCATTCAGCGGCGTGACGGTTGGCGAGTCAAGCGATCTACAGGATTCGCCGGACGCCTACTACGTCGCCCGACTCGATTCACTGCGCGACGGAGGCGTTGCGCCGCTCGACGACGTAAAAGACGACGTTCGCCAGCAGATCGAGCGCGAAAAGCGCATCGCAACGCTTGAGCCGATTGCCGCACAGTTGGCAACGGCCGCACGCGGCAGCTCGCTTGAAGCGGCTGCGGGTGGAGTGAATCGCACGGTCGAGCAGACCGAGTTGTTCACGCGCGGCTCGCTCGTGCCCGGCCTCGGGCAGTTCAACAAGGCCGTCGGCGCTGCCTTCGGACTCTCCGAGGGCCAGATCAGCGCGCCCGTCAGCACGGATGCTGGCGTGTTCGTGCTGCGTCTCGACCAGTTCGTCGCGGCGGACAGCGCGGACTTTGCGCTCATCAGCCAGGTGTTCCGCATGCAGACCGTCCAGTCACTGAAGTCGGAGCGCGTGCAGCAGTATCTCACGGGGCTGCGCGAGTCGGCCAGCATCACCGACAACCGCAAGAAGATTCAGACCACACTGCGACAGCAGGTGCTGATCGAACCGTAACGCGATACAGCGGATCCCAAGCGGTGCATCAAGCGCGGTGCACCGCCGCCCCGCTCCGACGTGCATGACAAAGCGCCCCCGACATCACGTGATGTCGGGGGCGCTTTGTCATGCGGAGCGAGTTGCGTCAGTTGAGCAGGCGCTTGGGCTCCGGACGCTCCTCGTCGCGTACGGACGCGTCGGCAGGCGTCGCGGACGACACCGCACGATCCGTCCGCGCCGGCGGCTCAGTGATTGCCTTCTGCGCATCGTTCAGGTTGCGCTTGAACTCGGTGATGCCCTTGCCGAACGAACCGGCGATCTCCGGGATGCGTTTCGCGCCGAACAGCAGCAGCACGACCACCAGGAGAATGAGGATTTCTGTGAATCCGATTTGGCCGAGGCCCATGATGACTCCTAGAACAGGGATCGTGCGATGAGGTACGCAATGAGCACGCCCACCAGACTCAGCAGCGACACGTCCAACGCCACTGGACCTAGAGCGAACTTCAATATAATCAGATCGATTGGCAAGGGGCCAACCGAGGGTTGCACGCCTGCGGTGAGAAACTCCTTCACCGCACCGGATGGCAGGAAGCGGCGAGCCAGCTGCGCCAAGAGCCCGCCGGCCACGAAACCGGACGCCAACACCAGCAAATGAAACACCGGTCGGTGCTTCGAGGGTCCTTTGGCCATTACCAGCGTCGGTCGACGGCGTAGCCGATGGCGTCCAGCAGCATGGAGCGCGCCGGACTCGGTGGCACCGTGGCGAGCGCCTCCTCTGCCTCCTGGGAGAAAAGGTCGGCCCGCCGCCGGGCGTACTCCAGGCCGCCGTGTTCGCGCACCAGACCGATCACTTCGGTCACCGCCGCCTCGCTGGGATCCGCGGTGGCAAACAGCGCCTCCACCTGTCCGCGCTCCAACCGCGACATCTCGTTGAGCGCCGCGATGAGCGGCAGCGTGACCTTGTGCTCACGCAGATCCAGACCGCTCGGCTTGCCCGTCATCGCCGCGGTCTCCGTGTAGTCAAGCAGGTCGTCCGCCACCTGAAACGCCATGCCGAGCCGCTCGCCGTACCGGGCCAGCGCCTTGCGGTGCTGCTCGGCCCCGCACAGGGCGCCCACCGAGCACGCGGCCACGAACAACGCCGCCGTCTTGGCGCGAATCAGCCGCTCGTAGTCGTCCTCGGAGAACGCCAGCGCATCATAGGCGGCCAACTGCCGCATCTCGCCCAACGTCATCGCATCCGACGCGCTCGACACCGCGCTCATGATCTCGATGTCGCCAAGCGCCACGAGCTCGCGCATCACCCGGGAATACAGAAAGTCGCCCATGATCACCGAGATCTGGTGACTGAAGAGCGAGTTCACCGTGGGCATGCCACGGCGCAGGACGGAGTGATCCACGGCGTCGTCGTGGATCAGGGTGGCCAAATGCAGCAGCTCCACCACGGCCGCGCACGTGATGGCCCGCGGCTGCATGCCGTCCTCCACCGCGCTCGATAGAAGCGTCAGGGTGGGCCGGAACAGCTTGCCCTTCATGGCGAGCAGGTGGTTGCCCACCTCCTGCACCAGCGGCACGTCGGCGGACACGATGCGCCGGATCTCACCGGGCACCGCGTCGAGCTCCCCGCGTACGGGGGCTTGGATATCGCGAAGCGCAGCGGCCAGCGCAGTCGGGGTGCGCGCGGACACCGTCATGGCGCGCTCCCGGTCAGGGCGGTCAGTCGCTCGGCGACGTCTCGGAAATGAATGTCAGTGGCGTACACGCGTTGAAAATAGCTCCGTGCCTCGTCTTGGCGCTGCAAGGCCTCACACGAGTACCCAAGCAGGTAGAGCACACCCACCCGCTGTTCGTCGTCAAGCCCGGGTTCATGCAGCGCCCGAGAGAGAACGGTCACGGCCACCGGAAAGCTCCCCTGTTCCAGAAAACACTGCCCGAGCGCCTCGTACGCAGGCAGGCGATGGGTCGGGCTCCGCAGCGCCCGCTGGAACTCGGCGATGGCGTCATCGAGCAGGCCCATCTCCTTGTAGGCCACCCCGAGATCGTAGTGGCTCTCGTAGTCGTCCTCGCCCAAGCTGCGCGCGACGCCGTCGCGAAAGTGCTGCAGCAGCCGATCGAAATCGGCGTCCTCGTCGCCGGTGACGGTGGGCTCCTTGACGCGCATGCGGGTGTCCCGCGTTGGTCCCTCGTCCGAGAGCCAATCCGCGAGATTCACGTAGCCGTCATCGGACGCGGCCGGCGCGACGGGCGGCTTGGGCGCGGGTGGTGGCGGAGCGGATGCGCCAAGCGCCGACCGCGCACGATCATCCCACGGATCGAGTTCAAGTACACGCACGTATACCGGCTCGGCCCTCACGGCCTGGCCGGTTCGCACCAGCGCGTCGGCCAAGTCGAGATAGCTGACCTGCAGTCGCTCCCGATCGCCCAGTCGGACGGACAGCTCGACGCGCTTTTGATGATACGCGACTTCGTCGGGAGCCACGCGAATGAGCTCGTCCGTGACGCGGGCGGCCTCGGCAAGCGCCCCCTCCACCTCGAGGCCGAGCGCGGTGGCAGACAGCTCGTCCAACCCGCTGGCGTACTCGCCGGCTTCCAACAGCGCCTCGGCGAGTCGGCGGCGGCGGGCCCAGTCCCCCGGATGCGCGTCCACTTCGTCACGCAGCCGCTGGCACCGATTCAGGGCCAGATTCATGGCGACCGTAGGCGTCCTCGGGGTGAGGATGGCATCGAGTTCGGTCAGCGAGCCCTCATCAAGCGCGTCGTCGAGGTCGGCGGCGAGGTTGGCGGCCAACTCGTGGGTCGGCTCGTCGTCCAACTCGTCGTCCAACTCGTGGGCCGGCCCGTCGTCCAGCTCGTGGCCCGGCGCATCGTGCCGTTCCACGTGCTGCGCCTCGTCGGGTGCAGCGGCCGCGTGCTCGGCCGCGTGCTCGGCCGCGTGCTCCGCGTCCGGCGCGAAGTCCTCCTCCGAGGCTGCGTCGTCGGTAGCCGCATACGGCGAGCTGTGCGCGGCCTGTCCGGCCGCACCGTCTTCCGAACCATCCGTCGCCACAGGATCAGGCTGCACGTCCGGCGCAATATCCGCGGCCTGGTCCGCTGCGATATCGGCTGAGATGTGCGCTGCGACCGCCGGCGCGGCGACCTCCGGCGCGGCGACCTCCGGCGCGGCGACCTCCGCTGCGGTGTCCGCTGCGACGTCCATGGACAGCGGCGAGAGCAGCGACTGCGGGTATATGATCGGCGGCAACTCGCCCGGCAGGATGAAATCATGCGGGTTGAGCCGACGAAACGCCCGACCGACGTGATTGGTGTCGGCCGATTCGCGATCTTCCGACACCATATCCTCGAGCGGTTCAACGTCGAGATACTCGAGCACCACGTCTTCGGCAGGAAACGCTGCCTCGGATGCTTCCGCTTCACGGAGCGCGTCCTCCAGCGCACGCGGATCGAACTCCAGCGCGTGCGGCGCTTCGGTGGGCGTGCTGTCGTCCGCGAGCGAGCGCTCCCGTTCCTCGATCAGGAAGCCGTCGAGCTCGACTGACTGGCGGTCATCCAGAAGGTCGTCGCCGAGTGATTCAATCGCGTCGAGGTCGAACAGCGGGTCATCCTGCTCGTCGTCGAGTGAGAGAAACGAGAGTTCGGATTCCGTGTTCTCGCCCGCCTGCTCGTCTTCGATGATGGCGTCCAACAGCTCGGGCGCCATGCGATCAGATGATTCTCCGGCATCCTGACCCGCAAACTCGGGCCCGGAGGAAGCGGCATCTTGGGCCGAACCAGATATGACATCCAACGTGAGGCTTACATCTTCAAGTTCAATGAATTCAAGGTTTTTGGGAGCTTCACCGAAAGCTTCGTCCGAGCCATCGTGGTCGGCATCCTCAAACGCATCGTTGGATGCGTCGTCCGATTCATCGTCCGCTGAATCGTCAGCCGCCGCACCAGCGCTGAGTTCTTCGGCGGCCTGGGTTGGAGTTTGCGCCACCGCGCTTGCGGCGTCGAATCCGACGAACTCGTCGCTCTCACCCTCGCTCTCACCCTCAGCCTCGTCCTCACCCGCGGCCCAGCCCAATGGGAGGGGCGCCTCGATTGCGTTTGCCTGAAGCTCCTCAGTCGGCTCGTCGACGCGCACGTCGATGCCCTCGTCAGCGGGCGCACCATTGAGCGCAACAGCGGGCGAATCCGAGAGCGAATCCGAGAACGAATCCGAGAGCGAATCCGCGGGTGCATCCGCGGGAGCAGGATCCGGCGCGAGCTCCCCAGCCTGATCCGGGATGTCGCGCGGCTCGTGCGGCGATTCGACCGCCTCGTCATGCACCGTGGAGCCCGGGCCGCCACCCGTGACACCCTCGGCAGTTTCGTCTGACGCGAAGGGCTCCTGAACATTGTCTAGCGATGACTCGACGTTATGCGGCGCGACAACCAAATCCGAATCGGGCGCTGCCGCGACTGCCTCGTCTACTGCTTCCGCTTCCGCTTCTGCTTCCTCCGCCACATCAGCGTCAGACGCCCAACGCAGGTCTGGAACATCCGACGAAGCCTCGGCCTCGGCCAAAACCTCCTCATCGCTCAGCAGCCCGGGAAGCGGCTCCGCGGTGGACGCGACGTCGTCGGCCACTGCTTCGAAGCCGAGCGAGTCCGTAAGGCCACTTGGCGCCTCGACCGACGCATCGAGCGCCGACTCAGGCGTATCCGTGAGCAGCGACGACTCGTCAGAGGCAAGCACGCCGGGCGGCTCCGCATGCGTGAGCTCCAGCCCCTCAATGGGGACGCGCGCCTCCGCTTCCACCCCAATCTCGGTAGGGTCGAAGATCATCAGATCGTCGAGCGAGTTCGTTGACGCACCCGGCTTGTTCCTGTCCCCGGGAGTCGACGTATCTGGCGAGACACTCGCCGCATCGCCGTAGGCCGCGGTACCGAGCGGTGGCGTGGCCTGCAGCGGAGCGTCGTAGTCGATATCCAGGAAGACCAACGAGCTGCGCCCGCTGCCGGCCGCATCCCCTGCAGCGGACTCGACCTCCACCGCGGCAGGCAGCGCAATACCGGATCGCTCGGCGTGCTCCTCGACCAGGCGGCGCACCTCTTCGAGCTCGGGCGTCAGCCCCGCGACTTCCGCGAGAGTCCGCATCGCCTCGTCTGTGCGCCCGTCCTGCTTCATGCGCGAGGCGTACTCGAGGAAATTGCGGGTCGCATCCCCCCGCATGCCCTTGCGCGCGCACACACGACCGAGCGTGAGGTACACGCTGGCGCGCCCCGGCGCGTGGCGCAGGATCTTGTTGCAGAGCGCGATGGCATTGTTGAAGAGGCCCACCGCCGAGTAGTGCTCGATGGCACGCTCGTACGACGCAACGGCCTCCGGGACGCGGCCCACGCGCAGCGTCAGGTCCCCCACCTTGTTGAGAAGGGCGACCTCCACTTCTTCGCCGGCTGCGTCGCCCTCTTCAATCGCGCGGGTGTAGTTCGCGATGGCCTTATCGAACTGCTTCTGCAACTCGAACTCAGCCGCCCTTTTCCGGTACTTTGCGGCGTTCGACATCGGCTCGAGGCGTGCTCCCGTGGGGGTCGCGAAACCACGCGTGTCCGGCGGACGACGGCGCAGGCTAGGTAAAGGGCAAGCTAACGATGGTTCGCTATGCGGAACAAGCGCGGCCGCGACTCCAAGCTCCGCGACACAGACGCGCGCCGAACCAGTAAGGCAACGCTCGAAAATCGTCGACGGCGTGCACTGCCAAGTCGGCGGAGAACCCTTCGGACAGTTGCCCCACGTCGTGTGCGAGACCAAGCGCCGCGGCGCCGTTGACCGTGGCGGCGAGCCATGCCTCCGCCGCCGACAGCCGCAGTTCGCTCACCGCGAGTGTGAGCAGCAGTGGAAAGTTCGTGAGCGGAGCCGTTCCGGGGTTGAAGTCGCTCGCCAGCGCGACCGCCGCCCCGGCGTCAATCAGACGACGCGCAGGCGCCTGACGTCCCGTGCCCAGAAACAGCATGGTTGCCGGCAGGACCGTCGCCACGGTCTGGCTCGACGCGAGCGCATGAATCCCGACATCGGAGATGGCCGCGAGGTGATCGACGGACATGGCGCCGAGCTCGGCCCCCAGCGCCGCTGCGCCGCCGTCGTGCAACTCGTCGGCGTGCAGTTTGAGTCCAAGCCCCACCGCACGCGCACCTTCGAGTACTCGACGGGTCTCGTCGGGCGTGAACACGCCGGGCTCCGAAAAAATGTCGGCAAAGGTCGCGAGCCCCTCCCGCGCCGCCGCGGGGTGCAGCTCATGCGTGAGCGCGTCAATCCAGGCGTCCCGTCCACCCGGGACGTCGCGATACTCCAGCGGCACCTCGTGCGCGCCCAGGCAGGTTGGCACGATGCGGACGGCCATCGACGATTGCAGGGACTGGATCACGCGAAGCGTGCGGAGCTCTTCCTCCACGCTCAATCCGTAGCCGGACTTGATTTCCAGGGTGGTCACGCCACCCGATGTGAGCGCGCCGATCCGTGGTACAGCGAGCGCTTCGAGGGTCTCGCTGGTGGTGGCGCGCAGATCGCGGACAGACGCGTGAATTCCACCGCCCTGCCTCGCTATCTCGAGGTACGGCACGCCCGTGGCCCGCAGTTCGTGCTCGACATAGCGCGGCGCACCAAAAACGGCGTGCGTGTGAGAGTCCACGAATCCCGGTGCCAACAGCCCTCGGTCGCAGTCAACTTCCGGTGCATCGGGAAAGGCGGCCCGCAACTCGTCATCCGGGGCGACCATGGCAATACGCGCGCCATCCACTGCCACGCCCACGTGTGCACGCACACCGGCGTCTCGCATTTCCGCACCGCGTCGCGCACGCGCCGGTCCGGCACAGGTGATCGCCTGCGCCGCATTGACGAACAGGCGAACGTCGCCGCTCACCGCGGGGCCATCAGGCGTCCCGTTTGGGCGTGGCCATCACGTCGAGGACACGCGACAACCGCATGGGCGCCTGGGCCTCGCCACGGCACGCGTAGAAGCAGTCGTCGCACTTGATGGGCTCGTACGGCGTCCACTGCGTCCAGTCCACGTCAGCCGGAAAATCCGGGCAACGGCGCACTTTGCCCTGCGGGTCCACGTGCACTGTGGTGGTACCACTCGGGCACGGCTCCGTGAGCTCTCCGCGCACCCAACGGGGGATCTGGCTCAGGTAGTGATCGGAGTTGGTGATCACGCCCCGATTGCGCCGCTTGTAGTCGAGCAGGCTCTCGATCACCGCGTCGAGCGCGCGCACCTGCTCCTCGCGCAGCAGATGCTCGGTGTTGCCGTTCTTGGCGTCGGTGTACACCGAGAAGTTGACGCCCGCGCCCATGGCCGCCGCGGCCTTCACAATGGGCAGCATCTGATCGAGGTTGTCGTCCTTGATCACGGTGTTGAAGCGTACGCTGCCGATGCCCGCAGCCTTCATGCGCGGGATGGTATCGAGCAGCTTGGCGGTGAGACCGGGAATGCCGCGCGCGTCGTCATGTCGTCCGTCGAGATAGTCGAACGAAATGTTGAACTGGTCGAGACCCGCATCCCACAGCGACTGCGCGCGGTCCACACTGAGCATCGCCCCGTGCGTGATCATGGCCAGATACGACAGGCTCGTGGCATCGCGCACCGCCGACACGATCTCTTCGAGGTCGCGTCGCAGCGTGGGTTCGCCCCCGGTGAACGTGATCATCATGGGGTTGAACCGCCGCGCTATGTCGCTGAACTCCTTGAGCTCCGTGGCCTTTGCCGACGCGGGCGTCTTGTGGTAGTCGCAGAAACTGCAGCTCGCGTTGCACCGCATGGTGACTTCGAGGTTCAACAGCACCGGGCGTTTCCGCAAGCGAAGCATCGCGTACTTGCCCATGAAGAGCGGCACATGCCACGGGCGATAGCGGGAGCTCAGCATGCGCCGCTCCCGTTGCGGCCACGATCGTTCGGCTGCCAGGGCACTTGCATGGGTGTTTGCACGGGTAGTTGCATGGACAGCTGCATTGGCAGCTGCAGGCCTTCACGGTGGGCGGTCGCCAAGGCCGATGGATAACCCGCCTCGGCGTGCCGAGCGACACCGATGCCCGGATCGTTGGTGAGCACACGTTGAATGCGTGCGGCGGCTTCCGGCGTGCCATCCGCCACGATCACCTGCCCCGCGTGCAATGAGTTTCCGATGCCCACGCCCCCTCCGTGATGGAACGAGACCCACGAGGCCCCGCTGGCGACATTCAGCAGGGCATTCAGGATGGGCCAATCGGCGACGGCGTCCGATCCGTCGCGCATGCCCTCCGTTTCGCGGAACGGCGACGCGACGCTGCCGGTATCCAGATGATCGCGACCGATCACGATCGGGGCCGACACTTCACCTTGCGCCACGAGCGCGTTGAGGGCAAGCCCAAAGCGCGCCCTCTCGCCCTGACCCAGCCAGCAAATCCGTGCGGGCAGTCCCTGAAACTGGATGCGCTCGCGGGCGAGATGGATCCAACGCGCGAGGTGCTCATCGTGCGGAAACAGTTCCAGCAGCAGGTCATCCGTGCGATGAATGTCCGCCGGATCGCCAGAGAGCGCGACCCACCGAAACGGGCCTTTCCCCTCGCAGAACAGCGGCCGCACATACTCTGGCACAAAGCCGGGAATACGGAACGCATCATCGAGACCCGCGTCAAAGGCCACGGTGCGGATGTTGTTGCCGTAGTCGAACGCGATGGCTCCGCGATCCTGCATGGTGCGCATCGCGCGCACGTGCGCCACCACAGAATCGCGCGCCCGCTCCATGTAGGTCTCGGGATCACTCGCGCGCAACGCCGCGGCTTGGTCAAGCGAGAGCCCGCTGGGCACATAGCCGACCAACAGGTCGTGCGCACTGGTCTGATCGGTGACCACATCGGGCGTGATCCCGCGCGCCACGAGTTCCGGCAACACGGCGGCGGCGTTGCCGAGCAGACCGATGGAAAGACCCTCGCCGGCAGCCTGCGCGGCGCGCAGCGCATCCAGCGCCTCGTCGAGACTGGTGGCCAACCGATCACAGTAGCCCGTGGCCAGACGCTTCTCGATGCGCGACCGGTCCACCTCGACTGCCAGCACGGCCGCTCCATGCATGGTAGCCGCAAGCGGCTGCGCACCACCCATGCCACCAAGCCCGGCCGTCACCACCAGACGTCCCGCCAGACAGCCGCCAAAGTGCCTGGTCGCCACGGCGCCAAAGGTCTCGTACGTGCCCTGCACGATACCCTGCGAGCCGATGTAGATCCACGAGCCAGCGGTCATCTGACCGTACATGGTGAGGCCGAGCTTCTCCAACCGACGGAACTCATCCCACGTCGCCCACCGGCCCACGAGATTGGCGTTGGCAATCAGCACGCGCGGCGCGTCCGCGTGCGTGCGGAACACGGCCACTGGACGCCCGCTCTGCACGAGCAGCGTCTCGTCGTCGGCCAGCTGCTGCAGCGAGTGCACGATCGCGTCGAACGAGGGCCAGTCGCGGGCGGCTTTGCCCGTTCCGCCGTACACCACCAGATCATCCGGACGCTCGGCGACGTCAGGGTCGAGATTGTTCATGAGCATGCGCAGTGCCGCTTCCTGCAGCCAGCCCCGACAACTCAGCGTGCTGCCACGCGCGGCGCGGACAAGGCGCGGGCCACTGGCCACGGCTGTCTCGTGGACCGCCGTGACGTCAGGATTGGTCATGCGTGCCTCCTGAATCAGGCGTCGCGCCAAGCGTGGTCGCGAACTCCGGATCGAACACACCATCGGCGAGCGCTTGCGCGAGCACCGCAAGATCCGGCGCCGGCGGACGATCCGCCGTGCGCCGCGACACGTGATCCCGCACCAGCGCGTGCGCCCGCTCAACAGCCGGACTGCTCTCCAGCGGGCGACGCAGGTCGAGTGCGTCGGACGCGCACAACAGCTCAACCGCGAGCACATGGCGCAACCCGTACACGCTCTGTCGCAGCTTGAGCGCGGCGCCCATGGCCATTGGCACGACGTCCTCCTTGTTGCCGTCGGTGGGAATGGAATCCACGCTGGCCGGCGATGCCAACCGTTTGAGATCACTCGTCACGGCGGCGGCCGTCACCTGCGCCATCATCAATCCCGACTCGAGCCCGGGCCGTCCGGCCAGAAAGGCCGGCAGCCCTTGATTGAAGTCAGGGTGTACGAGGCGGTCCGTCCGCCGCTCGCTGATCACCGCGAGATTCGCGCACGCGATCGCGAGCACATCCGCGGCCATGCCCACAGCCTGCCCATGAAAGTTGCCACCGCTCAGCAGCTCACCCGTCTCGAGCACGAGCGGGTTGTCCGTGGCCGCGTTGAGCTCTCGGCCAATGAGCCCCAGCGCGAACTGCAGCGCATCGAGCACGGGGCCGTGCACCTGCGGCATGCAACGGAGCGCGTAGGCATCCTGTACACGGGGATCATCGCTTCGGTGCGATTCGCGGATCGCACTGCCGTCGAGCAACTGGCGCAGCAGCGCCGCCGACGTGCGCTGCCCCTCCTGCCCGCGCGCGTCCTGGATGCGCGCGTCAAACGCGTCGGGCGTGCCGAGCAGTGCGTCGAGACTCATGGCGCCGATCACATGTGCCGCCCGCCACAGTCGATCCAGCTCGGCGGCCGCGAGCGCCGCGATGGCGGTGTGGGCCTGCGTGCCGTTGATGAGCGCAAGGCCTTCTTTGGCTTGCAGCGTGATGGGTTCGAGCCCCACAGCACGCAGTGCCGACGCGCCATCGGTTTCGGGTGCGCTGCTTGCTGACCGGGCGCGCCCTTCACCAATGAGCACGAGCGCTAGATGCGCCAGCGGGGCCAGATCGCCACTGGCCCCCACGCTGCCCTGCTCGGGTACCAGCGGCACGACGCCACGATTGAGCATTTCGATGAGCAGGTCCACGAGCTCGGCCCGTGCGCCGGCGTAGCCGGTGGCAAGGACGTTGGCACGCAGGAGCATCATGGCGCGGATCTCGCGATCCGGAAGTGGCACGCCGATACCAGCGGCGTGGCTGCGCACGAGGTTGCGCTGCAGGTCCGCGAGTTCGTGCAGCGGGATCGCGATCTCGGACAGCTTGCCGAAACCCGTGTTTACACCGTACACGGGCACGCCGGCCTGCACTGCCTGATCGACCACGGCTCGGGATCGCGCCATGCGCGTGCGCGCCACCTCATGCAGCGTCACGCGCCGCAGCCCGCCTGCCACGTGCTCCAGGGCCTCAACCGTGAGCGTCCGTCCGTCCAGAACGCACGGCGAGGCGTTGTTCATCGCACGGTGCGGCGATCGTAGTTGAACTTGATCTCGGGCGAGGCCTTGAGCGAGATGAAGAAGTTGAACGTGAAGTTGCCGTTGGGGACACGCGTGAACGAAAAGTTCGCGTTCCAGTCATGCAGTTCGCGCTGCAGGCCCATTTGCAGCGAGCCGAAGTCGCTGCGCTGCACGTCGTACTGCGCGTCCATGGACACGCTCCACTTGGGCGTCAGCCCGAACGACAGGCGCCCGGTCACGTTCTCGTTCGGGGGGCGCACGAAGAAGGCGCCGCCCTGAGTGGTGGGTCCCTCAGGCTCGCCGTTCGTTGACGGATTGCTGATCGCGAGCTGCACGCAGTTCTCGAACTCGAACGTGCCCTCGATGAACAGCCCGCGGCATTGCGTGGTGGGATCATCGGCCGCGATCTGCGTCCCGCCCACCGCAGGTCGCTGTCGGTTGGCGTTGTACGTGAGCGACAGCTGCCAACCCTGTCCTGCTGGCGGAAGCGCAACGGGCGCGCCGCGCGCGCCGGAGCCCGCCGCGTTCAAGCCACCGCCCCGCTGCGAAAAATCACTGCGCCGAGCGATGGTGAGGGAATCGGCCGACTCGGGATCGGAGATATCACCCGATCGGCCGAACAGGCGGCCAATGAGTGCCACCAGGCCGGATTTTCCGTCGAGTGAGAAGTTGACGCCGAGGTCGGTCCGGAACGGCTCAAACACCGCGGTATCGCTGAGCGGATCACCCTGGAAGAGCGAATAGCCCATCCTGAAATCCATGTTCGGCAGCAGATCGGTGCGCGCCGAAATCTGGAAGTTCTGCTCCACCAGCCCGGTGCCAGCCGTGTCCGCTCGGATGAAATCGTAGCTCAACGAGGAGAAGTTGAGACCGAGCAGCCGGATCTTCTTGCCTTCCTCCGTCGGGGCGCTGCGGCGTGGCGCCGCTGGATCGTCACCGGCCCGCAGCAACACGGCGGTATCACCAACGGCCGCACTGTCCGTCGGCGCCACGCCGCGCTCGGAAGGCGCAGGCTCGTCTCCCTGCCGAGGACGCAGCTTGGCCTCAAAGGTGGTGCTCAGTGTGAGCGACACCTGATTGCGTGGCAGCGAGCCCAGATACCCTTGACGCGTGCGCCCGGTCGCGCGCAGAAAGTCGTCGCTCACCTCGGCTGCCGGCGAGAGGCCATACGAGATCGAGGGACTGATGGCGTGGCGAAAGGCCTCCACTGGCCCGATGCCGGGAAACAGTCCGTAAACGGTGGGCGAGATACTCGCGCCGTACTGCAGGCGTTTGCCCTGACTCACATACTTCCCGCCGCTCAACTCGGAGCGAACGATGAAGCCCGCGCTGGGATCCACATTCAGCAACTGCGCCGACGGCGTGAGATTCCACGACCCCTGGAAAAAACTCGGAAGCTGAAATGAGGTATTCCAGTCGATGTTCGTCAGGAAGGCCTGCTTGTACACGCGCGTTGTGACGATTGAGGTATCACGCACATCGCGCACGATGCGCTGCTGCGGATAGTCGTCAAAGCGCTCGGTAATCGAGATGCTATTGTTGATCTGGAAGTCAAAGATTTTAAGCGGAGTCTCGAGACCAAAGTTCGTGTTGCGACGCGACGCACTCACGCGCGTGCTGTCCAATCCGCCGGCACCACTGGGCCGATAGATGTACCCGAACTGCAGCCCCTGATCGATGTTGTCCGTGCGCGTCTGGTTGAATCGCACGCTGGGCGTCCACGACACCGGCCCGGCAGCCAGCGTCCCCATCGTCAAGCTGAGATTCGGCAGGTTCATTTCCGTCTGCCGTCGCCCCGGATACTGCGTTCGCGTCCCGCCTACGCTGATGCGCGCTGGCCCCACGCGCGTTTGGTAGTTGAGCTGCGACTTGATGGTGGCCAGCGCCGCCGTGGGATTGAACGTGGTCTGCCGCTGTATCGTGGTGCTCTGCACCCAGTTGATGTTGGCGGTGAGACGCGTGGCCTTGCTGAAGGCCTGATTGTGCCGCCATGTGACCGACGTATTGGTCTGGCCGCCGTTCTGGCCCAGATACGACACCGCCAGATTGCCGTCCACAAACCGGGACAACCACTTGTAGCGCAGATCGGTGTTGCCGCGCACCCAGCCGGCGTCGAAGCCGCTGCCGCTGCCACCGGATCGCCAGTCCATGGACACATCGGCGTCCATGTAGTCGCTGATCGCGAAGAACCAGCCCACGTTCTCCACCGTGCGCTGATAATTGGAGCTGTTGCGGAACAGCTCGGCCACACCAAATCGCGGCGTGAGCAAGCCGCTGCGGCGCCCGCTTCGTACATCCTGAAAGAAGAACGGCAACCAGAACACCGGCACCTCGCCGATGTACAGCACGCCGGGCCGCGCCACCACCACATTCTGCGACACGAACTTGATGTCCTTGGCGGTGAAGTGGAAATGCGGCTCCGTCAGGTCGCAGTAAGTGAAGTCGGCATCGTGGAAGAACAGACGCTGCCCGCCCACGAGCGTGGTGTCGTTGTAGATCGTGCCACTCTCGGCCGTGATGAACAGGCGCTGCCCGGACACCACCGACGTGGAAAACGAACCTGTCGTGCCTTCCTGCGTCTCGAGGTCGTAGCGAATGGCACCGCGCGCCACGAAATCATCGGAATCGTCACGGGACGGGTCGCGAAGAATCACCGTGTCGCCCAGGACGTCCACAAAGCCCGTGGAGTCGTTGTAGATGATGGTGTCGCCAACGAGCAGCGTTTCACCACGGCGCACGGCGCTCGGCTTGCCGCGCAGAATGAGCTCCTTCGTGGCGGCTTCAAAGCGAACGCGATCGCCCTGATACGTCACCACGCGATATCCCGCGCGCTGCGAGAGCTCCCGCATGATGGAGTCCGGCTCCGCCCACTCCACGAGCAGGCGGTCGCGACTCAGCGGTGCCGTTTGGCCGGGCGGTGCGCCGGTCTGGGGCGTGCGCGGAGGCTGTGCGTCTAACCCCTGCGGCGTGAGCAGCAACGTCGAGAGCGCGAGCAACAGTGCCATCACCACGAACGCCCACCGGTCGGCGGACGTCCGCCCAAACGGCAC
>JBBSPE010000036.1:0-32959 GCA_038259155.1 Gemmatimonadales bacterium
GCTGCCACTCGTGTCCACCCGCTCCAGCGCAAACGCCACCTGCGCCGACAGGCGAACCTTCTCCTCGATGGGAACACCGGCACTGTCGCGGGTGAGGGTGCTGACACTCTGCACGTCGTAGCGCGCGGTGTCGTGCCGGAATGGAAGCCGAACGCGCGTTGGACGCGCCGGTGTGACGGCGACCACCTCGGGCGGCGACGGCTCGGGCGTGACGGACGGCAGCGGCGTCACACCGGGCGCACACGCCACCAGGCCCATCACGGCAATCGGCGACCACGCCAGCGCTCGGCGCAGCATCGACAGGCGGCGGGCAGGGGCGGGAAAGGACACAGTCACTCCGTCACGAGGGAGCGCGCCTGGACGGCGCGATACAACAACCGGTGGGTGGATCGCCGGCCTGTAAGCCGGGTTCTGTCGGTGCCACACGATCCGCTGTGCATCACCGGACGGTCATTTCTCTCGACGTGCAGTCACCCACACGTTCCAGCAGCCTACCCGCGGCTCGACGTGTTGCCACGCCGTTGTCGAGACGGGCCGTCTCTCGCCGCCTATTCGGCCTTGCTCCGGCTGGGGTTTGCCGTGCCACCCGTGTTGCCACGGGCGCGGTGGGCTCTTACCCCACCCTTTCACCCTTACCCCCGCTTGCGCGTTACGCGCTTCGCGGTGGCGGTTTGCTTTCTGTTGCACTGTCCGTCACGCGACGCTCACGCCTCGCGCGCCCAGGCGTTACCTGGCAACCTGCCCTGTGGAGCCCGGACTTTCCTCGGCGCACCCGCTTGCACGTGCACGACGCGACCGTCCGGCCGACGACCACCCACTGGTCTGCCGCAATATACCCCGCCTGCCACGCGCTGCTCCCACGTGCGCGCACACCCATCGAAACGGTGACGGGCCGGTGACGTGACACCATACCGTGTGCTCACCCGACGTGCGCCGATCCCCTGGTCGCCTCGCGTCCCGCAGTGCGTCCCACACCTCGAGAGGTGGAGCATGAGCACTCCTGTCCGCTATCCGGTACCGCGTCGCACCACCGGCAGCACAGCACCCGGCGTGCCGGTGAGCACGCCGCCCAGCCTGTTGCGACCGTCGGCTCGACGCACCGCGCAGCCGGCCCGACCGATCGCTACCAGTACGGCCATCGTCACCATGCTCACGCCCATGGAGCGCACGAGTGTCGACGCGGCGGGCGAAGGGTGCTACGTCACACTGCATCGCGATAGCGTCGAGGAAGTGCTGCAGGAGCTGCGCGCCTGCCGGGCGCAGGCGGTCCTGGTGTCCGTCGCGCGCTGCAATGCACGCGCCGCGTCGAGCGTCGCGCGACTGGTGCGCGAGTTTCCCGGCGTGCCGGCGGTCGCTCTGCTGTCCGGCAGCGATGCGAGTGCCGCGCATTCAGTCCTCGCCCTCGGCCAATACGGCGTGCGTTCGCTGGTGGACGTACGTGATCCGGTGGGGTGGCGTACGTTGCGCCAACTCTTCAGCGCGCAGCGCGGCGATACCATCGAACGAAAGGCGTCGCAACGCCTCGCCATACTGCTTGATGATGCGCCGGAGGACTGTCGCCGCTTTCTCGACGCGTGCTTTCTCTCACCCGCCCGCGTCGGGACGGTGCGACAGCTCGCCAAGCGGCTCGGCGTGCAGGCGAGCACGCTCATGAGTCGGTTCTACCGGGCTGATCTGCCGGCACCCAAACGGTACCTCGCGTTTGCGCGCCTCGTGCGCGCGGCCGCGATGTTCGAAAACCCGGGACTGAGCATCACACAGGTGGCGAACAGTCTTGAATACTCGTCGCCGCAAAGCTTCGGCCGACACATCCACACCATGCTGGGGCTCACCGCCGCCGCCTTTCGGCAGCAGTTCGACGGCGCGCGCATGCTCGATCACTTTGTGGAGTTGCTCGTCCAGCCGCACCGTACCACACTCCGCGGCTTTCATCCGCTCGTGGTGCTGCCGCCGTGGTCGCGCGTGGTCAGCCTTCCCGAGACGCCGTGTGTTGTGCCGTCGGTTGTGCCGTCGGCTGTGCCGTTGCCTATGCCGCCTGAGTGATCGCCGGTGACTGCACCGCAGCCGAACGTGCCGTCGCCTGATCGGGTGCCTGGGTAGAACGGTTCACGGTGCGCGCTGCGGTCGGTCCGCTGTCGTCCGCGGCGATCGCGCGCGACGTGTTCCCGTCGGCTATGCGACCAACCGCATCGCGCAGTCGGCCCGCGGCGCGGGAGAGCTGCGTGCTGCTTCGTGCGAGATCATCAAGCGCTGCCGCCTGCGACGTCACGGCGTCGGTGGCGTGTTGCGCGTCGCCCACGGCGCGCGCTGCACGTTCATCCACACTCTGGAACGCCGCGTCCACGGCATCGGTCGCCTCAGCCTGCGCCCGCGACAGGGCGGCAGCATCGTCGGCGTGTTCGGCAATCCGCGAGATGTCGGCCAGAATCGCGTCGAGCGCCACGCGGGCCTCCTGCGCCACGCCGCCCACGTTGTCCACCGCGCGGGCCGTGGCGTCCATCGCCGCCACCGTGTTCGCGATCTCATCGCGCACGCCGTGCACGGTCACCGCGATCGCCTTCGCAGCACGTGAACTCTCGCCGGCGAGTTTACGGATTTCTTCCGCGACCACCGCGAAACCCACGCCGTGCTCGCCCGCCCGTGCCGCTTCGATCGCGGCGTTCAGCGCCAGCAGGTTGGTCTGGCGCGCGATGCGCGACACCGTGGCCACAAAGTCGCCAACCCGAGCCGATGCCGGTACCAGTGATTCCACCTGCGCCGCCGCCCGCTGCACGCCGTCACCGACCTGCACCAGTGTTTCCGCGGCGCGCTCAATCGTGTTTCGGCTTGCCAGTGTGGCGGCGTCCATCAGGCGCGCGTCCCGTGCGGTTTCATCCGCCCGTGCCACCGCGAGTACTGCGGCCTCGCGGGCGTCGTGGCTCGCAGCCGCCCCATGCGCCACGCTCGCACGTTGCTCGTGCAGCTCGTCCTGCAGCGCGAGCACGCCCGCGTGCGCATCGCGCGCGCGTTCCTGCAACACCGAACTGGCACCACCGAGCTGCGCCGCGACGGCTGCCAGTTCATCGCTTTCGCGCTGCACCGACGCAATCAGTCCGGTGACTTCGTCCAGCATGGCGTTGTAGCTGCGCTCCAGAAATCCGAGTTCGTCGGAGTAGCGCGCATCGGCGCGTGCCGAAAGGTCACCGGCCTCCACGGCCGCCATGCGTTCGCGAGTGCGCCGCAGTCGTCGAATCAGCTTGGTCGGAATCGGCACGATCTGCTGCGAGACAATGCCCAGCAGCACGGCGGCCAGCATCACCTGCGCCACGGGCGGCGCCGCCGCGGGGAACAGCTGCGCATGCGCCGCGCTGGCCGCCAGAAAACCGACTTCCGAGCACGCGAGCACCACGAAGCCCAGCGCCCGCCCGCGATCAAAGGAGTACGGTACAATGGCGAGCAGATAGAGCATGGCCAGCTCGGGCGCGCCGAAGATCGCGATGATCAGGCTGATGAGCAGCGTGTCGAACGCCGCGAACAGATAGCGGAACCACCAGCGATAGCGGCGCTCGTCCAGTGCAATCGCGCTCAACGCCCAGTTGCAGGTCACCGCCACGAGAAAGAGCACCGTCATGACGGGCACGGGCACGTTCGTCAGGCCCACCTGCACGCCAACGATCAGCGCCAGGGCCACGAGGATCGTGCTCCAGAAGCGCCGGCGTCCGGCGACGCGGAACGTATTGAGATCTTTGGCGCGCTCTTCGTCGAGAACGAATGCGGCGGTGGACCGCGAGGCGGCGTGGGTGCTGGGCGTGGTCACGAGAGTCCGGGAATGGCGGGCGGCGCCGAGCGCCACGCGCGTACCCCCGGAGGACGATCAGGGGGCGAGTCGCGCCACCAGTTCGCTTGCCGTGGCCAGACTCCGCACGTCCAGTCCGGCGGCCTCGAGGGCTTCGCGGCCACCTTCCTCGCGATCCACCACGGCCAGCACGCCCAACACTACGCCGCCTTCAGCCCGAACGGCCTCCACGGCGGTGAGCGCCGAACCGCCAGTGGTGATGACGTCCTCGACCACCACCACGCGATCACCGGCTTGGAACGGCCCCTCGACGCGCTTGCCGGTGCCGTGCTGCTTGGGCTGCTTCCGAACAGTAAAGGCCCGAAGCATCGGCGAGCCATCCCGTTCGTTGGCCAGCGCACTGGCGTGCGCCATGGCGTAGGCAATCGGATCGGCGCCCAAGGTGAGTCCCCCGACGGCATCGGCGTCCCACTCTGCGTCCCGTAGCGTGGCGAGGCCCAAGGTGCCCAAAACGCGCTGTCCTTCGGGGCTCATGGTCGTGAGACGGCAGTCCACGTAGAGCGAGCTGCGTCGGCCGGACGCGAGCACAAACTCCCCGTGCTTGGCCGAGCGAGCGGCAAGCAACGCGACCAGTCGGTCGCGGTCGGATATTGCTGTGGGCGCGCTCATCCGCGCCGGAACAGCCCCTTCATCTTGCCGAGCAACCCGCCGGACTTGTCGTCGCCGTCGCCGCTGCCGGCCGTGGCGGGCGCCGGTGTCCCGGGTGCCGGCGCGGGCGCGGACGGCGCCGCCGCCATCTCGCCAGGATTGGCCACAGCCGCCGCGAGCGCCGCGGCGAACTCGGTCACGCCCGGATACCGATCCGTCGGTGCCTTGGCCAACGCCTTCATGATCACCTGCTCGATGGCCGACCCGAACTGCAGGCCCGGCTTGGCGCCGCTCAGCGGCGTTGGCGGCTGGGTGAGCAGCTGCGAAAACAGCTCGCGCGGCGTCTTGCCGATGTAGGGCAGAGCGCCCGTGAGCAGGAAGTACGCAATGGTGGCCAGCGAATACTGGTCGGCGGCCGGGCCCACGAGCTCGCCCGACAACGCCTCCGGTGCCACGTACATGAGCGTGCCCACAAAAAACCCGGCGCGCGTGAGCCGTTGGTCGGGCGAGGCGTCGGTGTCAGCGGCAATGCCGAAGTCGAGCAACATCACGTGATGCGACTCGGGGTCGTACATCACGTTCTCCGGCTTCAGATCGCGGTGTACGATGCCCTCGTCGTGGGCGGCCTGGACGGCCGCGCACAGCTGGGTGATGATTTCTGCGACTTCGGCCGGTGGGAGCGGACTCCGCTTTTCGGCGTACTTTTCCAGCAACTCACCAGCCGCCCAGTCGATCGCCAGAAAATACCGATCATTCTCGGCCTGCCCGAAATCGATGGTGCGCACGATATTCGGATGCTGGACGCGCTGACCGAACTGGGCCTCGCGCAGGAAGCGCTGCACCGCCGTCTTGTCGTGCCGCAGCTTCTCGCGCAGCACTTTCACAGCGACGGTTTTGTGCTCGGCATGCTCGGCGCGGTACACCGTCGCGGTGCCACCCTCGCCGACCTTTGCGCGCAGCGTATAGCCGGCGAGCGTCAATCCTACCAATGACTCCATGGACACGGGGCGAACGTAACTCTCCGTCGGCCGTCCAGCAAGGCAAGGTGCGTGCCAATTGTCGAATCTGTGGCACCTCCGGTCCCGTTCGGCGGTACCATTATTCGTGAAACCGGCCACCCAGAGTCCGGGATGCGGAGCAACACCGCACGGCTGATCATTCGTGGGCGCACTGGTCCCACCCCTTCCAACAAGTGTACGCCTGCATGCCCGTGACCCGTGGTTCTCGAAGCCTTCTGCCGGCCGCGCTCCTCGCGCTCGGCCTGCTGAGCACTGCCTGCGCTCGGCGCACCCAGGTCGGCGCGGATGGACGGCCCGTGCCTGCCGCATCGCGCGGGGGTGACCCGGCAAACTTGCAGCCGGTCAACGTCGTCGAGCTGTACCGCGACATGGGACTGGTGTCTGCGCGTGGCGCGATTCCGTACGTGGCCCGGGTGGCGTTCCTGCCCGACCGCACCGCCGATTCCACACTCGTGCTGGTGTCCCTGTCGTTCGCGCCGCGCTCCCTCGCGTTCGCCCGCGAAGATGATCAGTACGCCGGCCGCTACACCGTGCAGCTCGAACTCCGGGATGGCCCAAACCTCGTCAAACAGTTCGAGGCCAAGGAGACCGTGCGCGTGGCCACGTTCCGCGAGACCTCCCGGACCGACGAAAGCCTGATCTGGCAGCAGTACCTGCGCGTGGCCCCCGGCAACTACACGCTGGGCGTGGGCGTCCGCGATGAGGGGAGCCCGCGCTCGAGCGCTGAAGAGGTCTCCGTGCAGGTACCGGCGTTTACTGCTGGCACCATCGCCTCCCCTATTCCCGTGTACGAAACCGTGCCGCGGTCCACCCCCGATTCGCTGCCACGGCTGCTCGCGCGCCCACGGGCCACCGTCACGTTCGGCGTCGATTCGCTGGTCCCCGTCTATTTGGAGCTCGCCGGAACTCGCGTCGCCACCAGGGTCCGGGTCGAGGTGATTGGTGAGGGCGGGGCGCTGCTCTGGCGCGATTCCACGGTGTTGCTCAGCCGCGGTGCCGATCTCCTCACGGGCGTGATGCAGGTGCCCGCCGCGAACATCGGCGTGGGCGTGGTCACGTTGCAGGTGTCGCAGCCCAACAGCCCCGACACCGCGCGCACCAAGCTGCTGGTCACGCTGGGCGACGACCTGCCGGTCACCGGCTTCGAGGAGATGATCGGGTACCTGCGGTTCTACGCGCCCGACTACAAGCTCAAGCGGCTCACCGAGACCACCGGCGCGGAGCGCGCGCAGGCGTGGAGCGAGTTTCTGCGCACCACCGATCCCAATCCCGGCACCGCGGAGCACGAAGGGCTGCGCGACTACTTCGCGCGCATCCGGCTGGCCAACCAGCGGTTCCGCGATGACGGCCCCGTGGGCTGGCTCACCGATCGGGGCATGGCCTTCGTGGGCCTGGGCGATCCGGACAACATTTTCGACGCGCAGAACAACAATGACTTGTCGCAGCGCAATCGGCAGCAGGTGTGGGAATACCGCCAATGGCGTCTCCAGCTGGTATTCTTCGATCAGACCGGCCTCGGACGCTTTCGCCTCTCGCCCGGCGCATCCGTAGAGCTGGCTGCCACGATCCGGCGCCGTTTGGCCGAGATGCCCTGACCTCCGCTTTCGCTCCCTTCTGTCGTGCCCGACAAGATGCAGGTCACGCCGCCGTCCGCCCCTCGACTGTTTCTGGTGGACGGCTACGCGCTCATCTACCGCGCGTTCTTTGCACTCATCAATCGGCCACTCGTCACGCGCCGCGGCGAGAATACCTCTATTGCCTGGGGCATCGCGACCTTTCTCAAGCGACTGCTCGCCACCCACGCGCCTGAGAACCTTGCCTGGGTGCATGATGCCGGCGCGTCTTTCCGCGACGAGCTGTATCCGGACTACAAGGCCACGCGCGAGAAGCTTGCGGCCGATCTGCAGGCCGATTTCGATACCGGCATCGAACGTGTGCTCCAGCTGCTCCGCGCGTATGACATCCCGGTGCTCGCGGTGGAGGGCTACGAAGCCGACGATGTAATCGGCACACTCGCGCGGCAAGGCGCGGAGGCAGGCTACCAGGTGGTGATCGTGTCCGGCGACAAGGACTTTCACCAGCTCGTCGCGCCGCAGGTGTGGCTGCTCAACCCGGGACGCGGCGGGCCGGCCGCGGTGGACGAGCAGTGGGTGGGCATGGCCAACGCGAAAGAGCGGCTCGGCGTCATGCCGGAACGCGTCATCGACTACCTCGCCCTCGTGGGCGATTCGTCGGACAACGTGCCGGGAGTGAAGGGCATCGGGGACAAGGGCGCCGTTGAGCTCATCGATGAATACGGCCCACTCGAGGCGATTCTCGAACACGTGGACGAGATCAAGAAAAAACGCCCGCGCGAAGCGCTGCAGGCGCAAGCCGACATGGCGCGCCTGTCCAAGACGCTGGTGACAATACGTACCGATGTGCCCGTCACGTTTGAGCCGGAGCGTCTGGCGCTCAGCACGCCCGACGTCGAGGCGCTGCGCACACTGTATCAGGAACTCGAGTTCAACTCGTTGCTGCGAGACTTGCCGGGGGCCACCGCGTCCGGCACAGCCTCCGCCGCTGGCACGTCCGCCGCCACCGGCACCGCCGCTCCAGACCCAGTGTCCTTACCCGACACCAACGGCGCCACAACGCCCGCGGTCGAGATGCGCGTCGGTGCATCAGGTGTGGCCGTGCGCGCCGACTCGCAGTACACCCTCGTGGACACGCTCGACGGCGTGGATGCGGTGATCACGCGCGCGCGTGCGACGGGGCGCATCGCGTTCGACACGGAAACAGTCATCGAGCCCGACGCACCAACGGCCGTGGACCCGCTGCGCTGCACGCTCGTGGGATTGTCCATCGCCGTCGCGCCCGGTGAGGCGTACTATCTGCCGTTCAATCATCGGGCCTACGACGGGGCCGGCAATCTGTCGCTGCTGTCCGGCGACGCCGGCATTGCCGGCACGCGACTGTCGGCCCAGGCGGGCGCACCGGTGAACCTGCCGGCGATCACGAGTGCGCAAATGGAATCACTGCGCGCCCTGCTCGCGGATGACGCGGTGAAGAAAGTCGCACAGAATGCAAAGTACGACGTGCTCGTGCTGCGTTCGGCCGGCGTGGCGCTACATGGGCTCGACGCGGACACCATGCTCATGAGCTACATCCTCGATCCGAGTCGGCGCTCACACGGTCTCGACCAGCTGGCCTTCGAACAGCTCGGCCACACCATGACGTCGTATGAACAGCTGTGCGGCAAGGGGCGTCATCAGCTGCCGTTCGACGTGGTACCCACCGACGCGGCGCGCGACTACTCCTGCGAGGACGTGGACGTCACGTGGCGCCTTATGGATGTACTCGCACCAACGCTCGCCGAATCGGGCATGCAATCGCTCTTTGATGAGATCGAGGTGCCGCTGGTCGCGGTGCTCGCCGACATGGAGTGGGAAGGCATCGCCATTGATCAGGCGTGGTTCGCCGCGCTCAAGACGCGCTTTCAGGGCGAACGCGAGCGCGTGGAACAGCAGATCTATACTGAAGCGGGGGAGACCTTCAACATCAACTCCAACCCGCAGCTGCGGACGATCCTCTTCGAGAAGCTCGGGCTGCCGATCAAGAAAAAGACCGCGACCGGGCCGAGCACTGATGCCAGTGTGCTGCAGGAGCTCGCGGATGAAGGGCATTTGCTGCCCGAGTTGCTCATGGAGTATCGCGAGCTGTTCAAGCTCGAGGGGACGTACATCGACACGCTGCCCAAGCTCGTGCATCCGCGCGATGGCCGACTGCACACGTCCTACAACCAAACGGTTGCAGCCACAGGCCGTCTGTCGTCCAGCGATCCCAACCTGCAGAACATCCCGATCCGGCGTGAGCTCGGTCGCGACATTCGGCGCGGCTTTGTGCCGCGCGCCGGGTGCAAGCTTGTGGCGGCGGACTACTCGCAAATCGAGTTGCGGCTCCTCGCACACCTGTCAGGCGATCCGGCATTCGTGGAGGCGTTCCGGGCGGGTGGCGACATTCACAAGCAGACCGCCGCGGTGATCTTTGGCGTTGATCTCGCGGACGTGACCGGAGAGATGCGAGCCCGCGCCAAGACGATCAACTTCGCCACCATCTATGGGCAGGGGGCCTTCGCGTTGGCGCGCCAGCTCAAGATCACGCAGGGTGAGGCGAAGGCGTTCATCGACACCTACTTCGAACGGTTTGCCGGCGTGAAGTCTTTCCTGGAGCAGTGCGTCACCGAGGCCAAGGCGCGTGGGTACGTGGAGACGCTCTTCAAACGTCGCCGCTGGGTGCCGGAACTCAAGGACCGCAACTTCAACGTGCGTGCCTTTGGCGAGCGGGTGGCGGCAAATGCGCCAATTCAGGGATCAGCTGCCGATCTTATCAAGATCGCCATGCTGCGGATACACGAGGCGCTGGCCACCGGTCCGCTCGACGCCCGCATGCTGCTGCAGGTGCACGACGAACTGGTCTTCGAGGTCCCGGACGCGGAGGTCGAAGCTCTCTCGACGCTGGTGCGCGAACACATGGAGGGCGCGACTGCGCTGTCCGTGCCGCTGGTGGTGGATATCGGCGTGGGTGACAACTGGCTCACGTCCAAAGGCTAGGGATCAGGCGTCTCGCGTTTTGCGACAGGTCGTGGCGAACGCCAGCCGCAGGTCACAGTCCTGCGGCACGTGGAAAACTCCAAAGTGTTGTCAGAAAACAACTTGGTGAATTACCCACTGTTCGGCACCGCCCTTGCACCTATCGTGGGCAGACGCCGGCGTTGAGACTCGCGAGAGACTTGCCGGCATGGTCCATTCGAGAGGTGATGTCATGCGGATACGCGCGAAGATCGAGCGTCGCGGCTTTACCCTGATCGAGCTGTTGATTGTTGTGGTCATCATCGGGATTCTGGCCGCCATTGCCATTCCAAAGTTCTCGGAAACCAAGGGCAAGGGATATGCAGCATCTATGAAGAGTGATCTCAAGAATCTGGCGAGCCGACAGGAAGACTATTTCTACGACAACGAGGCGTACGCGGGAACGCTCGTCGCAGCAGCGTTCAGTGGCTCGCCAGGCGTGATCCTCACCATCACCTCAGCATCGACCGGTGGATGGTCTGCCAGTGCGACGCATCCGAGCGCGTCGCCGCTCACATGTTCGGTGTTCTATGGCAATGCAGCACCAGTTGCGCCGGCCACCGTGAACGGTGTGGTGCACTGCCAGTAACCCAATCCCGGGGCGACGCCCCTTGGCGACAACTTCCCGTCTTCGCTCCCAGACACGCCGGTTCGCAAGCATCGCTTGCGGGTCGGCGTGTCTGCTGTTTGGGTGCCTGCATGAACTCCACGCATCCCTTTGATGAACGGCCACCGGCGCTGCCCGGCCGTACGCCCCCTCCGCTACCAACACCAGAACAGGCGCTGGACATTGTCCGGCGCACCCACTTGGCGCGCACACGATTCCCACTCCGCCAGTTCAGCCAGCGACGCGAGGGCATGCTGCACGCCATGGACGGCGGGCTCTGGCTGCATTTCCACGTTTGGTTTGGACGCCCGATGGCGCACTTGGTGTCCACCGATCGCTCGCTCCTTCTCGAGTACGGCGCCTTCGTGGGCATGCCGGAGGAGCGACTGCAGGACAAGCCGCTCAAAGATCCACGCACCGGGGAGCGTCGCGCCGCCTGGCACTGGGACCTGGGTGGACCCTATCTGCCAGCTCGCGACTGAGTGTCCCAGCCCACTCACATCCCGGGCGGGTCTCGCGCAGATTAGTGTCCGTGTCTGCTCACCTTCTCTCCCGCGCGCATCAGGCGTGTATCTTGGCCCGCGCCCAACACACGTCCCGCCCGACGGCACTCCTGACGATCGGCCTGCTGCTCGGCGTGTTCGGCTGTGATCGGGCACCGGCTGATGGCCGTTCCGCCGGTCCGGACGTTGTGGCCAGTGATTCCATTGTGTCGGACACCGCCACCGTAGTCGCCCGCCGCTCCACCTACGATCCGGCGCTTGGTGCGTTGCTCGTGGTACCGGTGTTCGACGGGGAGGCCGGCGCGGATCGAGTGGCGATTCTCAGTCCGCTCCTGCCCGGTGACACGCCCGTGGATGATCCCACGGGTTTGCGGGCTCGACTTGGCGATGGTCGGGTGATGCTCGTGTCGCGGGCGGGCGAGGTCGGCCAGCGTCGCATCGCCTGGGACGCCGCGCTGACGGCTTCGTCCGGGACGGCTGCGTCGGGCGCCTCCGGGTCGGTGCCGAGCGCCTTTGCAGACAGCGGCTTGGCGCCGGTCGCGGGCGTCTGTGCGGTCTGGCCCCGCGGTCGCTTGCTCGCGTCGGACGACTCGACCGGCGCCTCCGGTGCCAGTCCGCCGCTCGGCGACGGCAGTCTCGGCGCCGATAGTGCGTTTCCCGCCTGGTCCGTTGCCTTTCCGGTTGGCCTGGTCTCGGCCGTCTCTCTCGATTCCATCGAGGCGCTCCCATCACGTGATTCGCTCGCGCTGGCCGTGAACTTCAACCGGCTCGCGTCTGCGCTGGTTGAGGATTCCGCCAGTCCGTTTCGCGGCCTGCCGTTCACGGTGGCACGGGCCTATCGCGCCCAGGGCGTGGCCGTTCCGTTTGCCATGGCTGTGCTGGTGCGTCGCATTCCGCAGGAGGATCGCCCGCTGGAAGAGCGGTTGCTGCTGCTGGCCACGCTTCCGGTAACGCCGAGCGCCCGCTGGAGCACGGCGTGGTTTGAGCGAACGAGCGGGCGGGAAGAGGAAGTGATCGCCACCGAACCATTGGCGGTGGTCACAACCTCTCCCGACAGTCCTGCTGCCGTGATTCTCGGCCGCGACGACGGCAGCGGAACCTCGCTCGCCCTGCTGGAACGTCGCGGCACGCAGTGGAGCATTCGCTGGGAAAGTCCCGTCTCCGGCTGCTGAGCGGGGCACCAAAGAGGGCGGAACCGCCACCTTGTGTGGTCGAAGATATCTCAGTACTGTGATATATTGTCAGCATATCACACTCCGGAGGTTTTCGTGGCTCAACTCGAACTCGGCGGTCTGCACCATCTCACCGCCATCACCGCCAACGCCCAGCGCAATCTGGCCGTCGCCACCGGCAGCCTTGGTCTGCGACTGGTCAAGCGTACCGTAAATCAGGACGACACGTCGGCGTACCATCTGTTCTATGGCGACGCGATCGGTCGTCCAGGCACCGAGCTCACGTTCTTTGAGTGGAGCCGAATGCCCCGTCGCCAGCCCGGCACGGGTGAAGTCGCGGAGACCAGCCTGCGTATTCTGTCTCCGGAGTCGCTGGACTGGTGGGAAGCGCGACTTCGTGCCGACGCGTCCATCGTGGTGCGGGGGCGGGCCGAGCGGGCTGGCCGCGCCGCGCTGCGTTTCACGGATGCCGAGGGTCAGCCGTTCGCCTTGATCGTGGATGACGCAGCGACGCGGCCGTCTGCTCCGTCGGACGCCGGTCTGGCCGCCGCCGAAGCCGCGTGGAATACGACCGCGTCGGTGCCGCGCGAGCACGCGATTCTCGGCCTCGGTCCCACTCTGCTGAACGTCCGGACGCTTGCACCAACAGCAGCGTTTCTCACGGGCGTGCTGGGCATGCGCGACGCCGGCACGTATCCCGATCCCGATCGGGCGGAGCGGCCAGTGTCGGTGTTCTCCATGGGGCCCGGTGGGGCGGCTGCGGAGGTGCACGTGGTGGTGCGCGGCGATCTGGCGCGTGCGCAGCAGGGCGCCGGCGGCGTGCACCACGTGGCGTTCCGGGTGGCGGACCACGCGGCGCAGCAGGCCTGGCTGGCGCATCTCACGCAGCTGGGTGTGCCCAACTCGGGGTTGGTGGAGCGCTACTATTTCGAGTCGCTCTACTTTCGGGAGCCTGGCGGTACGCTGTTTGAGCTGGCCACCGACGGCCCTGGCTTCGCGAATGATGAGGACCCGATGACGCTGGGCGAGTCGCTGGCCCTGCCCCCCTTTCTGGAGCCGCAGCGGGCGAGTATCGAGGCTGGTCTGAAGCCGCTGTCGGTGTAGCGCACGGGTCGTCGCGTTCACGGGACGGACCGAACTTGCGTTCCGTCGTTGCAGCCGTACATTTTCGGACTCTGTTCGGTTTTTACCACCTTACTCCCCTTCTGGAGCGTTGTCATGGGCATGAATCACGCTTTCCTCGCCGAGCTCGAGCACGAGTCAGCCAACACCAGGCGCGTGCTGGCGCTCGTGCCGGCCGACAAGGCCGATTACCAGCCGCACCCCAAGTCGTTCACACTCGGCAAGCTCGCAGTGCATGTCGCGGAGATGCATGGTTGGGTTGCCGCGACGGTGAAGGAGACTGAGCTCGACTTCGCCAAGTTCGAGTACAAGCCCGAGCCCTTCACCACAGCGGACGAGCTCACGGCGCGACTTGATCGGTTCGTGGATGAAGGAAAAGCGGCACTGCTGGCCACGAACGACGAGGAGCTGGGCGTGGGCTGGACGCTGCGCAACGGCGACCATGTGATGTTCACCATGCCGCGCGCGCAGGTGCTGCGCTCCATGGTCTTCAATCACGTTGTGCATCATCGTGCGCAGCTCACGGTGTACCTGCGTCTGCTCGACATTCCCATTCCGGGGTTGTACGGACCGTCGGCGGACGAGCAGTAGGCGCGACTCGTGTCGGACGCCCGCGCATCCGCCAGTGAATGGCGGTGCGCCGGGCGTCCACTCGGCTGTCGCGTTCCCTCAGGGCAGGCGCACGTAGGGTTGGAGCAGTGCACGCGTGATCGCGCGCAGTTGCGCTCGCGCGTTGGCGCTTCTGGCCTGCGCGAGTGGCGCCCCCACCTGCGTGCCCTCAAAGTAGGTCCCGCTCGGCTCGCGGCTGCGCAATGCGTACATCACGGTTTCCACGCCCTCGTTCACGGTCGAGCGCGGGCGTCCGCCCAGACCGCGCACGAGCTTCGTGTCCATCTGTGACGCCGGGTGTACCGCATACACGGCCACGCCGGCTGCGCCCTGCTCGTTCGCGAGATCAATGGTGTACATGATTTGCGCGAGTTTGCTCTGCGCATAGCCGCGCCCGCCGTTGTAGCCGCGTTCGAGCATCACGTCGCTCATGTCGAGCGACTGCTGTGAACGCGAGGCCACGTTGATGATGCGCGCATTCGGCGCCACCGCGAGCCGCGGTAGCAGGCGTTCGGTGAGCAGCACACCGGCGAGATAGTTCACGGCAAAGTGCAGTTCGTATCCGTCCGTACTTACCTGGCGCGGGAGCGAGCGATTGAGCGCGATGCCCGCATTGTTGATGAGCAGGTCCAGCCGCGGATAGTGCGCGAGAATCGTGTCCGCCAGCGCATCCACCGTGACCAGTGACGCCAGGTCGGCCGCGAAAAACCGCGCCGATCCCACGTGTGTTGCGGTGATCTGTGCCACCAGCGAATCGCCGCGCGCCCGATTGCGGCCGTGCACGATCACGTGCGCACCCTCGGCCGCGAGTGTGCGCGCGAGTTCGCGGCCCAGACCGTCGGTGGAGCCGGTGATCAGGACGTAGGCGTCGCGCAGGGTGGGCGGGGCCGTTGGCACACGCGTATCTGAGGCCGGCTGGGCCTGGGCTGCCTGAGCGATCATAGTCGTGGTCGCACAGGCGAAGGCGACTGCGATCGCACAGACAAGCGCGGGGACGAAGGCGGGACGGAGACGTGGCCATGCAATGGACATCATGCCTGAATGATATCGCGACCGATCGGCGACGGTCACATCCGGTGCTACTATGCCACTAGTTGACAGTGGCGGCCTGCTGGTATATTCTACTACGCAGATAGTACACAACCACTCTGCCGGAGTTTCTGCATGTCCCCCGACCTCACCCCGCTGGGCGAACGCGAACTCGATGTCATGGCCGTGCTCTGGGAGCTCGGCTCCGGTACGGTAACGGAGGTGCTTGAGCACCTCGGCGTGGCGCTGGCCTACACCACCGTGCTCACCATGCTGCGCAACCTCGAGGCCAAGCAGTACGTCACGCGCAAGGAAGAGGGGCGCGCCCATCGTTACTTCCCACGGGTGGCCCAGCAGGCCGCGCAGCAGAACGCGTTGTCGCGACTGGTCACGTCTTTCTTCGGCGGCTCGCCGGAGGCCTTGATTGCACGGCTCGTTGAGCAGCGCGACGTGTCACCGGATGAGCTTGCGCGCCTCGCTCGCGAACTCAACCGCAAGTCGCGCGGGGTTGACGGTGCGCACTCTCCGTACAAGGCGGAGGACGACGCATGATCATGGCCTGGATGTGTGCTGCGGTGTTGTTCACTGCGTGTGTCACGGCCGCCGGACACGGCGTCGCGCGTATTGCGCGTTCGGTGGGTCGTCCCACTCGCACTGTCTGGACCACCGTGCTGGCTGTCGCGGTGGTCTGGCCGCTGATCGTGCCGGTGATGCGTCCCGTGCTGCGCAACTCGGCGCAGACGGTCGCAACCGTTGAGATGATGGCGCCAATCGTGATGCCGCTCGCTCCAATGGAGCCGGTGGCGCGCGGCTTGACCGATCGCCTGTTCGATTTGGTGGCGCCGTACGGCAGCGTGCTGCTCGCGCTGTGGTTGTGTGCCAGCCTGCTGCTGCTCGCTCGGTTGCTGCTGGCGGCGCGTCATCTCCACACGCTCACGCGTGGAGCTGTTCACGCCGACGTAGATGGCGAACCGGTGCTGCTCTCACAGTCGCTCGGTCCGGCGAGTGTGGGGTGGCGCTCGCCGCGCATTGTGCTGCCGCCATGGGTGCTCAAGCTCGACGCCCCGTTGCGCGCCATGGTGTTGCAGCACGAGCGCGAACATTGCCGTCGGGGCGATCCGCGTGTGGTGTGGTACGCCACGCTGGCCACGGCGCTGGTGCCCTGGAATCCCGGCGTGTGGTGGATCGCGCGGCAGCTGCGACTTGCGCTCGAGTTGGACTGCGATGCGCGCACGCTCGCGTACGGCGGTGATGCACACCTGTATGCCAAGCTGCTGTTGTTCATGACCCAACAACACGCGGCTCCCGCCGTACACGTTCGTCTCGCGTCGTCACTTGCCGGCCCCGGATCACATCTCAGACAGAGGATCATTGCCATGCAGCATACACATCGCACGTCTTCACAGTCAGCTCGCGTGGCGCTGGGTGCGCTCAGTGTTGCCGCGTTGTTTGCGGCGTGCACTACGCGCATTCCGGGCAACGTGGATCTCGGCGACCGCGAAGAGACAGCGTCTGTGCAGCAACCGACCGTCGCTGTCGAGCCGTACTTCGAGTTCCAGGTGGAGAAGCCAGCGAGCATGCTGCCGGGCTCGAACACCATGGTGTATCCCCCGATGCTGCGCTCTGCACAGGTCGAGGGCTCGGTATTGGCGAGTTTCGTGCTTCGCGCCGACGGAACGGCGGACATGAGCACGTTCAAGGTGCTCCGGTCGGATCACGAACTCTTCACGAATGCAGTTCGCATAGCGATTCCTGAAGTCAAATACACGCCCGCCGAGATTGGAGGAAGGCGCGTGGCGCAGGTGATTCAGCAGCCGTTCGTCTTTTCCCTCGATGGCAAGAGGCCGGCAGGCGCCGCGCAACTCGATGATCAACCGACTCCGGGCACACCCTACTTTGAGTTCCAGGTGGACAATCCGGCCGAGATGATGGGCAGCTCGGCGGTGCTGAGATATCCAGCCATGCTCCGCGCGGCCAATGTGGAGGGCACGGTGCTGGCCCAGTTCGTCGTCACGCCAAACGGACGCGTGGATCAATCCACCATCAAGTTTCTGCGGTCAGATCACCCGGAGTTCAGCGAGTCGGTACGCGAAGCACTCCGGGCCGCTGTTTATGTAGGGGCCGAGAAGGACGGTCGTCGCGTGGCGCAGGTGGTGCAGCAGCCGTTCCTGTTTTCCATCGGCGGCAAGAGTCTCGCAGGCGCATCAGCGAACGCGAGCGCGATCGTTGCCGGCTCCGGCGGGCTGGGTCGGCTGTCGGCTCCCGCGGCGAAGTTGGACGATCAACCGACTCCGGGCACACCGTATTTTGAGTTCCAGGTGGAGAAGCCAGCGAGTATGGTGCCGGGCACGCGCACCATGCAGTACCCGGAACTGCTGCGCTCGGCGGAGGTTGAGGGCACCGTCTTGGCGAGCTTCGTGGTGGGCACAGACGGTGTACCTGATCTCTCAACGTTCAAGGTGCTGAGGTCGGATCACGAGCTCTTCACGAACGCCGTGAAAACGTCGCTGCCCACCGCGCGGTACACGCCAGCGGAAGTCGGTGGTCGGAAGGTGAAGCAGCTCGTGCAACAGCCGTTCGTGTTCAGTCTTGCCCGCTAGCAAGCGCGGGCGTGCGGGTGTGCGCGTTGGCATGGCGCGCACCCATGTGGCGTGCACTCACGTGGCGCGCATGCACGCACCGAATCACCGCCACGGAATTTCCGGCGACCGATAAAAGTTCACGCCAAGCGCCTGCAGACGCGGGCCGTGTTGCGCCAGACGTGCCCGAAAGCCGGGCCAGTTGCGATCACTCGGCTGACTCCAGCCGAGTTCGGCAATCGCAATGAGACGGGGGAACGCGAGGAACTGATAGTCGCTCAGCTTCTCCACCGTCTCCGCCCACAACGGCGCCTCCACACCGAGTACGGCACTCGCCGGCACCTTCTTGAGAAACGTGCTCGGCTCCCACGAATACGCGTGCTCCACCGAAATCAGCCCGGCCCACTTGAGGCCGAGCGTGGTGTTGTCGTCATATTTCATGTCGAGATACGTACGATTGCCCGGTGACATGATGATCGAGCCGCCGCGATCACTGTGCATCCAGGCCGAATCGCGGCTGGCCACGGCGTCGCTCCGCCAGTGCTGCACGAGCGTGCGGGTGTTCAAGTTGGCCGGCGCGATCTCGCCCCAGCCAATCATCTCCTTGCCATTCGCACGCACGATGCCTTCCACGCGCTCCACAAAGCGCAGGTACTGCGCATGCGTGAGCTTCTCCACTTCATCGCCGCCCAGGTGGAGATACGGCCCCGGTGTCAAGGACGCGAGTTCGCGCACCACGTCCTCCACAAACGCGTAGGTGCTCTCCTTGGTGTGGCACAACACGCTGAAGCCCACGCGCGTGCCGGTGTACGGCTTGGGTCCCTGTCCGTCAATCAACGCGCCATCACAGTTGAGTTCCGGATAGCTCACGAGCGCGGCATTCGTGTGGCCCGGCATGTCGATCTCGGGCACGATGGTGACGTATCGCGCCTGCGCATACGCCACCAGATCGCGATACTGCGCCTGCGTGTAGTAGCCACCCTCGCCACCACCCACTTCGGTGAGGCCGCCAACGAGCGCGAGGTTGGGTCGCGACTTGATCTCGATTCGCCATCCCTGATCATCGGCCAGGTGCAGGTGCAGCACGTTCAGCTTGTACAACGCCATGACGTCGATGTGTCGCTTCACATCCTCGGCTGGCAGAAAATGTCGCGCCACATCGAGCATGGAGCCGCGCCAGGTGTAGCGCGGCGTGTCAGTGATGTCGCCGAGTGGAAGCGTGAGCGTGCGGCCAATGGCGGCGCGGTTTTCAACGGACGCGGGCAGCAGCTGGCGCAACGTCTGCATGCCATAGAACAGCCCCACCGGAGCGCGCGCGACAATGCGAACGCCGCTGCTGCGCACCTGCAACGTGTACCCCTCGGCGCCCGTACCGGCGAGCGACGGGTTGAGTTCCAGGCTCAACGCTCCCTCGGGCGCGGCTGCGCGAGCGGCGAGGCGACGCGGCTCCCGGTCGGCGCCAGACCCCAGCATGGTGGCGAGTTGGCGACCAATGGCCACCACGTTTGCCGACGCATCGCTGGCCACCACCACCGGCGTGGTGCCGGTGATGGTGAACGTCCCCGCGCGCTGCAGCGAGATGCTGGTGGGCGCCGGAATCACCGCGTGCACGGGTGACGCAGCCGATTGGGCGCGCGCCAACGTGGGGGCCGCGGTGGTCGCGACGGTGGTGGCAAGGGCAACGGCAGCGACAGCGGGCCGCAGGGCAAGAGCAAGGAGTGTGCGCATGTGTGATTCTACCCTCGCGGGACCGATGGTGCCGGACGGGTGGCCGTCCACGCTCGCACTGTCACGTGACCGGCCGCCGCCGTCACGTGCTACGCGTCCGTACCGACGGTCACAGTGCACGGACTACCGCGGGCACACATTGCTTCAGGCGCCCAGTCTCCCACCGGTCCGGATGTTTCAGCCACTCAAGAGATCCCGCACGCGCGCGTTGTCGAGTTTGCTGCCGAGCCTGTTGCTCGTGGCGGCGGCATTCGCGTGCGGCGGAAGCGGTGAGACGGCGGGGCCGAGCGACGCGCCACTGGAGGCGGGGTTGTGGCCGGACGGCGTGCCGCTCGCGGGCGCTCCGGTGGTGTTGCAGGTGGGTGACTCCGTGCGCTTTGCGGCGAGTGATCGGGTGCACCGGAGTCGGTACCTGCGCTGGATGAGTAGCGACGAGCGTGTGGCCGTGGTGCAGCAGAACGGCTGGGCGCTCGCGGTGGACACCGGACAGGCCGCAATCTGCGCCCGCGGGCTTTCTGCGGAGGAGTGCCGGACGGTGCGTGTGTGGCGTCCCGAGCCGCCGCCCGAGGACACGGTCCCAGTGCCGCCGGACACGCTGCCGCCGCCGGTGGATACGGTGCCATTGCCGCCCACGGATTCGGTGCCGCCGCCTCCGCCCGTGGATACCGTGCCGCCGCCCCCCGCCGACACCGTGCCGCCACCGACGGACACGGTGCCACCGCCACCGCCCGACACACTGCCCCCGCCGCCGCCCCCACCGGCCGGCCCGCTCGGCCTCAACGCCGACCTCGGACCGCGCACGCTGTTCCCGGCCGACAACCCGTGGAACCAGCGCGTGGACAACGCACCCGTGGACCCCAACTCCGACGCGATCAGCGCGACCATTGGCGCCACCAAGCGGTTCCACCCGGACTTCGGCGCCAACTGGAACGGCGGTCCGTTCGGCATTCCCTACGTCGTGGTGTCGGGTACGCAGGCGCGCAGCCCCGTCTCGTTCCTCTACGACGACGAGAGCGATCCCGGTCCCTACCCCATTCCGGCCAATCCGCCCATCGAGGGCGGACCCAATGCCAGCGGCGACCGACACATCCTCATTGTGGACCGCGACAACTGGAAACTCTGGGAGCTGTTCGACGCCCATCCCAACGGCAACGGCACCTGGCGTGCGGGCTCGGGCGCCGTGTTCGACCTGTCCAGCAACGCCCTGCGGCCGGCCGGCTGGACCTCGGCGGACGCCGCCGGACTACCCATCTTGCCCGGTCTGGTCCGCTACGAAGAAGTAGCCGCCGGCGAGATCACGCACGCGCTGCGTTTCACGGTCTCGCGTACGCGCCGAGCGTATATCCCGCCCGCTCGACACTGGGCCAGCAGTGACAACTCCGCGCTCCGGCCACCCATGGGCATGCGCGTTCGGCTCAAGGCGGGCGTGAACATCAGCAGCTACCCGACGGAGGCGCAGGTCATTTTGCGCGCACTCAAGAAGTACGGCATGATCGTGGCCGACAATGGCAGCGACTGGTTCGTGTCCGGCACGGCGGACGCGCGCTGGAACGACGCGGCCAACAACACGCTCAAGCAGCTGCGCGGAAGCGATTTCGAGGTGGTGCGCATGACCGGGGTGGTGACGCCGTAGGCGCGTGGTGCGATGTTCCCCACACCATGTCCCCCTCCGAACCCGTCGCTCGGCCAACCACTCCGATCATTACTCCGCCGATTACCCGTGTGCTCGCCGCTGTCATCGCACGCGACGGCCGTTTCCTGATTGGGCGTCGTCCAGCCGACAAGCGGCACGGTGGACTGTGGGAGTTTCCGGGTGGCAAGGTGGAGCTCGGCGAGACCGACCATCAGGCCATGGCGCGTGAACTACGTGAAGAACTCGCCCTCACCCTGATTTCTATCGGCGCCGAACGATATGTGGCGCGCGACGGTGCGAGTCCGTTCGAGATTGTCTTTCTGGACGCTGTGGTGGAGGGAGTACCGCGGGCGCTGGAGCACGCGGAGTTGTCCTGGGTGGCCGCGCAGCACCTGCCCGACTACCCGTTGGCGCCATGTGACGCCGAGTGCGCGCAGATACTACTCAACCGTGGGTAGCGCGGGGTTGCCGGTCCGCCCACGGCGAGCAGACAGGTACATCACGGTTCCAATCGCCACGAACAGCGCCGTCTTCCACACCGCTTCCCAGTTTACCTGCGCCATGAGCCAGATGCAGATCGCGAAGCCGGCGGCGGGAATCGCATAGCCGCCGGGGAGCCGCATGGCCTGTGGTTGCGCGCCGTAGCGCGCCTTCAGGCGGGGAATGGCCAGCAGTCCGATGGTGTACGCGATCAGCCGCGCGAGGGAGCTCATCACCGCCAGCTGCGTGAAGCTGCCAGCCACGCCCAACCCCACGCACAGCACCAGGAACATCACGACCGAGATGTGCGGCGTGAGAAAGCGGGGGTGCACGGCGCCCAGGAACGCTGGCAGCGAACCGTCACGCGCCAGCACGTACGTGAGGCGCGGCGCCGAGAGCACCGACGAGCCAATATTGCCCAGAATGGACGCCATGGCAGCGAAGGAGATCATGAGCACGCCGCCGGCGCCCATGAAGATGCTGGCCGCGTCGGCCAGGGGACGCGTAGAGTTGGCGAGGTCAGGGGTGAGCGCCACGCTCACCGTCTGGATTCCCACATACAGGAGGGTGCCCAAGACCGCCGTCGCAAACAGCGCCCTGGGAATGTCCCGCTGCGGATCCTTCGATTCGCCCGCCAGCACGAGCGAGCCCTCAAAGCCCACAAAGGCGTAGAACACCAACAGGGCGGCCTCGCCCACGGTGCTGAATGAGGGCACAGTGGCGCCGCTGAACATGGCCGGCCGCACATACGTGAGGCCGATGAGCATGAACAGCAGCAGCGGCACGAACTTGGCAACCGAAATGGCGACAATGGCGCCCATGCCCTGCTTCACGCCGCGGATATTCAGCCACGCGAACAGCAGCGCGATGCCGAGGATCACGAACATGCGGCCGGCACCGTCGTTCACCGCCGGGATGTAGGTCCCCAGATAGGTGGCGAACAGGTTCGAGTTGGCGGCCACCGCCGTGAGTCGCCCTACATACATGAGCCAGCCACTCTGAAATCCGGCGAACGGCCCAAAGGCGGCCTGCGCGTAGAGAATGTGGCCGCCCGTACCGCGAAAGTAGCTGGCCGCCTGCGCAAAGCTCACCATGAGCGTGGCCATGAGCACGCCACACAGAATGAAAATGACCGGGCTGAACAGACCGGTCAGGCGTGCGGCGCCGGCCGGCAGTCCAAAGATGCCGGCGCCGATCATGCTGTTGAGCGCGAGGAGCGCCAAGGCCAGCCCCGACAGCTCTCGGCGGAGCAGCTCGGTAGTGGCGGTGGGAGGCAGCGAGTGATCAGGCACGCGGCATGTTGCGACGCGGACGCCCGGGATGCAATGCCCCCGGTCGAGTTGACACGGAGCGCTACTCGTGCGCTATGTGTGGCGCATGGCGGAGCCGTTCAAGGAATTCATCAACGTGGCACTCGTGCGGGCGGCGTCGGACGCGTTCAAAGCGGCCTGGCCGGCGTTCGACGCCGTGCGGTTTTGCGACCTGGCCGCGAACGGTCTCGGGAAGCTTGAGCTCAAAGCGCGCGCCATGCACGTGACCGACGCGCTGGAAGCCACACTGCCGCAGCCATTTGACGCGGCCGCCGCTGTGATCGAGGCGGCGGTCGGCCCGCCGATCAACGATGCACAGCCCGCCGGTGGCGCGGTGACAACGGCGGGGCTGGCCGGCTGGATTCTCTGGCCAGTCGGCGAGTTTGTGGTGCGTCGCGGCATGGACGATCCCGAACGCGCGCTGCTGACGCTGCATGTCATCACGCAACGCTTCACGGCCGAGTTCGCGATCCGTCCGTTCATTGTGGCGCATCCGGACCTTGTCTTTCGTACCTTGGCCGACTGGGTGCACGACGAAAGCCCCCATGTGCGACGACTCGTGAGTGAGGGCAGTCGGCCGCGATTACCGTGGGGCATTCGCTTGCAGCAACTCGTGGCCGATCCGCTACCCACGCTGCCACTGCTGCGGGCGCTGCAGGACGACTCGAGCGAGTATGTGCGACGCAGTGTGGCCAATCACCTCAACGACATTGCCAAGGACCACCCGGAACTCGTCGCCGAGTGGCTCGAGGAACACCTGCCCGCGGCGAGTGATGCACGCCGAGCGCTGCTCAAGCACGCGAGTCGCACGCTCATCAAGCAGCGTGACGTGCGGGTGTTGCGCGCGTGGGGCATCGGCACGCCGATGCGCGGCAGCGTGGAGGTGCAGGTGGCGCCGCGTGTGGTGCGCGTTGGTGAACACGTGGAGCTGTCGGTGCGGCTGGTGTCAACGTTCGCGCGCCAGCAGTCGCTGGCGGTGGACTACGTGGTGCACTTCGTAAAGGCCAATGGCCAGACGTCACCCAAGGTGTTCAAAGGGTGGTCGCTCACGTTGGCGGCACATGAAGAGCGTGTGCTGGTCAAGCGGCACTCGCTCAAGCCCATCACCACACGACGCTACTATCCGGGTGAGCACACGGTGGCCGTGCAGGTGAACGGGGTCACGGTGGGGCGTGCTGTGTTCGCGCTCCGCGCGCCAACCCCTGCACGCGCGTAGCGCTCGCTCAGCTGCTGCACGACAGCATCGAACAGCCCGCCTTGTGCCGCGCCCACTCCGGGCGCCGAGCGGCATAGGCCTCGCGACCAGGCTGTTCATCGTACGGGTGGCGCATGACCTCGAGCAACGTGTGGAGCTCTGATGTGTCACCCGCGGTTGCGGCATCAATGGCCTGCTGGGCGAGCCAGTTGCGCAACACGTACTTGGGGTTGGCGGCGTGCATGCGCGCCCGTCGTGCGCTCGGCGCTTCGCCCGTTGCACTCACGTGCGCTTGCCAGCGGCGCAACCACTGCAGCATGGACGTACCGTGCGTCTCCTGCACGTCATCGCGATAGAACACGTCGCCGAGCAGCGTGTGCAGCGTGGCGTCCGGCGCAATCACGGCGTCCATGTCGCCAAGGGCGCGAAAGAACAGCGTGTAGTCAGCCTGCGTACTGTGCAGCAGCGCGAAGGATTCCCGCATGAGCTGCTGCGTGTCGTCGCCACCGTTCATGAAGCCGAACTTCTGCGCCATCATGCGTTCGTATCCCGAGTCGAACGCGGTCAGGAACGCGGCGAGTCCGGTCTCGAGCGTGGCCTGATCGGTGAACACGGGCACGAGCGCGTCGGCCAACCGCACGAGATTCCACTGCACGATGGACGGTTGGTGTCCGTACCGATAGCGACGACCCGCCGCGTCGGTGGTGTTGGGCGTCCAGTTGGGGTCGAAATCCTCGAGCCACCCGTATGGGCCATAGTCTATGGTGAGGCCGAGAATGGACATGTTGTCGGTGTTCATCACGCCGTGCACGAAGCCCACGCGCATCCACTCCACCACCATATGCGCTGATCGTTCGCACACCTCGGTGAACCAGGCCACGCGTTTTGCCTGTGTGTCTCCGTCAATGTGCGGAAAGTCGCGATTGATCGTGAAGTCCACGAGCTGCTCGAGCAGCGCGTGATCGCCACGAGACGCGAGCAGCTCGAAGTTGCCGAATCGAATGAAGCTCGGCGCCACGCGACAGACGATCGCGCCCGGCTCGGCGTCGGGATGGCCGTCGTAGAACATGTCGCGCACCACGGACTCGCCCGTACCTACGAGCGAGAGGGCGCGGGTGGTGGGCACGCCCAAGTGATGCATGGCCTCGCTGCACAGAAACTCGCGTACGGAAGACCGCAGCACGGCGCGTCCGTCCGCGGTGCGCGAGTAGGGTGTGGGACCGGCGCCCTTGAGTTGCAGTTCCCAGCGTTCGCCGCGCGCGTTGACCACTTCACCGAGCGTGATGGCGCGTCCGTCTCCCAACTGGCCGGCCCAGTTGCCGAACTGATGACCACCGTACACCGCGCTGTACGGTTGCATACCCTCGTACAGCGCGTTGCCACCAAACACCTGCGCGAAGTCCGGTGAGGTGAGGTCGGCCTCGGTGAGGTCGAGTAGCGCCGCAACTTCCGGGCTGTACGCGAGCAGCGTTGGCGCAGCGACGGCTGTGGGCTGCACCGGGCTCCACAGCGCTTTCAACACCTGTCGTCGACGAGTGCTCGTGTCCGGATCACCGGGCAGCTCGCTTGCGAAGCGGTTGTCGAAGTGCAGTGGTGTCACGTGTGCGCGCATGGTTCTCCGGTGCAGTTTGTCATCATGCCGAGCTGTTTTCGTGGGTGCGCACCGGAAACCGGCCCCGCAGTCGCGCAACGTACGGCGGCAGGACGACGAACGGTGCGAGCGAAAGCGTCCAGAACAACCAGGGCGGGTTTGGCAGGCCACCCTGCACGATGATCTGATTGATCGACGCGACCACCACGAACGCGTACGACCGGATCATCCACCGCAGGTGATCGTGGCGCCATGCTGGTGCGCCCGAACGCGTCTTCCTGAACGCACGAACGCCAAACGCGACACAAATGGCACCAAGTATCGTGAGGATCTCGAACGGCGAAATCGTAGGTCGTGCCCGTCCGATCCAGATTCCGGTCGCGGAAAACAACACCCATGCCCACACGTACGCGCGGCCAGCGCGACGGTGCGCGGCCGTACCGTTGGGCCACCGCAACGCCGCTGCGCCTCCACCAAGCGCGACAACCGCCGCAGCGATGTGCAGCACCACAATGGCGCGGTGCAGGAGTGAATCCGTCATGCTACTACCATAGCCATGGTGCGCGTTCGCGTGGTACTAACCCAGCGTGAGCTCCTGTCGTGCGAGCGCAGCCGGCGCCCGCGCCCGCGCACTCGCCCGCGCGAGCACCACCAGCGTGAGCAGATACGGCAACGCCAGAAACAGCTGGTACGGCACCTCCCGGAAGCCGAGCGACTGGAACAGGTACTGTAGCGCGCTTGCTCCACCGAACAGCAGGGCGGCGCCCGCCACGCCGAACGGGGTCCAGCGCCCGAGCACCACGATGGCGATGGCAATGAAGCCCTTGCCGGCGCTCATTCCCTCCACGAACGTGCCGGACTGCACGAGCACCAGGGTGGCGCCGGCCACGCCCGCGAAGGCGCCACCGGCCAGCACGGCCCACGCCTGTACCCGACGCGGCCGCACACCCGCGGCCAGCGCGGCATCGGGGCTCTCGCCCACCGCACGAAGCGCCAGTCCGGAGTGGGTGCGCGCAAACCACCACGCCAGGGCGGGCACCATCAGGTACAGCGCGTATGTGATCAGTGGTTGCGCGAACAACGCGCGACCGATCACAGGGATCGTGGACAACCCGGGCACAGCGCGCTCTCCCGCCGTGGGCAGTGTCAGCCCCACGCCGGTCGCGCCATACAGCGTCTTGTACAGCAGCCCGGTCAGGCCAAGCGACAGCAGCGTCACCGCGGTGCCGGTGATGATCTGGTCCGCGCGCAGGTACACGGTGAACAGGGCAAAGAGCAGCGCCACGGCCACGCCTGCCGCCGCCCCGGCGGCAAAGCCACCCAGCACACCCACACTGCCGGCGGCCACCGTCGCGGCAAACGCACCGCAGATGATCGCGCCTTCGAGCCCGATGTTGATCACGCCACTGCGCTCGGTGATGCACTCGCCGAGCGCGGCCAGCATCAGGGGCGTGGCTGTGCGGACAGTGGCCGAGAGGAAGTCGTCGAAGGGTGTCATGTGCGGTCGCGCCTTGTGCGATTGGAGATCGACAATCGGTCGCCGGCAATCACCAGCAGGATCAGCATCGCCTCCACCACGTTCACCAACGCCACGGGCACGCCAGCGTCGCGCTGCATGGCGTTGGCGCCCGCCTGCAATGCCCCGAACAGGAGCGCCGTGCCCAGCACACCCGCCGGGTTCAGTCGCGCCAGCAGTGCCACGGCAATCGCCGTGTATCCGTACCCGGGACTGAAGTTCTCATACAGCGCGTACGTGACGCCGGCGTATTCCACCGCGCCACCGAGGCCGGCCAGCGCGCCACTGGCCAGAAAGGCCAGCAGGCTGACGCGCGCCACATCAATACGACCGGTGGTCGCGGCCGCATGCGCGTTCAAACCGACCGCGCGGAGACGAAAGCCCGCGGCGGTTCCTCGCATCCACCACCAGAGGTACACGGCGAGCAGCGCCGCCAGTGCCACACCGAGATGCAGACGCGTGCCCGGAAGCAGCACCGGCAGGTGCAGGGCGTCCGGCAAGGCGACGCTCTGTGGATAGATGCGCGACGGTTCCTGCAGCGGACCGCGCACCAGCCAGCCCACGACATACAGGGCCACGAAGTTGAGCATGATCGTGCTGATCACCTCGAGCACGCCAAACCGCTGTCGCAGCACGGCCGCGATGCCGGCCCAGAGGGCGCCCGACAGCACGCCGGCCACCAGCACCAGCGGAATAGCCCAGGCACCCGCGCTCGGCCCCACCAGCGCGGCTGCTCCCGCGGCCGCCGCCGCTCCCGCCAGCAACTGGCCTTCAGCCCCGATGTTCAGGAGCCCCGCGCGGAACGCGACGGCCACGGCCAAACCTGTGAAGGCGAGCGGCACCGCGCGCACGAGCGTGGCGGATGTGATCGCATACCAGGAACCAAAGGCCCCGCGCACCAGCGCACGCAACGCGACGGCCGGGTCGTGCCCAGTGACCACGAGCAGCGCGACCAGAAGCGTCAGCGTAGTCGCGAGCAGTGCACCCACGCGGAGCAGTGGTCGCACGAATGACTGTGCGAATGACTCGGCGAGCGGTGCAGCCGATGTTGGCATATCACGCGGGCTTTGCTCGGGCGACGTTGATGGGTCACTCATGCCACACCCAGCATCGCACGTCCCACGGCTTCGCGATCACGGGGGACCTCGCGCAGTCTGCCGTTGTGCATGGCGAGCACGCGATCGGAGAGCGAGAGCACCTCGTCGAGATCACTGCTGTACAGCAGGATCGCCGTGCCAGCGTTGCGCGCCTCGTTGAGCGCCGCGTGGACGGCGGTGGTGGCTCGGAAGTCGAGGCCACGAGTGGGATTCTCCACCACGAGCAGCGGCGGTGCCTGCTCGAGTGCGCGCGCGAGAATGAACTTCTGCTGGTTACCGCCGGACAGCGTGCGCGCGTGCACCCGTGCACTCGCCGCGCGCACGTCTCGGCTCCCGAGCAGTTTGGTTGTACGGCGGGCGAGCGCCAGCCAGTCCATGCGCCCGCGCCTGGTGCCCGCATCGCGCAGCGCCAGATTCTCGGTGAGCGACGCATCGAGCAGCAGCGCATCCCGGTGTCGGTCTTCCGGCACGAACCCGATGTCGGCGGGCGCGTGCAGCCTTCCCGAGCGCAACGGGAGCAGGCCAGCCACCGCGCGCAGCAGTTGCTCCTGACCCGAGCCCTCGACCGCGGCCAGGCCCACGATCTCTCCGGCACGCACGTGAAATGACACCTGATGTATACGCTCGATACCGCGGGCATCGGCAACGGAGATTCGGTCCACCGAGAGCACTTCGTGGTGTGCTCCACCGCTGTCCGCGTGTGTCACCACGCCGGGAAGCACCTCATACCCCACCGGAGTGCCGCGCGCGTCTGCGCCGAGCATGGCCTCCGCCAGCGTGTCTTCCGTGAACGTGGACGCGGCACCGCTTGCCACGCGCGCACCTCGACGCAGCACCGTCACGTCGTCGGCGACGGACAGTGCGTCGCGCAACTTGTGCGTGATGAGCACAACGGCGTGCTCGGGCGATTCCTGCACGAATGCGCGCAACCAGCGCAGCAGCGTCTGTGCTTCGTCCGGCGCCAACACGGCGGTGGGCTCGTCGAGAATGAGCACGCGCACGTCGCGCGCCAGCGCCTTCACGATCTCGCAACGCTGTTGCGCGCTCACGGATAGTTCACTCACCATGACATGCGGATCGAGTACCAGACCGGTGCGCTCTCCAATGCGTCGGATCTGCGCGTCCACCTTGCTCGGCGCAAAGAGTCCGCGTCCACCCAGCGCAATGTTCTGTGCCACCGTCATGGCGGACACGAGTGAGAAATGCTGGTGCACCATGCCCACGCCGGCTGCGAGAGCGCGGGTTGGCGTCAGTCCCGCGGACTCGGTGCGACCAGCCACCTCCACCGTGCCGCGGTCTGGCGAGATGAGGCCGAAGGCCACGCGCATGAGCGTGGTCTTGCCGGCGCCGTTCTCGCCCAGCAGCGCGTGAATCGTGCCGGCGCGCACTTCGAGCGACACGTCGTTCAGCGCGATGGTGGTCCCGAACTGCTTGTGGACACCGCGCAGCGCCAAGGCGAGAGGCCGCAATGATTCAGCCGCCGACTTCGGCGCCTGGGCATTCGCGCTCGCGTTCGCATTCGCGTGTGAGCCGGTCGGTGACACGACCGACCTAGAGTCCGGTGGGCCGGAGTACGAAGGCGTGTGGCAATCCGTACTGCTCGTGCAGCCAGGCGCCCACCGCCTGCACGCCCAGGGTCTCGGTGGCGTAGTGACCGGCGTAAATGATGCACAGATCGTGTTCGATCGCATCCACGGCGGTGTGATGCGCGCCTTCGCCCACGATGAGTGTGTCGATGCGGCGCTCGTAGCATTCACGCAGCGTGTCGCTGTTGGCGCCGCCACCGGTGCACATGGCCCACGCGCGCGTGCGTCGACCGTTGGGTGCCATGGAGGTACGCAGCGCGCCGCCGTATGCTGCGGCGAACGTGGTGGCGCGGGCGACGAGTTCGGCGGTGTCGAGGTCGCTCTCCCCGCGCACCCCGATGGCCACGCCCTTGTGTTCGGCGAAGCTGCCGGAGGGCGTGAGGCCGAGCGCGTGTGCGAGCTGGGCGTTGTTGCCGAGTGTGGGGTGGGCGTCGAGCGGGAGGTGCGTGCTGTAGACGGCGATGTCGTGGTCGAAGAGCAGGCGCAGGCGATCGTACACCACGCCGCGAACCGGCTGCACGCCGCCCCAGAACAGTCCGTGGTGCACGATCAGGAGGTCGGCGCCCATGGCCGCGGCGTCGGCGATGGTGTCTCGCGAGGCATCCACGGCGGTGGCGACGCGCCGAACGGTGCCCCGGTTCGCCACCTGCAGCGAGTTGTGGGCACCGCTGTAGTCGGCGATGTCAGCGGTGCGGAGCTCGTGGTCGAGCGCCGACACCACGTCGGTCAGGGATACCGAATGCGCGTCGTTGGCTGGGTTGCCGGGTGCGTTGCCGGGTGCGCTGCTCACGGGGTGGCGTCCGCCGGACGGAGGACGTCGTCCATCTCGTGGAAGCGTCCCTCACGGATGGCGGTACCCACGGAGTCCACCCGGGTGCGCAGCGCCGGCGCAATGCGTGACTCGAGCACCGGGTTGAGCACGAGGTTGACCACGTTGGCGCGAAGACCGAGCTGGTAGATCTTGCCCTCGAAGGTGCCGTTCTGGACATCGCGTGCCACGAGCAACATGGCGCGAGGCAGGTCGATCACCACCGAACCAATGATGTGTTCGGGCGCGATCGCGTTCTGGTTGGAGTTGGCGCCGAAGGTGAGCACGTTCTTTTCGCGCGCGGCGGCAAAGATGCCCAGTCCGGCGGCGTCCGCGTTCTGAAACACGATGTCCGCTCCACGGGCGATTTGCGCCAAGGCCTGTTCCTTGCCGGCGCTCACGTCTTCCCAGGTGCCCAGATAGGACACGAGGACGGTGACATCAGGATTGACGAGTTTCGCGCCGCGTTCAAAGGCGATGAAGCTGGCGCGAACCGGTGGCAGCTCTGTTCCGCCAATGGCGCCAATGACGCCGGACGTGGTGAGTGCGCCAGCGATCATGCCTGCCTGGAAGGACGCTTCCTCGAAGGCGAAGTTCATGCCCGCGAGATTTGGTCCCGTGGAGTCGCCAGAGGTGCAGACGAAGACGGTGTTCGGGTAGTCGGGCGCGACGCGTTTTGCGGCGTCCTGGTACTCAAAGCCATGGCCAAACACCAGCGAATAGCCCTGCGCGCCGTACTGCCGAAAGTTCTCCTCGAACTCGGCTGGCGTGCGGGTCTGGATGTGGCTCACCTCGGCTCCCATCGAGTCCTTGATGGCGGTGAGGCCGGTGTAGGCACCGGCGTTCCAGGCCTGATCGGAGATCGGTCCGGGGGTGAGCAGTGCGGCTCGGAAGTCGCTTGAGGTGGCGTCGGCGGGTGGTGCGTCTCCACTGCAGGCGGTGGCCAGCGCAGCGGCGACAGCGAGACAAAGCGATCTAAAGCTGGTTGTGCTGCTAAGGTGACGCATTGATGAGTTGGCTATGGCTTAAAAATGCTATCCGAGTTCAACGCCGATCAGTTCCAGAAGTCGCTCGAGATCTTCATTTGAAGTGAACGCGATTCGCAGTTCTCCCTGATCCCGACCGGAGGCCGCGATTTGCACTTTCGTCTGGAGGCGACGGCGCAGCAGCTCTTCGATGCGGCGGGTCTCGGCGGCGGCGGCGCTGTTGGCTGGCGGCGTGCCGGTACTCGACGGTGCCGGCGTGGTGTTGGTTTTGCCGGAGGGCGCTCGTGTGGATTTGACGCGGCGTTCGACTTCGCGGACGGACATGCCCTGCGTTGCGGCTTCGCGCGCGAGGTCGGTCATGGCGCGATCGTTGGGCAGGCCGAGCAGGGCGCGGGCGTGTCCGGTGGTGATCTGGGCTTCCTGGAGCAGTCGTCGAACGCTGGCCGGCAGTTGGAGGAGTCGGAGGGCGTTGGCGATGGTGGAGCGGTCCTTGCCCACGGCGTCGGCGACCTGTTGCTGCGTGGCGCTGAACTCCTGCTGCAGGCGCTGGTAGCCTTCGGCCTCTTCTATGGGATCGAGGTCGGCGCGTTGGAGGTTCTCGACGAGGGCGAGGGAGAGGGCGTCGCGGTCGTCGACCGTTTTGATGAGGGCGGGGATCTCCGTCCAGCCCAGGCGCGTGGCGGCGCGGTAGCGTCGTTCGCCGGCGATGAGTTCGTAGCCGGTGCCGGTGGGTGCGGGCCGGACGGTGATGGGCTGGAGCAATCCGTTGGCCTTGAGGCTGGCTTCGAGGTCAGCCAACTGTTCGGGTCGGAACTCTTGGCGCGGCTGGTATGGATTGGCGCGTATCTGACCGAGCGGGATGTTGCGCAGCGCGTTCGCGTCGTCGGACTTCGCTGACGGTGTTTGTTCGGTAGCGACCGGCGTGGCGGTTTGGGGGGACTTGCGTGCGCCCAGGAGGGCGTCGAGTCCGCGTCCCAGTCGTCGCCCTGCGTCGGGGGGAGGAGGAGTAGCCATGTGGTCAGTCTGGCGCGTTGGGATTGCTGGCGAGTTTCTGTTCGGCGTCTTGCTGGTCGCGCTGGAGCAGTTCGCGGGCGACGGCCATGTAGGCTTGGGCTCCCACCGAGGCGACGTCGTAGAGCACGATGGGTTTGCCGAAGGATGGGGCTTCCGCAAGCCGGATATTGCGCGGCACGATGGTGTCGAAGACGCGATCGCCGAAGTGTTCGCGGGCGTCGGCGACGACCTGTCGGGACAGGTTCAGTCGGGCGTCGAACATCGTGAGCAGGACGCCGCCGATGTCGAGGCGGGGATTCAGGTGTTCCTGGACGCGTTGGACGGTGCCGAGCAGTTGAGAGA
>JBBSPE010000037.1:0-31940 GCA_038259155.1 Gemmatimonadales bacterium
CGTCGGCCCAGAACACGGCCTTGAGCCCCGCCACGCACTCCGACTGCGGCGCGAAGGCGAAGCCCTCGTTGTTCACGTTGGGCAGACCCGCCGGGCGATCGAACAGGCGCGGGCTCATGAAGCGGCCGAGTGTCGGCGACCCGCCGGCCGTGTCGATCTCGAGCACGCCCGCCAGTCCGCCACAGCCGTTGTCACACGTGGCCCAGAGGTACCGCGTCTCGGGGTCGTACTCGAGCCCCATCACACCCGGCAGGCCGGTGGTGATGGTGGACACCCGCGTGAACGTGCTGTTCGTGTGGTTGAGGGCGAATGCGTAGATCACGCCGTTGGCCTCGAGCCCCACAAAGAACAGCCCGCCCGCGTGGTCCGCGTATGTCGCCGGGTTGTAGAGTGCGCTCGCCGCTTCGTCGTAGAACATGCGATTGACGAGCACCGAGTCCGGAATCCAGGTGATGGCTTCTGCGCCGAGATTCGCGCCAACAGCCGGTAGATTGGTTGTCAGGTTCCACTCGTGAGACGCCTGCAGCGTGGTGCCCGCCGCGGCCGGATCATAGCGCAGCACGCTGATCCGACTCACCGAGTTCGCGCTGTTGTTGCGCTCGGCCGCCACGTACAGGCCGCCGCTCGATGCGCCACCAGCGAACGTCACCCCTTCGGCGTCCACGTCGCCCGTGTTGTCGGTGTAGCGCAGGGCTTTGCCAGCGGCCCAGCCGTTGGCGGGATCGGGCACCCAGGCGCCACCGCTCAGAATGAGACGGAAGAGCGAGCCCGGTCCGTTCAGGGATGCCCAGAGCACAGCGGGGCTGGCGCCAGCTGCGCCCTCGTACGTGAGGCCACTGAGGTTGCTGCTGAACTGCCCGTTCACGTCGACGGTGGTGACGGTGCCGCTGCCGGGCCAGGCCGGGTTCGCGGGACCCACCGGCGTACAGATGTTCGCCGCCCCCTTTGTGGAGACGGTGGTCGCGGCAAACGCGCCCGTGCCGTCCGGGCAGCGTCCATAGGTCACGGGCGCGTGCGAGTTCCAGTCGTACGAGTCCACCAGCGCGCCGTCGGCGTTGAAAATGCGCGCGGCGTCCGCCGAGCCGAGGCCGAAGTCAATCACTGGGCTCTCGATGACCAGGAAGGCGCCGGGGGCGAGCATGGTGCCCGGGGCAATCGTGGACGTACGCGTGTCGTCGTTGTCCTTCACCATGTAGCCCGAGAGATCGATGGCGACGGCTCCGGCGTTGTAGAGCTCGATCCAGTCACCGGGCGTGCCGCCGTCCGACTCGACTTCGTTGATCTTGAGCGACGCCGAACAGTCGTTGGCCGCCCCCTTGGTGGACACCGTGGTGGTGGTGAAGCCACCGGTGCCATCGGGACAGCGGCCGTACGTGGTGGACGAGTGCGCGTCCCAGCCGTAGGAGTCAATGAGCACCGTACCGGACGCATCGAACAGGCGCGCTTCGTCGGCCGACCCGAGACCGAAGCCCAGCGTGGTTTCCTCAATGACCAGGAACGCACCCGGCGCGATCGTGCTGCCAGGCGGGAGCGTGGTGGTGCGCGCGTCGTTGTTGTCCTTCACGAAATAGCCGGACAGATCGGCGGTGGTGGTGCCCACGTTGTACAGCTCGATCCAGTCGCCGGGTGTGCCACCGCTCGACTCGACCTCGTTGATCTTCACCTGCACGCGGCAGTCGTTCTCGGCGCCCTTGGTCACCGTGGTCATGTTCCCGAATGCGCCGGACCCATTCGGGCAGCGGCCGTACGTCGTCATGGCGTGCGCGGTCCACTCGTACGAGTCCACGAGCACGTCGAATCGGCTGTACAACCGCGCGGCGTCGGCGGCACCGAGCCCGAAACCGAAGGTCGCGTTCTCGAGCACCAGATAGCCGCCGGCGGGAATCACCGTGCTTTCGGCGATGCGGAAGGTGCGCGTGTCATCGTTGTCCTTGAAGGCCCAGCCCGACACGTCCACACTGTTCGCGGTCGGATTGTACAGCTCCACCCAATCGTCGGGAGCGCCGCCGTTGGATTCCACTTCATTGATGCGGATGGCAGCGGGCGCCATCACGATGAGCGGCGCGTTGCCCACGATGCCCGCCGCGTTCGCAACAATCATCGTGGTGCCGGGCGTCAGCGCCGTGACCGCGCCAGCGGCTGAGACGGACGCCACGGCCTCGTTGGACGAGGACCAGGTCACCGTGCCCGTGGGAAAGGCCGCGCCATACTGATCGAGCCCGGCCGCGGTTGCGGTGCTCGTGCCACCCTGCTGGATGGAGGACGCGGACAACGTGACGGTGACCGAAGTGAGTTCCGGTGGCGGCTGCGTCACCGTGACGGTGGTGGAGCCGGTCACGCTGCCGGCCGTGGCGGTGATGGTGGCGGTTCCGGCGGCAACGCCGCTTACGACACCACTCGCGTCCACAGAGGCGATCGTGTTGGCGCTCGAGGACCACACCACCGTACCCGTTGCGATCGCGTCCCCGTTCTGGTCCGCACCGGTCGCCGTCGCGGCCGTGGTGGCGCCGGCGGCGATGGACGCATTCACCACTTGCACGGTGAGTGTGGTGAGCACGGGATCCGGCTCGGTGCTCGTACTGTCACACGCCACGACCGTGACGAACGTGCCGAGTGCGAGAGTGAGCGCGCGCACGATGGACGCGCGTGGGCGGAGAGATTGCATGGTAGGGCTGGGGCCGGGCCATCTGACGTGCAGACAGCGGTGCGAGGAGTGGACCGGCTGCGAGGGCAACCGATTGTGTTCCTGCACTTTCATCACGACGGCACACGAACGCGTCTCCAACGCGTCACGAACGCGTATCGTGGTGGCGAGGTCAGCGGTGGCACCTCGGAGGGAGCATCGGCGCGGTTGCAGCGGCCCGCCGTTGCAGCTCACGCCATCGCTTCGCGCTACCCCCCCGGACCAGAGGCGCTCACTGCCACGCGCAGCGGCGGGCGGCTGTCCGCCTCAACCGTCACGATCGCGCGCACGCGATTGCGCTGCAGAATGCGCACATCGGGGTCGGCAATCACGCGTGTGGCCGGCAGCCGCGTGTGCGCCGACACTTCGCGTGTTTCTCCCTCGGACAACGTCACGCGCCTGCGTGCGCCGACGCGCGCCACGTCGGCATCCTTGTTCGATGCGCTGCGATCCACAGTGTCCGTCGCCCACACCACATCCACGGACACCGAGCCTGTCCCGGCATTCCGTACGGAGACCGTGGTGGACCAGCCTGCGGAATCCGGCGTTATCGCCAGCAGCTGCATCTGGAACTCCGGTAGCGCGGAACCATCCATCCACTGCGTCACGAACGCGTCGAATGCCGCGGTATCGGTCGCGCGCGTGCGCAGCCGTGCGAGCAGGTCACGCGCGGTGGCACGCGTGGGCACGGTGCCGAGCGCTCCTGCGACCTGCGCGGTCGCATAGGTTTTGAGTGCGTCGTCGAACACCGCACGCCCCAGCTGGTCGCGCAGCATCCACATCACCCACGCGCCGCGCCACGACAAGACGGCCTCGTCGTTTGCGCTTCCATCGCGCGTCGCGAGTAGAGGCCGTTCGCTGGACGCCCGCCGGCTCCCCAAATAGTTCTGTTCGAGCTGCCGCGCATACGTACGCCGACTCGCGGACCCATGCACCGCCTCGTGCAGCCGCAGCGTGGCAAAATTCGCCATTCCCTCCACCAGCAAGCCGGAACCCGGGCCGTTGTCAGCGGCGATCAGATGCCCCCACCACTGATGCGCCACTTCGTGCGCCACCACGCTGAACGCGAGTCCGTCTGACGAGCTGCCACCCGTGAGGAACCCGATGCCCTCCGAAAAGCTGATGTTCGTGGGGAAGCCCGTCGCATTCGTCTCCAGGTCGGGAAACTCGCTCAGCCGCAGCGACTCCCACGGATAGGGCGTGAACCATTCGCCGTATCGGGTACGCGCCGCCAGCATGGCGTCGAGCATGGGCTTCACATTGCGTTCGTGCGTGGCGTGATAGAACACGGTCGCACCGTCGCGCCCGCGAGACTCCCACACACCGGCAATCAGGTTGAGCGCCGCTACTGGTCGCGTGTTCTGCCACTCCACGGTGGTGTAGCCGTTGTCCACCTGCTCGCGAATCCGCTCACCCACCACATTCACCGTGTAGCCCTCGGGTGCACGCACCCGCACGCGTGAGGTGAACGGGCGCCCGGCGTTGAAACCACGATCGGCCGTTGCTTCGTCAGCTTCGTCGCCGGACGGCGCGCCCGTTGACACGAATCCCGGCACCGGCAGGAACGCGCCACGACGCGTGGACAGCAGCACCCCCGCCGGTAAAATGACGGTGCCGGCGCCACCGCCATTTCGCGTCACGCCCGCCGGATGCCTGAGTGTGTACGAGAATCCCACGCGCAGCCGTCCACCCGGGGGCACCGGGGCCTGGATCGGCAGCACGTGCAGGCCGGCGCGGTCCTCTCCGATCACTGGTTCGCCGTCAACCGTCCACTGCAACGCGCGCACGCCGTCGCCAAGGGTGAACGCGAGCCGAGCGACCGAAGAGTCGGCATCATTCTCCATGTCATACACGCCCTGGACACGCACCAAGCGATCGCGTGGCGCAAGGTCGAGTGAGACTTCGACCGCGCGAATGGCAGGCAGGGTGGCGTTGGCCCAGGGCACCACATTTCGGTCGCGATACGCCGCCGCGCGTGCAACCGCACTGTCGCCCTGCCACCCCTGCTCCACTTCGATCGCAAGGAAGCCGGCCACGATCACGGGCGCGAGGGCAAATGGCACCACGCGCAACGAGGTGCGCAGCACTGCGCGCGGGGCGCGGCGGGCCGCGCTTCCCACCGCGTCGGGTTCGGTACGACGGAATGCCACAGCGGCCAGCGCGCCAAAGGCCACCGCCCACGCGAGCGCCGCCAGGCGATTGAGCAGGAGCGCGTGCCCGTTGAGCGGGAAGACGCCCAGGTCGGTCCAGCGCAGCGCGCCCCAGAGCGGCCAGTTGTTCACCCAGGTCATCTCGCCGCTCATGAACAACACCGCCGTGAGCAGCAGCGCGAGCAAGCCCAGCCCCAGCCCCGCCGTGCGATGCCGCACGACCGTCATCACCGACATCATGAACGCAACCCAGAGCACAAAGGTCGGGGCGAGCACCGCCCCGAACACCAACCCGAGCGGCCACAGCGGCACGAGGTCGCCAGGCTGCAGCAGAAGCAACAGCGCCGCCGAGGAGGCGCACGCCGCGAGCAACCCGGCAATCACGAGCAGCATGGCGCCGGCCCGACCCAGCAACAGGCACGCGGTGGGCACGGGTGTGCTGTTCGCAATGGCTTCAAAGCCCGTAGCCTGGTCACGATGCATGAGCTCCACAACCGCGAACAACAGGTACAGGCACACCAGCACGGTCACCACAGGGATGGACCGTACCGCGAGCGTACCGGCCGTGAGCAGCGTGGGCGCTCCGAACACATCATCGGCGGTGACGCCCACCTCCGCCACCACGAACATCAGAAACACGGTGAACAGCCACAACGCAGGTTGCCGGCGCAGCTCGCGCACCTCGGCCATCAGCACCGTGCGTGCGCCGCGCAGCACGGTCGGAACCGACGTGCGCATGGTGAGGGCAGCGAGACCGCCAAAACTGGGCCCTACCGGCGACGCGGTCGGCGCGGTATCGGTGCCCACGCTGCGCGCGCGCCGCGCAACAGAGAGGCGTGACATCACGCGTGATGCCACGCGCGACATCCGGCCAACACCTGGTTCCAGGCTGAGCCTTCGGCTGGCTCGCACAACAGCAAGCAGCAGGAGACTGGGCACGCCGAGCGTGATGGCACGACCCAACCAGAACGTCGCGTCCAGCACGATCGGCGCGCTGTTGTAGTACGCCACACCGTGATCCACGAGAAAGAGCGAGCGGCGCAACCAACGCAACCCCGTGGGGTCGAGCACCACGAGCAGTTGGTCCAGCAGGGGCGACATGTTGGCCGGCGCCCACGTCCACAGCACACTGAGCGTCACCAGCATGAGCAGCGTGGGCACCGCGTACACAGCCATCGGACGCCTGGACGACGCCCCCACCACAAATGCCGTCACCGCCGCAAACCAGACACCCGGAACCACCAGCGCGACCAGCGGCACCAGATAGTGCGCGAGCGCAAACGGACCGTGATGGTCCGTCATCCCGGTGAGCACCACCGATTCGCGATAGCCGATGGTCAGCAGCAGTTGCACGACAATCACCAGCGACAGCGCGCCGAGCACGCCACACAACTTGCCCAGCAGATATTCCGTCGGTGTCAACCGCGTGCTGAGAAGCAACTCGGAGATGCCGGCTTCGTCGTCGCGAATGAGGCACAGCCCGGCCATGAGACAGGCGAAGAACGGGTAGCCGAAGAACGCAGCGAGTGCGAGGGCCGGCGACAGCGCGTGCATGGAGTTGTCGTAGGCGAGCAGTCCGCCAATCGCTTCCGGTCCCGATGGAAGCGACGCGAGCGGATTGAGGCTGCCCACGAGCAGCAGCATGACGACCTGCAGGATCCAGAACAGGGGACTGCCGATCTGGGTGCGCAGTTCGTGGCGGGCCACCGTGAGCGCACGAGCCAGCCCTGCGCGAGGTCGGCCGTAGGCCTGTACGTTCGGCACCTGGCTGCGAGCTGCGTCGGACATCACGCGGCAGACTCCACAGGCGTCGCCTCCACGCCTGCGTGTCTGGCTGGCGCGCCCACCAGCAGCAAATAGGCGTCTTCGAGTGTCGGCGACGCCGGTACGAAGTCCGGTGACGACAGGCCGGCGGGAGCGTACACCCGCACGCGCTGAAGGCCCTCGACCAAGTGCGATTGCAGCACGCGAGCGGAGGCCGGCAGATCGTTGAGCTGCTCGGCGCCGACCGCGCCTTCAAACAGCGCCCCAACGAGTCGTTCCCGGGCCGAGGCGGGCGTGGTGGTCAGCAGCAGTCGCCCAAAGCGGATCACCGCAAACCGCGGGCACAGTGTGGCCACATCCTCCACGATGTGTGTGGACAGGATCACCGTTCGTGTTTGGGCGAGTTCTGCGAGCAGTTGGTAGAATCGCAGCCGTTCTTCGGGATCGAGCCCTGCGGTGGGCTCGTCCACGATGAGCAGGTCCGGGTCGCCGGCGATGGCCTGCGCGATACCAAGGCGCTGACGCATACCACCCGAGTACGTCTTCACGCGCCGCGCTGCCGCGTCGCTCAAATTGACGCGGGCGAGCAGCTCATCGGCCAGCGCCGGCAGTCCACGCGGCGACTCCACACCCTTGAGGCGCAGCATGTGCAGCAGCATGGCGTGTCCGCTGAGGTGCGGGTAGAAGCCAAAGTACTGCGGCAGGTACCCCAAGCGGCGCCGAACGAGCTCGGGGCGACCGATGACATCTTGTCCTTCCAGCAACACGCGCCCGGCCGTGGGTTCGAGCAGGCCGGCGAGGATGCGCATCAGGGTGGTCTTCCCGGACCCGTTGGGGCCCAGCAAGCCGAACATCCCGGTGGGAAGCTGCAGGTCGATTCCCTGCAGGGCAGCAACGGAGCCTGGGTACACCTTCACCAAGTCGCGAATCTCGAGCACGGCACTCCTCCGGCAACGCGTGACGCGCCGTCACGCGGGAGGGACGACGCGTCATCCCGTACGTCCGGCGCCTTTGGGTGTTTCGCTCGGTTGGACGATTCGACGCGCTATCGCATGTCGTCTCGCGCCGCGGGCTACAACCCCAGGTGCTGCCCCCAGCGGCGCCCGCCCCAGATCCCCACGCCCAGGCCCACCATGCTCAACACGAACGCGGTCATGATCCCGAATCGCTCACCGGCCCACCAGCCGAGTCCGCCGCCCACGTTCGACGTCACGATCACAAGCCACTTCATTGCCGAGTGTCCTCCTTGAGCCCCGCGTCGCGGCGTGCGCCGTCGCAGCCAGCGTGGCTCCGGGCTGCGTGCCTCTCCCAGACAGACGCCGCGGCGCGAAGTGGGCAACGCGAGCGATCGCGAACGGCGGGTGACAACACGGCCTCGCGTGAGCGATTCCTGTGTAGCCGGCGGTCGCCGTGTTCTGTCCGCCCACCGATTCGTTGAACGCACGGATGCCGCGTCGCCGCGTGATGAGCGCGTGCTCGGCCAGCGGCGTCATGAACTCAGCCGTTGTCCGGCACGATGGAATGCGTGGTCACGTCACCCGTCAACACCGCATTCCCGATCGTCACGTACAGCGTGCCGTCGGTGACGGTGACGTCAAACGCCATGCGGCGCTGCAGGCGCGCCACGATTTCGTCAATCAGGTGGCGGTCGAGCGCGTGCAATGGAATTGACTCGGCCTTGTGAATGCGCTCACCGGCGAGTGGTCGCAGCACGTGCACCGGATCGCGGTGCGTGTAGATGGCCACCTGCGGCGCGGCCTTGCTGGCCTTGTGCAGACGCGCGGCGTCCGGCGCCCCGATCTCGAACCACGCCTGCAAGGCTCCCGTGAGGTCGCGCACGGAGAGCGTCGGCTCGTCCGCATCGGACACGCCGCGCGAGAAGGTGATGCCTTCGCGGTACTCGAGGCAGTACGCCAGCACGCGCGCCACGAAGTACTCCGCCGACTCCGACGGGTGCATGGGCACGCGCAAGGCGAGCGTCTCGTAGACGTTCCGGTCCACGTGCGAGAGCGTGATGTCGAGCGTGTAGAGCGTTGACGTCAGGGCCACGGCACGGGAAGCAAGGGACGATCATCAGGGCGCAGCCAACCAGCGGCCGCGGGCGAGTTGCAACCTATCGGGCCGCGGTGATTGGAACCACGGCCGCTGCCTGACCCGCCGAGCGGCCCGTCGCCCACGCCCACAGGAAGTTGTAACCGCCAATCGGGCCGAACGCGTCGAGCACCTCGCCGCACAGATACAATCCGGGGTGCCGCCGACTCTCCATGGTGCGTGGATTGACCTCGGACAGCGACACACCGCCTCCCGTGACCTCAGCCTTTTTGTAGCCTTCGTCGCCGGACCACGGCAGCGGTCCACGCACCAGAGTGTCAATGAGGCGCCGGCGCTCATCGCGACGCAGCTCCGACAGCGAACGTGTTGGGTCCACGTCCGCCTGCGCCAACAGCACGGCGGCAAGACGGTCGGGCAGTTCAGCGCGCAGCGCGCCGGTGACCGTGCGCGCGCCGTGTGGCTTGAGCAACTCCTCCCACTGCGACTCGTCGTGCGTCGTCCACTGCACCGCCACCTGTGCGTCGGCGGCGTGGCCAGAGCGCGCGCGCACCGCGACATGCGAGATGTTGAGCACAGATGGCCCGCTGTATCCGTGGTGCGTAAACAGAAAACCACCATGCGCGTGGGACGCGTGCTCGGAACTGCGGGCCGTGAGTGATACGGACAGGGAGACGCCGGAAAGTGCGTTGAACGGAGACGTCTGCGACGTGAGCGGTGTGAGCGCGGCGTACGTGTCGTGGATCTCATGTCCCAGCTGCGCGAGCCACGCGAGTCCCGCGCCGTCGCTTCCCGTGTTGGGCACGGAGTAGCCGCCGGTGGCCACGATCACTGCGTCCGCGTGGAGCGTCTCTCCCTGGTCGAGCGTGACGTGCCATCGGGTCGCACCCGATGCCGTGGCGCTTGGCACAACACCGGTCACACGCGTTTCCATGCGCAGCTGCACACCAACGCGACGCGCTTCCGCGAGCAGTCCGTCACGCACGTCGCGCGCCTTGTGCGAGGCAGGAAAGAGTTTGGCCGACTCCGCCTCTTCCTCGAGCGGGATCCCCAGCGTCTGCTCGAAGAACGCGCGCTGCTCGGCCAGCGGCCAGGCGCGCACCATCTTGCGGAGCAGATTGGGCGACGAGTCGGTGACGAAGCGGGACTCGTCCACGTGCATGGGCAGCACGTTGCAACGGCCGCCGCCGCTGATCAGGATCTTGCGACCACCGTCGCGGGTGCGTTCAACGAGCACCACGTCGGCGCCACCGGTGGCCGCAAAGATGGCAGCCATCGAGCCGGCCGCGCCGGCACCGATCACGATCACGCGCCGGCGAGTCTCGCCGTGTGCTGCTTGAGTGGTGGACATCACCCAAGCTAGTGACGCATCACGATCCTGCGGCGGCGGCTCTCGGTCGACGGTGGATGGTGAGGAGCATTTGGGCGGGCCCATCGGACTGGACCGCATGGCGGATACCCGGAGCGAGCGCCACGAGTTGCCCACCGGTGAGACGATGGCGCTCATCTCCCACGTGCACGTCGAGGGCGCCGCTGAGCACGTGGATGGTCACCTCGCCATCTGTTTCGTGCTCACGCAGGTGTCCGCCCGCCTCGAACAGGAAGAGGATCACCGAGACCGGCCCCTCTCGCACGAGGGCAATCTGCCGGTGTCCTGCCACCGCGTCGTGCGACTCGGCGCGCAGGGCCGCAGCGGCTGCCGCGAGATCCACGGCCTGCACGGGTGCGGCGAGCCGGACGTTGGGGTGCTCACGAAGTCGATCAGTGGTTGTCATGGGGAGGTTTCTCCTGAAGCGACGGATGACCGGGTGGACCGGGCGCGTGTCGCGCGGGGGGCCACCAGGATCGAGGGAAGGGCAGGAGCGGCACGTGGGTGCCACGCCTCTTCGAGAGTACACCGCGGACACAGGTTTGGCGCCGGCGGCGGGCGGGCGCTGGACGCGCCGGACGACGTTGCCCATGATATGGGGATGCCCCTCCCCCGCCGTTGCCGCCGATTGGTCCCGAGCCGTGTTTCCCTCAGGCACGCGATGCTCGCCACACTGCTGCCCGCCGTGCTTGCGATGGTGCCCGAGCGCGCCGAGGCCCAGTCGAGAACGCTGGATTGGCCCTCGTTTGTCGTGGACGCGCGACTGGACAGCGCCGGTCGCCTGCATGTGCTCGAGGCGCAGACCATCAGGTTCACCGGTGACTGGAACGGAGGCGAACGGCAGTTCAACGTGCGCTCGGGGCAGAAGTTTGTGTTCAACACGCTGCGACGCATTGATTCCGCCACCGGCGACACGATCACGCTCACCAAAGGCGAACTCGACGAGGTGGACCACTACGGCTTCGGCGACGGGTGGACGCTGCGCTGGCGCAGCCGGCTGCCGGACGACCCACCGTTCCAGGACACGGAAATCACGTACCTGCTCGATTACTCATACGAGCGCATTGTGCAGCGAACCGACTCCGGGTTGTACCTGGACCATGAGTTCGGCTTTCGCGATCGGGAAGGCGACATCCGGAACTTCGCGCTGACGCTGGCCGTGGACGACGTGTGGGGCACACCGGACGGGTTCACGGGCCGCTTTGCCCAAGCGTCGCTCCCCGCCTACGAATCGTTCCTGGTCAACATCCCGTTGACGTGGTTGGGCGCCGGTGCACCGGCAGGCGTGTGGCTGGGCACACCCGCGCCGCTTCGGCAGGTGCTCGCAGGCGTGTTCGGCGCGGCGTTTCTGTTGATCATCGGTCGGTTTTTCGCCGTAGAGACGCGCGCGAATCGGTTTGCCCCGATGGTGCCAAACGAGCGGATCGACACGCCGTGGCTGCAGGAACACGTGTTTTCGCTGCTCCCGGAAGTCGCGGGCGCAGCGTGGGACGACAAGATCGGTCCGCCGGAAGTCTCGGCGGCGCTGGCACGCATGGTCGGCGAGGGCAAGCTCAGGAGCCGCGTGGAGAGCAGCGGCTGGAAGCGCTTTCCCGTGCACGTGCTGCACCTCACGTTGCTCGTCGATCGCGATTCGCTTCGCGGCTACGAGCGCGTGCTTGTGGACAAGCTATTCAGCGCCGGCACCACACACACCGACACGGAGGCCATTCGCAAGCGCTACGCCTCCAGCGGCTTCGACCCCGCGTTCGCACTGCAGAAGCCGCTGCGCAGTCTGCTCGATGCGCACCCCGATTCCGGGAGCAAGGTGAAGCGCGCGCCGTTGTGGCGCGTTCCGCTGGGCTTGGCACTTGGCGCGATCGTGTTGCTCGTGCTTGGCGGCGCAGCGCGCGTGGAGGACACGGCCGTGGCGCTGGTCGCATGCGCGCTCGCCGCGCCGCTGTACCTGTTCGGATTCTCGCAGGCGTACGTGTGGCGCGCGCGCGTCTCACATCCCCTCCCGCACGCGCTGCGGTTTTTCGTGCCGGCATTCGCACTGGCGGTGCTGTTGCTGCAGCTGCTGACGACGGGACGATTCCTGCTCGGGCCGTTCACACTGGGCGGCCTGCTGCTCGTGGCGCTGGCGTACGTCACGAGCATTCACAATGCGGCGCGCGCCCGCTACACACCCGAGCGCATGCTGTTTCGCAAGCGGCTGGCGTCGGCGCGCCGGTATTTCGCCGATGAGCTCGACGCGAAGCAGCCGCGGTTGGAGGATGCGTGGTATCCGTATCTGCTGGCCTTCGGTCTGGGCAAACAGGTGGACCGTTGGTTTCGGTCGTTCGGCCCGCCAGCCAGCACCGTTGGTACCAGCACCGACGGGAGCAGCTTCTCAACCCTGGGGAGCAGCTCTGGGTCCACCAGTAGCGGGTGGGGTGGCTTCAGTGGCGGCGGTGGGTTTGCCGGGGGCGGCGCCACGGTTGCGTTTGGTGCGGCGGTCGGTGCGATGTCGGCCAGTGTCTCGCCACCGTCGAGCTCCGGGAGTTCAAGCAGCGGCGGCGGCAGCAGTAGCAGCAGTGGCGGCAGCTCCGGTGGGGGCGGCGGGGGCGGCTGGTGAGCCGACGCGTTCGACTCCAAACCGCCCGCCGCCAGCCGCCCGCTTGACGTGGGCATGCCTCGCCAACAGGATGCGTGCATCCCACCAGAACCAGCCGCCCTCCCTCTCGCCCGCCATGATGACGTTCAACGACGACCTGCTCGCCCGCAATCGTGCCTGGGCCGCCCAGGCCACGAGCAACGACCCGCAGTTCTTCGAGCGGTTGGAGAACATCCAGACGCCGGCTGCGTTGTGGATCGGGTGCAGCGACAGCCGAGTCGCGGCCAACGTGATCACCGGCACGGACCCCGGTGAAATGTTCGTGCATCGCAACATCGCGAACATGGTGGTGAACACCGACCTCAACATGCTCTCGGTGCTCGAGTATGCCGTGGAGGTGCTCAAGGTCAAACACGTGATCGTGTGCGGCCATTACGGGTGCGGTGGCGTGGCCGCCGCCATGACGAACAAGTCGTACGGCATCATCAACAAGTGGCTGCGCAACATCAAGGACGTGTATCGCCTGCACCGCGAAGAGGTAGACGCGATCCCCGATCCAGCGGCGCGCGTGGACCGCATGGTGGAGCTGAACGTGCAGGAGCAGGTGCTCGACCTGGTGAAGACCAGCGTGATCCAGCGCGCGTGGAAGGCTCGGCAGGCGCCGGACCTGCACGGCTGGGTGTACCGCCTCCATGACGGTATTCTCAAGTCCATTTTTGAGGTGCCAGCCGGCTCTGAGGTCAGCGATATCTACCGGTTTGACGAGCCGATTTGAGGGTAGTCGGCGACGGGATCACCAGATCGCCGTCGTCGAGTTGCCGTACGGTCGTTCGCGCGTCTTGGGTCTGACGCGTGCATCCGGCTGCCAGCAGCGGATCGCGCGTGTCTCCCACCACGTGCCCTGCGGATCCTCCTTCTCCTCGGACCGTCCGGCCTCGACCGCGAGCCCTCCCGCATGCCCGTCTCAGGTACCGCCAAACGCCAGCGAATCCGCTTTCGAGCTGATCTGCTCGAAACCGCGCAGCTAGATTTTGGGCCGCTGGACGGTCCGTTTTCCCCATCGCAATCCGCGGTGATCGTGGAAGAGTCGCCCATGGCAGGCTGTGGCCTGCTGCTGCTGCGGTCCGACCACTGCTATCCGGGCGTGGTGTGTCGCGTGAAGGTGGGCCGCATGGCGCCACTGCGCGCCGAGGTGCGCTGGCAAGAGGAGCTGGGCGAGGAGGCCGTACGGGTGGGGATGATGTTCCTGGAGTAACGGCGAAGCATCGGTCTCGTGATTCGTCGCCAACGCGCTGCCTCAGTCTGCTCCGTTACCGCAGCTCCTTGCGCACCACCAGCTTGAGTCCCGACCACACCGCGTCCACCGCGCACACCTTCACGTCCACGAAGCCGATTGGCAGCGCCACATCCCGTATCACATCTTCGGTGATCGTGGTGGGCACCTTGGACGCCTGCTTGGGCCACGACACCCAGACTATGGCATCGGGACGGATGCGCGTGCGGAGGCGGGCCAGCTGCCGAACCAATTCCGCCCGCCCCGTCACGAACACGTGCACCAGGTCCGTGACCTCACTCACGCGCTTGCCGATCTGCACGTCGGGCGGCAGCGGGGCGAGCAGCGTCTCGTAGTCGGGAGGCGCTCCGGCCACGACCACATAGCTCCCGGCCTTGATGCCGAGCTTCCGGGCGAGCGGGGTGCCGGAGTAGCCGGCGGGTCCTTCTGCGTGCATCATCGAGGAACGAACGGTTCAGTTTCCACGAATCGCGTCCACTGCCAGCGTCGGCCGCAGGATCACCCATTCCAATGTGCGTCACGGGCATCGCGAGCGCAGCGCGCCACCGCCTTCATTCCGCCTTCACACGGCCGATACACGATTCCGGTGAGCCCGTCGCTGCCCCCGCAACCACCTCGTGAATGTCCTTCTCCAACACCGCGTCCGCTCGCTCCACGATGCGCTTGACGTCGTCCGTGCATGCACGCTCGGCCATCCGAACGTCGCTCCCGACCCTGGCGCTGTCACCTGCGCTGCTGCCGGCGCTGCTGTTGGCGCTCCTGTTGGCCCTGCTGCTCGCCCCGACCGCTCCGCTCGGCGCACAGGGCGGGCCACCGCCCGAGGTACGCACCACCGTGCAGGCACTGGTGGCCGCGTTGGAGTCGCCTGACTCCACGGCCGTGAACACCTTCGTCGCCGCCCGCACCGCGCCGGCCCTCCAGCAGCGCCTCACGGTAGCCGCACTCCGCCTGCGGCTGCAGCAGGCGCGCGCCACGCTTGGCGCACGCGTGGATGACGTCTCGCTCGAGCGCACGGATTCCGGATTGCTGCTGAAGCTCGTTGGCGCGAACGCAGTCCAAATTCCGCTTGAGCTCGACAGCACCGGCATGATCACACGCCTTGACGAGGCCGTCGCCCGCGCCGTTCCAACCGAGACGGACGATCGCTGGACCGGACTCACCTGGGACAACCTCGCGGAGCGGATGCAGTCGATGGGCGCGAGCGGTTTCAGCGGCGTTGTGGTTGCCAGACACGGCGCCGACACCGTCGTACGCGCGGCGTACGGCTTCGCCGACTCGTCCACGAATGTGCGCACGACGCTCGAAACGGTATACGGCATCGGATCGACGCCCATCGACTTTACCGTCAGCGGCATCATGCTGCTTGGCCAGCGCGGCAAGCTGGCCCTCGACGACAGTGTCGGCCGGTGGTTTGCGAACGTCCCGGCCGACAAGAGGGGACTCACCATCCGGCATCTCCTCACTGGTCGCTCGGGCCTCATTGATTTCCATGACATTCCGGCGCAGGACTGGGACCCGGATCTCGCCTGGATTGATCGCGCAACGGCCGAGCAACGCATCCTGTCCTCGACGCTTCTCTTCGCACCGGGCAGCGACGATCGCCATTCCCACGCCGCGTTCGTGCTGCTCGCCGCGTTGATTGAACATGTGGACGGACGCAGCTACCGCGACTTCGTGCGCGCCGAAATCCTGGAGCCGCTGCAAATGACCCGCACCGGCTACTACGGCGAACGGCTCGGCCTCCGCGTGGCGGACTTTGCCGTGGGACCGGGGCCGAGCCTGGTGGGCCTCCCGAATATCCCACCCAACTGGGGACCCACCTCGTGGCTCGTGATGGGCAGCGGCGGCATGTTCTCCACGCTCGACGACATGACGCGCTACTACGACGCCATTGCAAACGGCACACTGCTCTCCGGCGTCTGGGCCCAATGGCAGCAGGGCCCGAGTCGCGACGCCGGTGGATCGGACCGGGGCTTCTTCATCCATCGTGCGTCGAACGGTCGCGGCAACACGATTCTCTTCCTCATGAACGGCGAGGGCCGGTCACCCGCAACCCGCGCCATGGCCAACGCGTTCGCGCAGCTCGTCGAACCTCGGGCACGGTGACCACGCCGCACGCGCGCATTCTCGTGGTGGAAGACGACCGCACCACGGCCGAACTGCTGCGCCTGTATCTCGAACACGCCGGACACGAAGTCCACGTTGAGCACGACGGCGCGGTTGCATTGACGCGGTTGGATGGCGAGGTGTTCGACCTGCTGTTGCTCGACATCATGTTGCCGGGTGTAGACGGGCTCGCGCTGTGCCGCGCGGCGCGTGCCCGCGCGGACACGCCCGTGATCCTGCTGTCGGCGCGTACGCGAGAAGAGGACCGTGTGGCCGGACTTGAACTGGGGGCAGATGATTACGTGCCCAAACCCTTCAGCCCGCGCGAGCTGGTGGCGCGCGTGCACGCGGTGCTTCGGCGCGCTCTGCCACACGGCCGCACCGTGTTCCAGCGCGGCCCGGTACGCATTGACTGTGATCGCGCCCTGGTCACGGTATCCGGCGCCGAGGTCTCGCTGACCGCCAGCGAGTACGCCCTGCTGGTCGCGCTCGCACGGCACCCAGGCTACATCTGCACACGCCAGCAGCTGCTCGAGGCCCTGCCGGGTGAGCCGAGCGATCGGTTCGATCGCACGGTGGACGTGCACGTGCGCAATCTGCGTCGCAAGCTCGAGGTGAATCCCGCGCATCCGCAGTTGATAGAGACGGTGGTGGGTCAGGGATACCGATTCGCGCGCGCTGCCGGGAGCGTGGTACCAGCAGGCACGCCGGGCAGTGTGCGTGGCTGAGCCAGACCGCACGCGCCCGCCTCGACAAGTGCGTGCGTCACTGCGCCTCCGGATTTTCGCCATCTCGTGGCCGTTGGTGGTGCTGGCGACGGTCTGGGTGGCGCTGCGCGTCGAGCTGTGGAGCCGCGTGGAACTGACCCGCGAGCTGCAGGAGGGCGAATCGGTGGCGGTGCAGCTGGCCGACAGCGCAGTGGCTGACATCGCGTCTGAATGGACCGACATGATCGGACCGAACGGGAACGTGAGACTTGGTGACATCGCCACGCGGCATTCCGCGCAACCCACCATGGCCCTCGTGCTGCTGGACTCCGCACGATCGCTGCGGGCGAGCACTGATTCCACGCTCTCGCTGCTCGCGGCCGACGCACAGGGGGTCACGCTGCAGCGGCTCCGAACATCCGGCGGCGAAGTGTTCGAGGATCGCTTCAAGGTCGGCACGCAGATGATCCGCAGTGCCGGCCGCGTGATCGGCGAGGTTGCGCTGGTTCCGGTTGGTGCGGACGCGGAGCGCGGTGCGTCCGAGGATGCTGCCGGGTTAAGCGGCGCTTCCGACGGCGAGTTGAACCCCACGCCACTCGCCGCATCGCGTGCCGCGCTGCGGCGCACGCTGCTTCGCGCCGTCATTGCCGCGAGCATCGTTGCCGCGCTGGCATCGCTTCTCGTCGCCGCGCCGCTGGTGGGTCGGGTGCGCGCGCTCGCCAACGGTGCCGACGCGGTGGCGCACGGTGCACTGCACACGCGCGTGGACGCGCACGGGCGAGACGAGCTCGCGGAGCTGGCGCGATCATTCAACCACATGGCCGGTGCGCTCGAGCAGGCCGATCAACACAAGCGCACCCTCATCACCGATGTGGCGCACGAGCTGCGCACCCCACTCACCAACATCATCGGCTCGCTGGAAGCCATGCAGGACGGTCTGCGCCCCGTGGACGAGGGCGCGCTGCAGACACTGCACCGCGAGGCCTCGCTGCTCGCCACGCTCATCGAGGAGCTGCAGGAGCTGAGCCTCGCCGAATCGGGCCAGCTGTCCCTGCACATCGATCGGGTCGACGCAGTCGCTGCTGCGCGTGAGGCCGGCCACGCCATGCAGGACTCAGCGCCGGCATTGCGATTCGATCTCCCGACAGCTGGCACAGCGCTGCACGTGCGCGCAGACCCGCGTCGCCTCGCGCAGGTCCTGCGCAACCTGCTGCAGAATGCGATAGCGCACACACCGCCCGGTGGCACGGTCTCCATGCGCGTGTCGCACAACGCTGACTCGACCAGCGCGCTCAGCGACGTGCAGCGTGAGTCCTGCGTCCGCATCGAAGTGTCCGATACCGGGCGCGGAATTCCCGCCGAGCATCTCCCGTTGATCTGGGAGCGATTTCACCGCGTTGATGCGTCGCGCGATCGGTCGCGCGGAGGAATGGGTCTTGGTCTGGCGCTGGTACGGCAGCTCGTCTCGGGCATGGGCGGTTCGGTGCACGTGGTGAGCACCGAGGGTGCGGGATCGACGTTCGCGGTGGTGCTGCCGGCGGCAGCAGAGGCCTGAACGGGAGACCGTGCGCAATGGAGTCGGCGCGAGGTGCCCCCTGTCGCACCGAGCGCTCTGCCATTATCTCTGCGCTCATCCGCCACGGCGAATGCCCCGCGGATCCCGACCCCCTTGCTGCGGGCTCCCGCCGAATGCGCTCCCTGTTGCGTGCCCTCCCCTGGCTGGCGGTCGCCGCCACAGGCGCCGCCGCCGTCTCCGTGCTCGCGCTCAAGCGCGGCGAATCCATCAACGCCGCCTGGCTCGTGACCGCGGCGGTCTGCACCTACGCCATCGCCTACCGCTTCTACTCCAAGTTCATCGCCGCCAAGGTGTTTGCGCTCGATGCCGAGCGGGCGACACCGGCGCTCCGTCTGGAGGACGGGCGGGACTTCGTGCCCACCAACAAGTGGGTGGTGTTCGGGCATCACTTCGCCGCCATCTCGGGACCCGGCCCGCTCGTGGGCCCCACGCTCGCGGCGCAGTTTGGCTACCTGCCCGGCGCACTCTGGATTCTCATCGGCGTGGCCATTGGCGGCGCCGTCCAGGACTTCGTGATCCTGGCGTCGAGTGTACGGCGCGACGGCAAGTCGCTGGGCCAGATGGCGCGCGAGGAAATCGGACCCGTCGCCGGCAGCGTATCGCTCGTGGCCATCCTCGGCATCATGATCATCCTGATCGCCGTGCTCGGCCTCGTGGTCACCAATGCGCTGGCCGAGTCGCCGTGGGGCATCGTGACGATCGCGCTCACGATTCCGATTGCGCTGCTCATGGGCAGCTACCTGCGCTGGTTCCGGCCGGGCAAGGTGGTGGAAGCCACGGCCATGGGGTTGGTGCTGCTCGTGTTCTCGCTCTACGCCGGCAAGTTTGCCTCGGAGCATGCGGTGCTCGGCCCCATGTTCACGCTCAGCAAGACCACGCTCGCGTGGAGCGTGATGGGCTACGGCTTCCTTGCGAGTGTGCTGCCCGTGTGGCTGCTGCTCGCGCCGCGAGACTACCTGAGCGCGTTCGTGAAGATCGGGGTGGTGGGCGCGCTGGCCATCGGCATCATCGTGGTGCTGCCGCCGCTGCACATGCCCGCGCTCACGCGCTTCGTGGACGGCACCGGTCCCGTGTTCGCCGGCAAGCTGTTCCCGTTCGTGTTCATCACGATTGCCTGCGGTGCGATTTCCGGTTTTCACGCGCTCATTTCCAGCGGCACCACACCCAAACTGTTGGACCGGGAGAACGAGGCGCGATTCGTGGGCTACGGCGGCATGCTCATGGAGAGTGGCGTCGCCATCATGGCGCTGATTGCCGCGTGTGTGCTGGACCCAGGCACGTACTTCGCCATCAACGCACCGGCCGCGTTGCTCGGCCCCACGATCGAGACGGCGGCGGTGGCCATCCAGGGCTGGGGCTTCACGCTCGATGGCGCCGAGTTCGCGCGTCTCACACAGCAGGTGGGCGAAGGGTCGTTGCTGTCGCGCACGGGTGGCGCACCGTCACTCGCCGTGGGCATGGCGCACCTGTTCAGCCGAGCGCTTGGCGGCGACGGGACGCTGGCGCTGTGGTACCACTTTGCCATCATGTTCGAGGCGCTGTTCATTCTCACCACGGTGGACGCTGGTACGCGGGTGGGGCGCTTCCTGTTGCAGGACGGGCTCAAGCACATCTGGGCGCCGCTGGGTCGCACGAACTGGATGCCGGCGGTGCTGTTCTCGAGCGCACTGTTCGTGGCCGCGTGGGGACACTTCCTGTATCAGGGCGTCACCGATCCGCTGGGCGGCATCAACTCGCTGTGGCCGTTGTTCGGCATTGCCAACCAGTTGCTGGCCGCGGTCGCGCTGTGTGTGGGCACCACCGTGATCGTGCGCATGGGGCGTGTGAAACTCGCGTTCGTGACCGGCATTCCGCTCACGTGGCTGGTGATCGTGACCACCACGGCGGCGTGGCAGAAGATCTTTGACGCCAATCCGCGCATCGGATTCCTGTCGCATGCCAAGGGGTTCACCGACGCGCTGGCGTCGGGCACGTTGCCGCCGGGCGCCGCCACCGAGGAGGCCGCGCGGATCATGATCTTCAATGACCGGCTCGACGCCGCGGTGGCCGCGTTCTTTCTCGTGTGCACGTGGATCATTCTGCTGGCCAGCATGCGCCGGTGGTTCAACATTGGCAGCGGCCGTGAGCAGGCCGTGAGCAGCGAGATCCCGTATACGTCGCGGGCCACCGTGATGGCCGCCGCCGACCGCGCCGCGTCCATCTCGGCCAGCCCCGACTGTCCGCCGCGAGGGCACACCATTCCCTGCCCCACACTGGACGACATCGAGCGTGTGGAGCAGGACCTGCTGGACCGGACCGTGCGCCGCGTGGTGCACCGGCCGATTGGCGGGCCGAATGATGTGCGGTGTTGCTGAGAACTGCCAGCAACTACGATTGCATGCAATCATGCTTGCATGCAGCGGCGCCACGCGCCGCTGAGCACAAAAGCGGAGTGTTGCTAGTCGCTGATGAGAGGCCGCGCTGCGCCGCCGACGCCAGACCTGCCGCTCCAGGCACACCGGTGTTCGCGGCCAACGCGCGCATCCTCGTATGCGCTGTCGCTGACGCTGCACCGTGTGCCATCGGTCGCCACCAAGGTGTTTGATCCCTCCTTGGCCGACACCACCTTGCTCTCAAGGCTGTAGCCGCCGGGCAGGGGGATGCACGCGGAGCAGACAGCGAGAAGCGCCAGGGCGCCTGCCAGGCGCGAATGTTGGAGAATCGTCACACGCGAGATGGATGAAGGGCTGGCCGGCACCACGGATACCTTCCACGATCATCTGACCGAACAAGCACAGACCTGCGAATGCTCGACGTCAGCACAGCGTGAAAGCCAGCTTGCGCATGCACTGTTCCCAAGAGCGCACTGATGATGCCCCCGACCAACAAGGTCGGCTGCCCGCACCGGGGCTCAACCTCTCACTGATTGACGCCCTTCCAGAAGTGCACGCCACCACCAACGGAATCGACGATGAAGTTGTAGTCGCGGCCTTCGTTATCGACCAGTCCGGGCGACACGTAGTACTCGGCCGGATTGATCCGAACCACGGCGGTCGGTCCCCAGTACGCATTGCGAACGACACCGGAGGCGGTGCCCGCTGGCGTTGCATGCCACACGCCTATCAGCGAATCCACATGTGCACAGAGGAGCGAGTCCGCAGTGGCAACGACACTGTCCTCCGGCCACTGCTGCAGGCCGAGCTCCGCACGAAACTCGACGGTCAACGAGTCTGTCTCGCTGGCCAGCGAGCCGGATCGCGACACTGCGAGTTCGAGATTGCCTTCGAGGACGCCTTCACAGGGGTTTGGCGGCTGCGTGCGAGGGTAGTCCGTCGACGGCCGCGAGACCGTCGGCCTGATGGCGACGCCAGCGACGACAGCAAGCAGGACAATGCCGATCGATTTCGAAATCACCGGTGATCCCCAAGTGGCATTCGGGACGAGGTGCAGGTCTCGCCGACAAGCTCACACGCAGACATGGAGGCCTGCCCACTTCCTGATGGGATTTACGTGCCTCTCCAGAAACGAACGTCGCCGCCAACGGAATCAACAATGAAGTTGAACTCGAAGCCCTCCGCGTCGACCAAACCTGGCCACACGTAATACTTGCCTGGATTGATCCGGACCACGGCCGTCGGTCCCCAGTACGAGTTGCGGAGCACGCCAGAAGCGATACCTGCCGGAGTAGCGTGCCAGACGGCAATCAGCGAGTCAACGTGTGTGCAGACTACGGAATCGCTGGTAGCGGCGATACTGTCCGCGGGCCACTGCTGTAGGCTGAGGAAGGTTCGGAACTCGACAGAGCTTGAGTCCGGATCGCTCGCCATGAAACCTGCCCGAGATACAGCAAGCTCAAGATTGCCTCCTGCTATGCCGATGCATGGGTTGGCAACGGAACGGGCCGACCAGATCGATTCACTATCCCCGGCTCCCATTCCGCCTGAAATGATGAGCAGGACGGCAAACACACCGGCTCCGACCATCTTCACGGCTCACGGATACAACTCGAGGAAGTCCACCGCGCCGTCTGCAGAATCCACGAAGAAGACAAGGCGACGACCAGGAGCGGGGTTGCTGAGGGAATAGTAAAAGTAGCGACCTGGGTTGATCCGGAACAGTGCCACTACGGGAAACGTGGATCCAACGAGACTGAGCGAATCTGCGGTCATGGTGGCCTGCCAATCGACGACGAGAGAGTCAATGCGACGGCACACCAGAGTATCCGTTACAAGACTGACGCTGTCGCGTTATCAGGTTTGCAGCTGCACGCGCGAGCGAAGTGTCGCGTGGACACAAACGAGCGTGCCAGCGCGACGCCGGTTGCGCATTCTCCCTCGGTCGACAGAACGCAAGCATGGCTGGAGGCTACAGTGCGTTCGAGCGATCGCGGTGAAGCCGAGCACGCGTTCATGTAGGCGAACAGGACCGCTGCACTGCACAACGCAACAGCGATCGCGTCTGCACGAATCCGCATGCCACTCCTCGAGAATTTGCGGCCTGTGGTCCACCCGTCCCGAGAGCCTCTGGTCAAAGACCGGCTCCAGCGCACTCGCTTCCTACCTTCCCATGCTACTGCTCCGACGAGCGCCATCCCCACCACGCTGTTGGCCACGTCGACTCCTTCCTTGATCGGGTCGGCGTATCCGCAACAACGCGGTGGCGCTCCGAGCTGTCCACGGACCGATCATTGACCGCCGGTCAGAAACTAGAGCTGCACCGAGCGAAAGAATCTGCCCCCCCACCTGTGGAGTCCACCACGAAGTTGTACTGAACGCCGTTCTCAAAGAGGAAGGCTGGGATGACCCAGTACTTGCCCGGGTTGACTCTTGCGACCGCGTTGCGAGTCCATGCGGAGTCACTCGACACGCCTGTGGCGGCAGGAGATGAGAGCCACTCAGAGATCAACGAATCCACGTGAGCGCAGACGGTCGCATCGGTGGTGGACTTTACGCTGTCTGCAGGCCAAGTGGTCAGCCCCAGAGAGTCCTGCCGAAACGCAGCCGCTGCGACGGACTCGGCGGAATCAGCCACCTCAGCTCGGGCGGTAAACTCCATGTCGATCAGGTTTCCTTCCGGGAGTCCATCGCAGGCATGCGATTGCATGCGTCGGAAATCTCCGACTGGCGCAGCTCGGCCGTGCCCAGGGAAGTCCGTACCAAGTGCAAGGAGGAGCGTGATGCTTGCGAAGCCGATTCTTGTCATGGTCGAACGCATGATCTGGAGCTACCAGGCTTTCGTGGAGAAATGGCTGCCGTTCGCACGCAGTCTTTCCACGTCGATTGCGCTTGGAGAATGCGAATATCGCCTCCTCCGAGGCACGTTCAACACGCGCGAGTCGCTCGTGGCTACTGGTACGCGGAGCTGAAGAACTTGACTTCTCCCCCAACGGAATCCACTACGAAGTTGTAGTAGACACCCGTCGGAGACTCGGTGGTGCTGACCCAGTATCGACCTGGGTTTGCTCGAGCGACAACATTCTTCGTCCACCACGATTGGCGAGTGACGCCAGCTCCGGCTGGGGAAGCAAGCCACACCGAGATCAGGGAATCTAGGTGTGTGCAAACCAGCGAGTCCGTCGTGGCCACGACGCTATCCAAGGGCCAGACGCTCAGGCCGAGCGCGTCACGCATCGTTGCGATCTTGGGTCCCGTTCCCTCGCGAACAATGGCTCTCGCATGGACCTCTACCTGCATCAGATCTCCATCGAGGACCCCGCTGCAGGGATTTGATTCCCAAGGGGACAACTTTCCGCTCTCCGGGGGCTCCCCGTGAGCGGATCCAGGAAACTGGAGCGCCACGAACGCACCAACAACCAGTCCAGTGACAATTAGGGTCGAGCGCATGACGTACCTTGTCGAGGAAAGGAATTGTACTGCTGCACGAACTGAGCGGCGTCAGGCACCTTGCGGTTTGGTAGAGTTGTACCCGGAGCAACGCTCGTTGTGCTTAGCCATTCTCCGGTTCTGCCGATAGCGATTTCGACGGGATCGACAGCAACTTGAGGAATTGCTGGCTTCTGGTGGCTGTACATGTCGTCGGCGAGCTCCCAATCCGCAGGCGACAGCACCCCTCCTAGCCAACCGGGCAGGACTATTTGCGAACCGGAGCAGATGGTATCGCCGACGGCGCCAGGATGCGAATGTGCCCGCAGCATACGGGTCCAGCCTGAGGGAGTTGCAATCGTATAGTCTGATTGCCGGCACGGACTGGGGACGAGTGCGGGGGAGACGGTGTCCACAAGAAACCGATAGCTGCCGTTTGGTAGCTGATACACCATGCCGGACCATTCAACCCGAGGAGTGAGCGAGTCGTTGCGCCACGCGAGATCCTTGAGCAACGCACGAGTGGCGGGCAGATCGAGCAATGAATCCCCCGTTGGACACTGCACGATCGGGTAGTTCGGCGGCAAAGCCGTCACATGCGCCGTCGCCCGCTCCGTGATCGCGCTCGAACCGTTCCCTACACGGGCCCGCACGTGCATGGTTCCCGATTCATACACGCGAACAGTGCAGGTGGTCGCCATGCCACAGGACGCGGCGCTGGTAACGGCGGTGCCAGCGGAATCGGGCACCCACTGCCATTCGCGAACCGTGATGCCGCCCACCGAGGACGTTGCGGTGAACGTCACGGGATCTCCCTCAACCACCGAGTCCGGAGTCGCCGTCAGCGAGAGCCACGCGCTGATGATCTCGAGAGTAACCGTTTGCTGGCCGCTGTAGGCGACAACGCATTGTTGGCCCGAGAAAGCCTTGCAGTCGGCTTGCGCGGGACTGGTTTGCTGTCTGAATTTGAACCGGCGAATCGGTCCGACGCCTCTGGCGGAACCGATCTTGCTGAACGAATCCACTGCGGGCGTCGAAATCCAGTTCGGGGACGGCGCGATGGCCGAAGTGTTCATCGCGCCCGTACTGGAGAAGAAGTCGGTGTAGACAAAGCCGGACGCGTCCGCGCCCAGCCACTCCGCATCCGCATCGAGCGGTGGGTAGGGATTGCCCGCAATGTTGTAGCCGATCGCGCCCGTAAACATTCGCTGGATCTGCCCTTCGACGGTGAGCCGGATACGCGTCGACTCGGCAAACGTGAAGGTGTCCGCGGATCCGAGTCACCAGTCCACCGAATCAAGCCCTGCGCCAGGTGTTCACAGGTCGGCAGCTGCGGCCGCACGCCCCCACCCCGCAAGCCGCGCACCCGGTCCGCGCGCGCGCGCTGTCGGCGCAGCCGTTGAGCGCGCGCGGGTGGACTGGGTGCGCGGCTACCGCACCATACGCGTGGCAGCCACAACAGCCAACCGCCTACCGCACCAACTTGCGGTACTTGATCCGATGCGGCTGGTCCGCGTCGGCACCCTTGCGACGCTTGAGATCCTCGATGTACGAGTTGTAGTTCCCCTCGAACCACACCACCTCGGACTCCCCTTCGAACGCCAGAATGTGCGTGGCCACACGATCCAGGAACCACCGATCATGCGAAATGATCACCGCACACCCCGAGAAATCGAGCACCGCATCCTCGAGCGCACGCAGCGTGTCCACATCGAGATCGTTGGTGGGCTCGTCGAGCAGCAGCAGGTTGCCACCCTGCATCACCGTCTTGGCCAGATGCAGCCGGTTGCGCTCACCACCCGACATGTTCGCCACCAGCTTCTGCTGATCGGCGCCCTTGAAGTTGAAGCTGGCCGCATACGCGCGTGAGTTCAGCTCGCGCTTGCCCACCGGAATCGTCTCGCGACCGCCGGAAATTTCCTCCCACAGCGTGCGCTTGCCCTCGAGCGTGCGCTGCTGGTCCTGATACGAAATCTCCACCGTGTCGCCGAGCTTGAGCGCGCCGGCGTCCGGCTGCTCCAGGCCGTTGATCATGCGGAACAGTGTCGTCTTGCCCGCACCGTTGGGACCGATGATGCCCACGATACCCGCGCGCGGCAGATCAAACGACAGGTTCTCGAACAACAGCTTGTCACCGTACGCCTTGCGCAGCCCCTTCGCGATCACCACGTCGTTGCCCAACCGCGGGGCCGGCGGAATCACGATCTCGTTCTGCATCACGCGGTCCTGCTGCGCCTCGCTCGCGAGGTCCTCATACGCCTGCAGACGCGCCTTGTTCTTGGCCTGACGCGCGCGCGGCGACATGCGCACCCATTCGAGCTCCTTTTCCAGCGTCTTCTGACGCGCACTGGCCGTCTTTTCTTCGATTTTCATGCGCGACTGCTTCTGTTCCAGCCAGCCGCTGTAGTTGCCCTCGTACGGCACGCCCTTGCCGCGATCAAGCTCGAGAATCCACTTGGCCACGTTGTCCAGGAAGTAGCGATCATGCGTGATGGCCACCACCGTGCCCTCAAAGCGCTCGAGATAGTGCTCCAACCACGCCACGCTCTCGGCGTCCAGATGGTTGGTTGGTTCGTCGAGCAGCAGCATGTCCGGCTCCTCGAGCAGCAAACGGCACAGCGCGACGCGACGCTTCTCACCACCGGACAGGTTGGCAATCGAGGCGTCACCCGGCGGCAGGCGCAGCGCGTCCATGGCGACCTCGATCTTGTTGTCGAGATTCCAGAGGTCGTGCTGGTCGATGTATTCCTGCAGCTTGGCCTGCTTGTCCATGAGCGCGTCAAAGTCCGCGTCGGGCTCGGCAAACTTCATGGAGATGTCGTTGAAGTCGTTGAGCGCCTTGCGCTGCGGCGTCAGCGCCAGCTCCACGTTGCCGCGCACGTCCAGCGTCTCGTCCAGCTGCGGCTCCTGCGCGAGGTAGCCAATGCGCGTGCCCTTGTGCGCCCAGGCCTCACCCTGAAATTCGGTGTCCACGCCGGCCATGATGCGCAGCAGCGATGACTTACCGGCGCCGTTGGGGCCGAGCACGCCGATCTTGGCGCCAGGATAGAACGAGAGCCAGATGTCGTCGAGGATGATGCGCGAAGGTGGAACGACCTTGCGCAGGGCTTTCATCACGTAGATGAACTGTGGTGCCATGGGTACGGAGCGGTGCGGGAATCGTGGAATGCGGGCCGGTTCTGGCCCAATCTTGAAAGATAACGCGGTTTTGTCGCTCGACTTCCGATTGTCGGGACTTGGGCCGGCGCCATCACCTGCCGATACCTCACAAGGGCTACCGTTTCTTCCGCCTCGGCTCAGCAGCTCGTCTCCTCGCCCGCGTGTCCGATCCGGCGTTCGGTACGCCGCACTGACGATCGGGTGCGGTTGGTCGTCCTTTTGCTATGGGGTGAGCCGCCGTGGCGCACCCGCGTCTCCCGTGATCGCCATGTCTGCAGCCCTCACCCCGACAGTCTCCGGAACCATCCCGCCTCGCGGCGAGATCGCCGGGGCGTCGGCTTCAGGCTCGGCATCGGGCTCGGTGGCGGGCTCGGTGTCGGGCTCGCTGTCGGTGTCGGTTCGGCCGCTGCTCACGCGATTCGCGGTGGCGCTCAATCGACGACGCGCGTACGCGGCCACCCACCCGATGGTGTTGCAGGCGGAGGCGGAGCTGCTCGCCGCACTCACGGACATGCTCGCGGCGCACGGCCAACTGTCGCTCGGCGTGGCGCACCGTGAGCTGCTCTGCAATGGCGCGCCCGTGGACGGCGGTGGCTCGGTCGCACGCGAGTTGGCAGAACGTCTGCACCGGCGCGGAGTGGGCGCGCTCACGTTTCAGCCGGGCGTGGCCATCGACGCACTGCGGCTCGCGCTGAGCTGGCTGGCCCGCGAACTGCCGCCCGGCGCGAAGGATCCGTCGCCGGAGGCCGCGCCCAGCGTGCCGGGAATTACGATCGGACGCCTCGCGTATGACCGGCTCGTGCTGGGCGACCCGGCGGCCAACGCCCGGCAGGAGGCCAGCGCCATCTGGCGTGCGCTCGCCTCGGCCGCGTTCGAGCTCGAGGAGCTGGAGGAGAGTGCAGACTCGGTGGCCGCGCCGAGCGGAGCGACACCGGGCGGAGTGACACGCGGCGGACACGCACCCGAGGCCTCGCTGACCGGTATCGGCGAGAGCCCGGCCGGAAGAGCGCTGTCTCTGTCGGACAGCACACCGGACATCGCAGCCGACAACGAAAGCGACACCGACGATCCGCTCGCCAGCGCGAGCGCCGAGGACATCGCGGCCGCCATTGAGCAGCGGGCACAGCAGGAGCCGTACGCGCGCCGCGTGGCGCAAGTGCTGCTCTCGCTCGCCACTCAGGTGAGCAATGCGCCACCCGCGGTGCGCGAAGAACTCGGCCAGCGACTTCGCAGTGTGCTGCACCGGCTCGGGGATTCCTCACTCGCCACGGTGCTGCGCGCCGCAGGAACGGGGCGCGAACAGCGGCAGCTGCTTTCCGAGGTGGTCTCGGCTCTGCCCGCACAGGCCGTAGTGGAGTGGCTCGAAGTGGCGGCGCGCGCGACCGACCAGGAGATGTCGCATCAACTGCTGCGCATTCTCGGCAAACTGTCGCGCCACGCCACCGATCGTCGCGGCCGAGGAACGGAGCAGCTCGCGCTGCGTTCGGCGGCACGCGACTTGGTGGCCGGCTGGCGCTTGTCCGACCCCAATCCCGTGGCGCACCGCTCATTGCTTGATCATATCGCGTTGTTCGATTCCACCACGCTGCCCGGATTTGCCACGCGCATTGCACCGGAAATCACCACGGACGCGCTGTCGCCCGGTAGTCGCGCGAAAGCGCCCGGGGACGGCGGCTCCGCGACGGCGGACCTTGTCGCGCTTGGGGCGGACGGGTCAGATGGCGAGCCAGACGCCTTTGCCGACGTGGAGATCACGGCGGAGCACGCGATCGCGGCGCTCGCGCCCAAGTCGACGCTGCCCGGATTGCAGGTGGACGAGCCATCCATACCGGGCGAAAGTGGGCGCCTGATCAAGCTCGCGTGCGAAATCGGGTTGGTGGGCGAGGACGCCATCAGTGCGGCGCAGCAACTGGTCGCCGATGGCCATACAGTACGGCTCTTCGAGTGGCTCGACGCGTCACCGAATGTGCAGACGGCGCGGGCGCTTCGCGACGGCGCGGTGGCACCCACGGCGGTGTCGGCGGCACTCTCGCACGAGCCATTCGATGCCGCCGCGGTGCGTGTGCTGATTGCCGCCCTGCCCGTTGAGGCGGCACCCATGCTGCTTGACGCGCTCGAGTCCTTGAGCTCGCGGTCGGCGCGACGCCTGTTGTATGATCGGCTGCGTGAGTATGGACCGGCGCTTGTACCGGAGCTGCTGCGCCGCCTGCAGGGCTCGCCGCCGTGGTATTTCGCGCGCAACCTGCTCGCGCTGTTGCGCGATGCGTCGACCGCCGGTGACAGCACCTCGCGCGCGGCTGATCTGCGCCAGTTTCTACATCACCCGGCCGAGCAGGTGCGCATTGAGGCGGTGCGCATTCTGCTCGAGGATGGCAGCACCCGGGAGCTGGCCATGCGGCAGGCGCTCGACGACGATTGTGAACGCATCGTGCGGGCGGGCATCGACGGGGCGCTGGCACTGTCAGACGTCCAGCCGGCTGGTGGCCGCAGCGCCATCACGAGCGTGATTGCCAGCCGCCTCATGCACTTGGTGGACGAAGGCGAATACGATCCGGAACTGCTGGCGCGCGCCGTGCGTGCGCTGGCGGGCTCCCCCGGGCCCACGGTGCGGGACTGGTTGCTGGCGCAGGTCACACGTCGCACGCTCGTCTTGCGGCGCACCTCGCTCGCCGACGCCAGTCCGGTGGTGCTGGCCGCGCTCGGCGTGCTTGCTGCGCTGCACGGACGCGATCCCCGCGTGGCCCCGATTCTCGAGCAGGCGCGCGCTCAACACGATGCGCGCCGGACCGCCGTGGTTGGTGCCAAGTTGTCCGGAGCCTCCCGATGAACTCCACCGGCGCATTCCTGCTGGCGATCGGCCAATGCCTCGCGTCCATGGCGCTCTACGCGCCGGCGCATCCGGTGCGTGTTGGTGCGCGCGATCGCGCGCTGGTGGCGTTGCTGCAGATGCTCAGTGAGCGCGGTTCGACGCGATTCTCGTTTCTCTCGGGCGACGTGATCGTGGGCACGCGCCTGATGCGCGAGCTGCCGGCGTGGGACTGGGGCATCAAGTTGTCGCGTGCGGGCGTCGAACGGCTCGAGCTTGACGCCACACCCGCTCCAACGTCCCAGGATCTCGACCAACTCCTGATGGCGCTGCACGAGCGTGCAAGTGCGCCCGTTGACAGTCGCTTTCCGGCGTTTGCGCATCGAGGCTTGCGGGCGGGCCCGCTCTCCGTGCACGCAGCGGACGCGTTGCGTGCCGAGGGTGGGAACGGCTTCGCGGTGGTCGATCTGCTCGACGCGCTCGCGGGCGATTCGCTCGACGAGGAAATGGAAGCGGTGCGCTGGATCCACGACGAGGTGGCCAACGCTCGCGATGTGCCCATGGCAGAGGTCGAAGCCGTGGTGCACGCGCTCGCGGCCGCGCTCAATCGCGACCAGCAAGTTGTGCTGCCATTGCTCGAGTTGAAGGAGCTGGACCAGTACACGACCACGCACTCGTGCAACGTGGCCATGCTTTCGATGGGGCTCGCCGAGCAGCTTGGGCTGGGCTCGGCCGACGTGCGCGCGATCGGCACGGCGGCGCTGCTTCACGATATCGGCAAGGCGCGCATCTCGCCCGAGCTGCTTACCAAGCCAGGGCCACTGACGCCGGCGGAGCGGGACGAGATGCGTCGCCATCCTGTGGAAGGCGCGCGCATTCTGAGCGCCCGCGGGCGCGGCCATGGCTTGGCGGCGATCGTGGCGTACGAACACCACATCTGGCTCAACGGGCAGGGCGGCTATCCAATATTTCACTATCCCCGACGCTGCCATTTTGCGAGTCGGCTGGTGCACGTGTGCGATCTGTATGATGCGCTGGGCACGCGCCGACCGTATCGCGAAGCGTGGTCGCGTGATCGCGCGCTGGCGCATCTGCGCACGCGCGCGGGCATCGAAGTGGATGCAGAGATGGTGGAGGCGTTCGCGGCGCTGGCGTCTCGGGCGAGCGGACTTGAGCCCGCGGAACGAATCGCCTGACACTCGGCTATCATTGCACAGTCGGATACCGCCGCACCGGCGGCCGACCGTGCCCGTGCCGTGACGTTGCGGTACGCATTCGTCACATCGCCCAGTGAACCGCCCCATGCGCCTCGCCCTTCCGTTCCTCCGCCTCGCGCGCACCCTTGGCCGGACCGCGCTGGTCTGCGCCGCCACGCTTACCGCGATTGCGGCGCAACCGCTCGCCGCGAGACCGCTGGCGGCGCAGGAGCTTGGCATCAAGGTGGGGGCCACGGCGCCCGGGGCGCCGATCGAGGCGCTTGACGGCACCAAGCTCGACTTGGGCACGGTGATTGCCGGCAAGCCCACGGTGCTGGAGTTCTGGGCGACGTGGTGCGGCAACTGCAAACAGCTTGAGCCGGCCATGATGGCAGCGCACGCCAAGTACAAGGATCGCGTGCAGTTCGTGGCCGTGGCCGTGTCGCTCAATCAGACGGTGGAGCGCGTGAAGGACTATCAGACGCGCTTCAAGCTGCCGTTCACCATGCTCTATGACCGACAGGGCGACGCGTCCGAGGCGTACGACGCGCCCGCCACGTCGTACGTGGTGGTGATCAACAAGGCGGGCGTGGTGGTGTACACCGGCGTCGGCGGCGCCCACAACCCCGACGCCCCCGGCGCCAAGGCACACACCGCGAAAAGAGCGGTTTTTGGTCGCCAGCGGCCGGGGGGGCAGCCGGTGCC
>JBBSPE010000038.1:0-31658 GCA_038259155.1 Gemmatimonadales bacterium
GGCACGAAGCGGCGTGGCGGACCGAGTTGTGTCGGCGCGATGCGGACCGCGGACTGCACGCGTCCGGCCGACCAGCGTGGCGCGCCGGTGGTGAACTCCACCGCGCCCAGGTCGCAGACGACCTCTCGCGCGACCCCGCGCTGGCAACGGGCATTGCGGGGGTCCTTGGGCAGACGCGAGGGGAGCAGGGACGGAGGCGTACGGTCACCTGCTGCTGTTCACTCACTCAATGCGCAGGCAACGCGTGGACCGGCTCATTCTGAACGTAAAGGGAATGGGACATGGTCCGGGAACGGTCCGCTCGTCCGGCAGACTCAACCCTTTACGGTTGGGGACTGTCCCATGTCGTACGGTACATCCCGCCGGCGCCCACCGCACGATTCAACTCCCTCCGCCAGCCGCTCATGAACTCGCTCGCCACCGCGCTCCGCAGCGCCTTTCGCGCGCTCCGCGCCACGCCGCTCGTCTCCCTGGTCGCGATTCTTTCGCTTGCGCTCGGCATTGGCGCGAATACGGCGATCTTCTCCATTGTGGACGCGCTCATCCTGCGCACCCTGCCGGTGCAGCACGCTGAGCGGCTCGCACTCGTGGGCGAGGTGGACGGTCGAACGTACTGGACCAACCCGTTCTGGGAAGCGTTGCGGGCGCGGCCCACCGCCTTCGACGGCGCGTTCGCCGCGGGCCACACGCGTTTCAACGCGAGCGAACGCGGCGAGGTGGACCCGGTGGACGGTCTGTTCACGAGCGCCCACTACTTCGACGTGCTTGGCGTGACGATGGCGCAGGGACGTGGCTTCACGGAGGAGGACGACCGGCGCGGTGGCGGACCGGACGGACCGGTGGCGGTGATCAGCAACGCGTTCTGGCAGAATCGCTTTGGCGCGGCCGAGGGCGTCATCGGTCAGTCCATCACGTTGAGCGGCGTCGCCTTCACCATCATCGGCGTGACGCCGTCGCAGTTCTTCGGCCACGAAGTCGGCCGCTCGTTCGACGTTGCCGTACCGCTCGGCACCGAACCCTTGGTGCGTGGCGACGAGAGCACCCTGGACCGGCGCTCCACCTGGTGGATGAACGTGTTCGTGCGACTGCAGCCGGGCCAGACGCACGAGCAGGCCACGGCGGTGCTGCGCACGCTGCAGCCGCAGATCCGCGAGGAGACGCTGCCTCAGGACTGGCGGCCCGAAGATCAGGCGAGCTATCTCGCAACGCCGCTCTCGGTCGCCGCGGCATCGGCCGGCACGTCGTCGCTGCGCCAACGCTACGAGCGGCCCCTCATTGCGCTGACGGCGGTGGTGGCGTTCACGCTGCTCATCGCGTGCGGCAACATTGCGAACCTCATGCTCGCACGTGCCAATGCCAGGCGGCATGAGTTCGCTGTTCGCACTGCGCTTGGCGCGCCGCGATGGCGGTTGGCGCGCCAGATGCTCGCCGAGAACCTCATGTTATCGGTGGTTGGCGCCGCGCTGGGTGTGCTCATCGCGCTGTGGGCCAGCCGACTTATTCTCCACCAGATCGCCACCACGTCCAATCGTGTCTTCTTGGATGTAGGGCTGGACTGGCGCATGCTCGGCTTCACCGCGCTGATCGCGATCGGGACCACGCTGCTGTTTGGCGTGGCGCCGGCCCTGCTGGCGACGCGAGTGCCCCCAATGGAGGCCATGAAACAGTTTGCATCGGGGCGCGGTGGCTCGGGGCGCAGCGTGGGGCTGGCTGGGTCGCTGGTGCTCGCGCAGGTGGCACTTTCACTGCTGCTGCTGGTGGGCGCCGGATTGTTCGTGCGCACCTTCACGTCGCTCGCGAACGTGGAGCTCGGCTTCACGCCGGAGCAGCTGCTGGTGGTGGACATTGGCGCGCAGGGCACGGAGGTGGCACCGGCCGATCGCGCGCAGCTGTACGAGCGCGTGCGCGAAGCGACCAACGCGCTGCCATCCGTCATGAAAGCTGGTTTGTCGGTACTCGTGCCGGTGAGTGGCAGCCAGTGGAACTTCAACATCGAGTTCCCCGAGCAGCCGGACATGCCCGAGAACGAACGCATCATCAACATGAACTTTGTGTCGGCCGATTGGTTCTCCACCATGGGAACGTCTGTTCTCGCAGGACGCGACTTTGATGCGCGCGACCAAATCGGCGCGGCGAAGACGGCGTTGGTCAACCGTTCCTTCGCGGAGAAGTACTTCAAGGGCGAAAACCCTGTGGGCAAGACCGTCATCAATCCAGGATTCGGCGATACCGAGCCCGAGGCGGTGCAGATCATCGGCCTGGTGGCCGATGCCGTCTACATCGACCTGCGTGAACCCATCACGCCCACGATGTACTGGGCGATGGCACAGCAGGAGCCGCCGCAATCGTCAGCGGTGCTCTCGGTGCGCGCCGCCACCACGGATGTCGCCGCGTTGTCACGCGAAGTCTCCAGCGCAATCGCTTCCGTGAATCCGGACCTCACGCTCTCCTTCCGGCCCATGAGCGACTACATCGACGCGTCACTCTCGCAAGAGCGACTCATTGCGATGATGGCGGGATTCTTCGGCGCGCTCGCATTGCTGCTCGCGGCGTTGGGATTGTACGGCATCACCGCGTACGCCGTCTCGCGTCGCCAAGTGGAACTCGGCATTCGCATGGCGCTGGGTGCCTCGCCGGCATCAGTGGTGCGCCTGATCATGACCCGCACCGGATCGCTGGTGCTGGGTGGCATCGTACTGGGCGGACTCGTGAGCTGGTGGGTGTCGCGCTATGTGAGTTCGCTGTTGTTCGGTCTGGCGCCCACCGATCCGGTCACGATCGGGGCGGCCATGTGTGTGCTCGCGGTGGTGGCGTTCATCGCGGGCTGGTTGCCGGCGCGCCGAGCGGCGCGCGTGGACCCCGCGCTGGTCATGCGCGAGGGATAGCGCCGGCCGCGGGTTTGCGGATCACCTGCACCCAACCGATGAGCACCAGCACCGCCGCGCCGAGTCCCACCAGCACCATCACCTGCGCCACGCGCATGGACACGAAGCCGCGCGTGGCCATGACAGCGACGAGAGCAGCCGAAGTACCGATCGCGTAGCCGAGTCGCTCGATCGGTGGCATGGACGTTGGTGCGCGCGCGGGCTCTTGCGCAGCCGACGCGAAGAGGATGCCGCGCCACCGATGGTAGTCCCAGCACAACAGAAACGTGTTGGCCATCAGCATGAGCGCCGTGATGTACGTGGTGCCCGGGAAGTGCAGCGACCACGTGATCATGGCAACGTTCAGGATGATGGGGAAGAACAGTACGGCGCCGAGCGTACTGGTGGCTGGAATCAGCAGCAGCACGGCGGCGGACACCTGCCCGAGCCCGATGAAGTTCCAGTAGAAGCCGCTCTGGTACATGGCTTCGAAGAACGCCCCGATCGGATTGTCCACCGCAATGGAAGTGAACCGATGGCCAAGCAGCTTGACCATCCCGGTTGGGAAGAAGGCGAGCGCCAGGAGAATGCGGGAAATGATCGCCAGCCGGTACAGTGGCTCGAGGCGGCGTGCCTGTGCGTGCAGCTGGTCGAAGAAGCGTTCCATGGCGGGCTCCGGGGGAAGGCAGGCGCTGCCCCTACGCGCGCTGGCCCGGCAGGTTTCTCACGTCGCACGGGCCGAGCGTCCGCTCAGCCCGCGCCCGGCGCGGCTGACGCCCTGCTACGCCGGCACCACCCGCACCCACTCGGCCGGAAACGCCAGCGGATCGAATCCCCACGCGACCGGCAACAACCAGTACGCGAGCGCCGAAATCAGCGCGATCGAGATGACGTTGAGCGCAAGGCCGGCGCGAATCATGTCGATCATTTTCAGGTGCCCGCTGCCAAAGACGATCGCGTTGGGCGCAGTGGCAAATGGCAGCATGAACGCGCAGCTCGCTGCGACCGCGGCACCGGCCATGAGCCCCAGCGGATGCACGCCGATTTGAGGCGCGAGGGTCACGATCACCGGCATGATGAGCGTGCACGTGGCGATGTTCTGGGTGATCTCGGTGATGAAGTTGGTGAACGCCACAAGCGCCAGCAGAATGAGCCAGAGCGGCATGTTCCCAAACGACGCAAATCGTCCCGCCAACCACGCGCCGAGCCCCGACTGGTCGAACGCAAGCGCCAGCGCGAACGCACCGCCAAACAGCAGCAGGATGCCCCACGGCAGCCGATTGGCCGTTTGCCAGTCCATCAACCGTCCCGGTTTGGCACGGGCCGGAATGAAGAACAGCGGCACGATGCCTGCCAGCACGATGATGGTGTCGTTGATTTGCGGAATGAGCGGCCGCAGCACGTAGGAACGCGTGATCCACGCGATGGCCACCACGCTGAACGTGCCCAGTACCCACCGTTCCTCCCAGGTGAGGCGGCCAAGCGCGCGCAGCTGCTCCCGCAGCTCGTCTCGGCTGCCGGGCAGCGGCTTGGCCGGAAGCGGCTGGGCCACGTGCACGAGGTACCACCAACTCGCGAACATGAGCACCACGGTGATGGGCAAGCCGAACAAAAACCATTGGTCGAACGCGATGCTCACGCCGTAGTTGTCCTCCACCGCCTTCACAAAAATCGCGTTGGTGGGCGTGCCGACAATCGTGGCCATCCCACCAATGGACGCCGAATACGCAATGCCCATGAGCAGCGCCTTGCCGAACCGCTCGCCCACCACGCCCGATGTCTCACCGCCCACCTGCGCGTACAGCGCGAGGCCAATGGGGATCATCATGAGCGTGGTCGCCGTGTTGGAGATCCACATGGAGAGGAATCCCGTGGCCAGCATGAAGCCCAGCACGATGAGGCGCGTGTTGGTGCCGATCGCGAGACTGATCGATAGCGCGATGCGCTTGTGCAGATTCCACTTCTCGAGCGACAGCGCGAGAATGAAGCCCCCGAGGAACAGGAAGATCAGTTCATCGGCGTACGCGCTGCTCATCTCCTTGATGGTCACAAGCCCCAGCAGCGGAAACAGCACCAGCGGCAGCAGCGACGTGATCGGGATGGGGACCGCCTCGGTGACCCACCACACGGCAATCCAGCAGATCGCGCCGAGCGCGTGCGCGGCGTCGGCGGGCATGTCCGCTGCGCGGACGGCAAAGCCGAACACGACGAAGAGCAGCGGGCCGAGGACGAGGCCGATGCGTTCCTTGTTCAGCACGCAGACATGGCGGGAAGTGGAGGGGGAGGGGGGAGCAGCACGCAGCGAATAGAAGGGCACGTCGCGTCTCCCGCAACCCGTGCGCTCGGTCGGTCATCCCTTCCCGCCTGCGCACGCATGCATCATGTTCAGGAATGAATCACGTCATCGGTGCGCGGCGCCCGTGAAGGGCGGCAAGAACGGACAGGGGCGCAAGCAACTGCCCTACAAGGAGCGCGCCAAGATCAAGCAGCGGGAAGGGCCCAAGCGCGGAGACGCCAAGCGGGACTGGGGCGCCAACGAGCGCGAGGTGCCACGCAAGGCGCTCACCGACGCGCCCAAGCGAACCAAGGAGTAGCCGATGTCACGAGCGTTCCTGCGGGACGACGCCGAAGGCGAAATGCCTCGGCGCAACTACGACCTGCCCGATCGCGACGATCCGGGCTTCGATCGCGCGGCGGCCCGGGCGCTGCTGGAGGCCGCACGCGTGGGCGAGACGCAGCTCGCCGAGCGGGCTACCGGCTACTACTGGGGCGAGCCGGTGCTGCGAGCGTACGTGGAGGAGATGGCGCTGGCGGCAGAAGCCGCCGGCGATGACCGGCTGGAGCAGGTGGCGCGGCGGTTTCTGGGCTGAGGCGCGGGGCCCTACATGCCGAGGTAGAGTCCGTCCGCTGCCGCAGGAACGCGGGGCTTCGGAGGCGGTGCCTCGCCGAACAGGTCGAAGGCCCGGATCGACGCGTCCACGGCCGCGAGGGCACGCTCCACTTCGGCAGCGGCCTTTTTGATCTCCCACCGGTAGGTCACGCCGGACAGCGCGTACGCACCCAACGCCAAGGCCGCACCTGCGCCCACGGCCGGCACAGCCAGTGCCATGCCCGCCAGAGCGAGTGCCTTGATGCCGACGGCGGCCATGGTGATGCCGCCGGCGGTGGCGCTCAAGCCAATGCCGGCGCTGTAGCCGGCGATGTTGGCGCCCAGCCCGCGCCGCAGGTCGAGATTCGCCGTGACCTCGCAGCCTTTCGGGTCTCCCGCCAGCGGGGCAATCATGATGCGCAGTTCCTTTGCGTACAGCCCGTAACGCGTCCACGTCCAGCGATAGTCCGCGGCCACCATATCGGGAAGCTTGAACACCAGCACGCCGCCATCGAGCGGGTGGCCGCCGACCGTGTCTGCCAGCTCCAGCCCGTATGGCATGGCCTGCAACGAGCGCCCGAGCGCGGCCAGCACCACGCGCGGGGCAAAGCGGAAGGCTCGCGACACCGCCAGCGAGCGCTGCGTGGTACCCAGCAGGCGCGTGGCCACTGCTTCCTGCCACGCCGGCGACTCGGTGGCCAACTGCTGCGAGGTGGCGGAGCTCCGGAGCTCGGCCATCGCCAGCGCGACGTAGCGCTGCGAGATGCCCGCCTCCAGCGCGGCCGCCTCCACATCGGTCGCGCGGAAGCCGTCGGTCCTGGCAGCGCGCTCGCTCGTGGACGGCGCGGCGTCTGGATCGTTCGGGTCGAATGCCAGCAGGGCGCGTGATTCGGCCCCGATACCCGTGTCGCGCACCCGCGATTCGAGACGTGCTGCGGCGTCTGCCTGCAGCTGGGCAGCCCGACGCCACACCGATTCGGCCTGCGAGGTGTTGAGCACCTCTCGTCCCGCGGGCCCTGCCGCGGCGGGCGCGTCCTCGAGGGCCTTGGTGAGCGCTTCGGCCAGCGCTTCGCCGGTGGGGAAGCGGTCATCCGGGTTCTTGCGCAGACAGCCGTCAATCACGTCCGCGAGCGATGAAGGGACGTCGGGGGCGTACGAGCGCAGTGCTGGCGGGTTGCGCGTGGCGTGCGCCACGATGATCGCCTGCGGCGATTCGCCGTCAAACGGGAGCCGACCGCTCAGGGCGAAGAAGCCCGCCACGCCCAGCGCGTACAGGTCGCTCCGGCCGTCGAGGGTGTCGCCGGCACACTGCTCGGGGCTCATGTAGTGCACAGAGCCCAGCACGTAGCCCGCCTGGGTGATGGCCGGATCAAATGTGGTGCGGGCGATGCCGAAATCGGTGACCACCGCGCGACCGGAGGCGCGGTCCAGCAGGATGTTCTCGGGCTTCACATCCCGATGGACGATGCCGCGGGCGTGAGCGTACGCCAGAGCCCAGGCGACCTCGCGCAAAATGCGGACGACCTCAGCGGGGCCGAGTGGACCGCGATCGCGGATGCGATCCGCGAACGTTTCCCCGTCCACGTATCCCATGGCGAAGAACGCCATGCCGTCGATCTCGTCAGCCCGGTAAATGGGCGCGATGTTCGGATGCGACAGTTGGGCGGCGGTGCGGGCCTCTCGGAGAAATCGCTCGCGGGTTTCCGCTTCCTTGGCGACCTGGGCGGGCAGCACTTTGAGCGCGACGGGTCGTTCAAGGCGCACATCGCGCGCGAGGTACACCACGCCCATGCCGCCGCGGCCAAGCTCGCGTTCGATGGTGTATTGGTCGCGCAGCGCCGCGCGCAGGGTCCGCAGTTCACCGGTGGTGGATGTCATCGTCAGGAATATTACGGAATGGACAGCGAGCGGTTGCACCGGTGGCGGCGGATTCCGGCCGGTGACCACGGCCTCTGTGACGTTGAACGTTCGTATCCGAACGATCGTATTCGCTACGGGGCGCCGCTGAGCGATGAGAGTCAATGCCGGTGTGGTGGTGGCGGGAAGCGGGTCAACTCGCCACGTTTATCGGAGTCTGACGCCATTTGATCCGTCGCCTTCCCGCCGCGTGCCGCTCGCATCCGTCTCGCCAACCCTCTCGTCACTTCTGGTGTCGCCAAGCTACGGTGCGCCACGCATGCCGGATGACCGCACGGTCGCCGTGGCGGCGTGGAGTCAGGACGGCTGCATTCTCGACGCGAACGACGCGTTTTTGTCGCTGATTGGCGCAACGCACGAGTCGTTGCTGGCGGGTGAGCTGTCGTGGGATGCCATCGAGGACACCGTGGCGGCCGCGTCCACCCGCGTGATGCGGACCTTGTTGGCTGAGGCCGGCATGGCGCCGCCCTATGAGACCATTCTGCGGCACGCTGACGGCACAGACGTGCCGGTGCTCGTGGTGGTGACCACGCTCGACCGGGTGCGGGGGGTGGGCTGGTGTTTCGCGCTCGACCTGCGCACCCAGAAGGCCACGGAGGACGCGCTTCGTACCTCCGAGGAGCGCTACCGTATGGTGACGCGGGCGGCCGGTGGTGCGATCTGGGAGTGGGATCTCGAGCGCGACGAAATCATGTTCCTCGACGGTGTGGCCGACCGGTTTGGCTGGGACGTGGCCAACCGGGCTCTTCCGCTGGCCTGGCGGCACGAGCGTGTGCACCCCGATGACGTCGGGGCGCTGCTTGCGACGTCCGAAGAGGTGCACGAGAGCCGCGTGCACAACGCCACGCACTCCTATCGGTTCAAACGCGCGGACAACAGCTGGGCCATGGTGCACGACCACTTCCACGTGGTGCGCGACGCCGGTGGAACGCCAACACGCGTGATCGGCGTGATGCTCGACGCCACCGAGCGCCACGCGCTTGAAGAGCAGTTGCGGCAGGCGCAGAAAATGGACGCCGTGGGTCGATTGGCTGGTGGTGTCGCGCATGACTTCAACAACCTGCTCACGGTGATTCGCGGCAACGCGTCGCTGATGCTCGAGCAGATGCCGCCGGACAGCGAACTCCGCGGCGAGTTGCAGGAAATCGAGCGTGCCGCGTCCCGTGCCAGTGACCTGACTCGGCAGCTGCTCGCCTTTGGTCGCAAGCAGGTGCTGCAACCGCAGGTCCTGGATCTCAATGCGGTGGTCGCGCAGCTCACGCGCATGCTCGACCGGCTGATTCCGAAGACCATCGAGGTGCGGCTCACCCCCGCGGCAGAGGTTGGGCTGCTGCGGGCCGATCGTGGCCAACTCGAGCAGGTGATTCTCAACCTCGTGATCAACGCGCGCGATGCGATGCCCGACGGCGGATCGCTGGAGCTGCGCACCGGCGAGGTTGGCGTGGGGCGCGCGCACGGTGGTTGGGCCGGTGAGGGGCCGGTGGCGCCGCCCGACGTGCCCATTCGACCGGGTCGCTACATCTTCTTGTCCGTCACCGACACAGGTGCCGGTATGGACGAGACAACGCGCGCGCGGGCGTTTGAACCGTTCTTCACCACCAAGGCGGTGGGCGAAGGCACCGGTCTCGGTCTCGCCACGGTGTACGGCATCGTGAAGCAGAGCGACGGCTACGTGTGGATTGACAGCACGCCCACGCGGGGCACCACGGTGCAGGTGTGCCTGCCGCGTGTGGAAGCCGATGCCAAAGTGGCACGCGTGACGCCCGTGACCGTGCCCACTGTGCCGGGGCCGCGCACCGTGTTGCTGGTGGAAGACGAGGACGGCGTGCGGGATCTCACGCAGCGCGTGCTCGAGCGACAGGGGTACGTGGTGTTGGTGGCGCGCGATGGCGTGGAAGCGCTGGCGCTGTACGACGATCACAAGTCGCAGATCGACGTGCTCGTGACGGACGTGGTGATGCCGCGCCTGGGCGGGAGTGAGCTGGTGGGCAAGGTGCGCGCACAGCGCAGCGACCTGCCGGTGCTCTTCATGTCCGGCTATGCGCGGAATGCCGCCATTCGGGGAGCGCCGGGGGATCGGCGCACACGATTCCTGCAGAAGCCGTTCACGGTGCCCGCGTTTCAGCAGGCGGTGGCGGAGCTGCTGGCCCACGCCTCGCCGCGCGACTCGAGCTGACGACGAGAGCGGATCACGCCTGACAGACGCGCGCCTTTGATGGCCGCGGGTCAGTGCAGCTGCGACGCGCCCAGCGTTTCCGTGAGCCAGTCCGCCAACAGGCCGAGCGACTCATTCGTGACGCGCCGGTCCTTGAGCGTACCGTAGCCGGACGGCAGCCCCGACGGATCCCGCTGGAACAGGTGGTTCGTGTTGCGCAGCCGATGCATGGTGACGCGCGTGTTGCCACCGGCCCTGAACGCCGCCAGCAACGTGTCCGCCTGCTCGGCCGTGACCTGGAGGTCGCGCTCGCCCTGCAGGATGAGCACGGGGATCCGCACGCGCTTGGCGGTGGGCACCGGGTCGTACGCTCGAAACTCGCGCAACCATGGGCTGGCGCGCGAGAGGGTGTCCAACTGTGCCTGGGCCTCGCGAAACATCGAGTCGCGAGCCGACGCGAAGCTGCCGGGACTGGCCTCCGCGATTGCCTGTCGTTGCTGGAACGCGATGATGCGCTGGCCCGTGTAGGCGGGGCCGGCGAGCAGGGCGATGCCAGCGATGGTTGAGTCGTCCGCGGCTACCATGGGTGCGATCAGCCCGCCCTCGCTGTGGCCCACCAACGCGATGCGCGATGGGTCGATGTCGTCGCGGGCACGCAGGAACGCGACGGCCGCGCGGATGTCCTCGGCGAAATCGCGACTCGCGGCCGTCGCGAACGTGCCGCCGCTCGCCCCCACGCCACGATCGTCGAGCCGCAGGACGGCGATGCCGCGCCGACCGAGTGTGTCAGCCACCTGGCGGAACAACGCGTAGCCGTCCACGCCGGCAATCGCTTCATCGCGCTCCTGCGCGCCACTCCCGGTGATCGTGATCACCGCAGGAACGCGGGCGCCGGCATCGCGCGGACGCGTGAGCGTGCCGGCGAGCGTGTGGCCCATGGGCGTGGGCACGGTGACGTCTTCCGCCGCGTAGGGCGCGTCGGGCGGCGCGTCGTACGAGCGGGGCGCCGCATCCGGCGACACCAGCGCGCGCGCCGCCGCGCCGCGCAGGATGTGCACCGTGAGCTGCTGTGAAGGAATCGCCGCGAACTGCAGCGCGCCGTCCTCGGTGAACACGTACTGGATGGCTTGGCCCGCGATGCGAATGGTGGTTGTATCTGCACCGCGAGCAACGGTTGCGGGAACCAGGCGGGCGCCGGAGGAGAACACCATCCAGACCGTGTCGCGCGAGGCAGCACCGGGCGATGTGCCGGTCTGCAGGAGCAACCCGGTGTGCACCACCGATTGGTTCAGCAGCCAGGACGCACCAGCATGCGCCGGCAACGTTGCCTGCGGCGCGCCGAGCGCCGTACCGGCGGCCGGCGCGTTGTACACATACGCGCTGTCGCCGCGGACGCGCAGTACGAGGTGCTGCATGGGTGCCGAAGATTCCGCTGCACCCGGCTGCCACACCGCCAGCTGCAGCGTGCGCACACCCGGCGCCTCACGCAACGGCTGCGTCCAGCGCATGCGCGGTTGGCCGCGCAGACGCAGGTCGCCGACCCAGGCACTATCGGTCGCGACCACGCGCTCCACCGCGAACGTGTCCTGTGCGATCAGGTACACCGCCGTGAAGTCGCCGGCGACGGGTGCAGAGTGCGCCTCGGCACCACGCCACGGCGCACCCGAGATCACGCCTGAAGCGGCAAGGAGCGTCGGCACCGCGAAACGGCGGGCCACACGGGCAATCGACTGGCGAGTTGGAGGTATCATGGCAGCAGGGCTCAGGGGTCGTCGGAACGGTCGGAGTGGTCGGCGCTGGGTGGCGGCACCGCGCGGGATCCTTTCCGCGCGGGACTGCGGCCGGCGCGCTTGAGTACATCGCGCAGAAGGAACTCGATCTGCCCGTTGAGGCTTCGCAGGTCGTCATTCGCCCAGCGCTGCACCGCGTCGAGCACATCGCGATCGATGCGCAGGAGGAACGGTTTGCGCTCAGCCATGGGAGAATCTGACCTCAGCGATCACGACGCGCGCTCAGTGGTGAATGGTGCCGGTGTTCACCACCGGCGTGACGGCGCGATCAGAGCAGAGCACCACCAAGAGGTTGCTCACCATGGCGGCCTTGCGTTCCTCGTCGAACTCCACGATTTGGTCGGCCTTGAGCTGCGCGAGGGCCATCTGCACCATGCCCACGGCGCCCTCCACGATCGTCTGGCGCGCGGCAACGACCGCGCTGGCCTGCTGTCGCTGCAGCATTGCGGCCGCGATCTCCTGCGCGTAGGCCAAGTGGCTGATCCGCGCTTCGAGCACCTCGACACCCGCCTTCGCCAGCCGCTCCACCAGCGCCTCCTGCAAGCTGGCCGACACCACGTCGGTGTGCGTGGACAGACAGATGTCCTCGACGCCGTGGGTATCGTACGGATACCTGCTGGCCAGCGCTCGGAGCGCCGACTCGCTCTGCATGTGGACGTATTCGGAGTAGTCATTGACCTCGAAGATCGCCTCCGCCGTGTCCGTGACACGCCACACCACGACGGCGGCGATGTCCACCGGGTTCGAGCGCGCGTCGTTCACCTTGAGCTTGCCGGTTTCGAAGTTGCGCACGCGCAGGGAGACAGCCGTTTTCTTCATGAAGGGATTCGTGAACCACAGCCCCGGTACCTTGGACGTGCCTTTATAGGTCCCGAACAGGGTGAGCACCTTGCCCTCATTGGGGTTCACGATGAAGAGGCCTGGCAGCAGGAGCAATCCGAGCATGAGCATGGCCAGCGCGCCAAGCACGCGCGGCGTATCCGACCGCTGTGCGGAATCGATGAGCAACCAGCTGCCGACGGCGAGCATCACCAGGAGCAGCAACAGCACGGGAATGCCGGTGATAGGGCGAGCTTGCGATTCACGGAAATTCATGGGGCCCTCAAAGGACGGAAGGTCGGACGAAGTGACAGCAAAATGATATCACTTCAATATCTTTGTGCGCAAGGTCACCGAGTCGGCGGCTCCGCACTCTCCGGGGGGATCGTGCGTACTTGTGCCGATTGAAGCGTCGAGCAGACGCTCGTTAGGGTCCGAGCATGGACGCGCGGCGGTCGCCCGCATGTCGCGCGCGCCCCTTCGATCGATGTCCTTCACTTCCTGGGCACCCTGCTCTGCGGGTGCCGTTTCCCTACGATGGTCTCATGATTGCTCGCTTCCTCCGCGTCCCCGCTCGTGGTCCGCGCTCAGTCGCTTCGCCCGCTGTCCTCGTCGCCAACTCTTCCCGCCGCTTGACGCTCGCGCTGGTGGCGCTCGGCGTGGCGGCCACCGTAGGCTGCAGTGAGAGCAGCACCGAGCCGGAAGGAGAGCCGGTCGCGTCTGTCACCACGCTTCAGGTAAATGCCGCCACGAACACCGCGTATGTGCAGCTTGGTGATACGATCCGTCAGGTCACGCCCTCCGACCCGTCCGCCTCGACGGGCTGGGATCTCGCCGTGTTCGCCACCTCGGTGGCGCTCAACAGTGGCGCTGGGGGTCCGGGATCGGTGACGGGATACTGTCTCTGCGCGAACGCCGGTATCAGCAACACGGCGATCCAGTCGCTCACCGCGGAGTCCGAGCTGGCGGCGTTCGACGCGGTCACCACCGCGCAGATCCCGGCGGCGGGGCTCTTCACCGGCGAGACGCTCAACGCGCGCATCACCGGCTGGTTCACGGGCACCGGCGCCGCATCGCAGGCCAATCCCGCGAGCACGTTTGTAGTGTTGCGAACGCGCGTCCTGCCCATCCCGCAGTACGGCAAATTTCACGTCACGAACATCACGGGCGCCACCGCGACCAGCCCGGGCACGGTGACCTTCGCGTATGCGATGCAAGCCACGTCCGGCGGCGTGCTGCCGGCCGCGCAGACGGCCACCATCACGGTTGGCTCGACGCCCGTCTACTTCGACCTCGTGGCCGGCGCGCCCTCCACGGCCTCCGGCACATGGGACATCCAGTTCGACGGGTTCCTGATTCGCGCGAACTCGGGGGCGAGTGGCGGTGCGGGTGTGCTCGTGGCGCCGCCGATCGACGCGCCGTTTGCGTCGCTTGACCTGAATGCGCTGTACGCGCTCCCGAACTCCGGATTCGGCCAGGACGCGCTCGGCGGGCCGTTGGGAGCGAACCCCTGGTACAAGTACAACGTCACCGGCAGCGACATGCAGATCTGGCCCAACTTCAACGTGTACCTGATCATGAAGGGTTCGGCCGTCTACAAAGTGCAGCTCACCAGCTACTACTCGAGCACGGGTGAGTCACGCGTCATCTCGATGCGCTCCGAGCGGCTCCAATAGTGCCTCGTGGCCGTGGCGGCGCGCCCGGTGGTGACCGGGCGTAGCTTCCGCGCGTGACTGCGACACTGCGCTCTCCCGATCCCGAACGTCTGCTCGACAGCGATCCGGCCCGCTGGCGCATGCTCGGCCTGCTGTCGGCCGCCGAGCTGCTCGGCATGGCGTTGTGGTTCGCGGGCAGCGCGGTGGCGCCGCAGTTCACCGAACGCTGGCAGCTCACACCCAGCGAGGCGGGTTGGCTCACCACGGTGGTACAGCTGGGGTTCGTGGTCGGTACCGCGCTCTCGGCGCTGCTCAACCTCGCGGATGTTGTGCCATCACGCCGACTGTTCGCGGCCAGCGCGCTCACCGGTGCGTTGGCCAACGCGGCGGTGCTCACCGCCGGTGGGCTGGGTGCGGCGCTCTGGTGGCGATTTCTCTCCGGCGTGGCGCTGGCTGGTGTGTATCCGCCGGCCATGAAGATGATTGCCACGTGGTTCCGCGCGCGGCGCGGGCTCGCGGTGGGCACAATCGTCGGCGCGCTCACGGTTGGCAAAGCACTGCCGTATCTCATCCATGCCATTCCGGGCGCCGGCATCACGCCCGTGATGCTCACCGCCTCCGCCGGAGCCGCGCTGGCGGCCGCCCTGGTGTGGTTCGGCTATCGGGAGGGTCCCTATCCGTTCCTCTCGCGTCCGTTCTCGTGGCGCCTGATCACGGAGGTGACAGGTGAGCCGCAGTGGCGACTGGCGACCGGCGGTTACCTGGGGCACATGTTCGAGCTCTACGCCGCGTGGACGTGGTTGCCGGTGTTCATTGCCGCAAGCATCGCTGTTCGTGATCCCGCGGCCGGTGAAGCGGGAGCGTCGCTCGCATCGGGTATCGCGTTCGCCGTGCTCGCGGTGGGCGGGGCGGGTTGCATATGGGGAGGGCTCGTGGCGGATCGCCGGGGCCGAGCGTGGCTCGTGTCAACGGCCCTGTCCATCAGCGGCGTGTGCGCGCTGGCGATCGGCCTGACCTTTGGACGTTCGCTCTGGCTGCTCGTGCCGGTGGCGCTGGTGTGGGGCTTTTTCGTGATTGCCGATAGTGCACAGTTCAGCGTCCTCGTGACGGAGAGTGTGCCCTCGCACGCGGTGGGCACGGCGCTCACGCTGCAGACGTCGCTTGGCTTCCTGCTTACGGCGGTGACGATCCAGCTCGTGCCGCCGCTCGCATCAGCCATCGGATGGCGCTGGGCGTTTGTGGTGCTCGCGTTGGGTCCCGTCTTCGGGATCGCGAGCATTCGCCGCTTGGTGGCGCGTCAGCGTGCCGACGGCCGCGCGGATTCGCCCAGCGCGGCGGCGAGCGCGGTCAACTGAAGCTCCACCACCTCGGCGGCAGGCAGCAGATACCGGGCGACGAAGCGGCGGAGCGGGTTGGGCAGGGGCAGTCGCTCGCGGTATTCGAGGCGCGTGCCCGTTCCGTCGAGATACAGACCATACGACCGTTCGGTGGGCGTGTGACGAGCGTGTTGCTGCGTGGCCACGAACTGCGTGAGATGCGCCACGGTGGTCGCCTCGAAATCGCTCGCGCCATCATCGCCGAACTCGCGCCAGCGGAGTGGGGACGTCGCTGCGATCTCCACGTCCGTGATCCGATCGCACCACTGTGGGTAGGACGCGGGGTCGGACACGAGCGCCCACACGGTGCCGGGCGCAGCCTGCACGCGAAGCACGCGCGTGATCTCCTGATAGGGCGGCAGCATGAGGCCACCGAGAAACGCCGCGACCACCGTGGAGAACACGGCGCCGAAGACGAGCACTACGATCAGCATTCGGCTGACCGATCAGCGATTGGGAGACGGTGCTGCAGGTGCAGCGGCGCCGCTCAGCGAGATCTCTTCGGAGGACGGCGCGTCCAGCAAATCGCGCACACGCTGAGCCAGTTGGCTCGGCGTGAATGGCTTCTGCAGGAACGCGACCTCGTCGATGTGGATACCGCGCAGCAATACTGTATCGTCGGTGTAGCCGGAGGCGAAGAGGACGCGCGTGGCTGGGCGCAGCTTGAGCAGTTCGTCCGCCAACTCTCGTCCGTGCATGCCGGGCATCACGACATCGGTGAGCAGGAGATGAATCGGACCCGGGAACGCCGAGGCCAGCGCGAGCGCGTGCGGTCCATCGGACGCGGCCAGCACATGATAGCCCTGGCGCTTGAGCGCGGCGGTCGCCACGGCGCGCACCGACGCCTCATCCTCGGCCAGCAAAATCGTTTCCGATCCGCGCGACGCATCCGCGTGCAGAGGACGATCACGGTCGAGCACGGTCGCCGCCACTGCGACGCGTGGAAAGAACAGGCGAAACGTCGTGCCGACGCCGACCTCACTTTCGCATACGATCACGCCATCCACCTGCTCGATCATCGCGTACGCAAGCGCCAGACCCAGGCCGGTACCCTTGCCCCGTTCCTTGGTGGTGAAGAACGGCTCGAACACGCGGGCCCGTACGCTCTCGGACATGCCGACGCCGCTGTCGCGCACCGTGAGCGCCGACCAAGCGCCGGGCGCGAGGCCAAATCGCGCGGCGTCCTCGGCGCCAAGGCTTGCGGTGCTGATGGAGAGTGTACCGCCGCGTGGCATGGCGTCACGCGCGTTGGCCACGAGGTTGAGCAGTGCCTGCTCTAGTTGACCACGGTCCGCCTTGATGCGCCCCACGTCCGTGCCACAGGTGGTCCGCATCGAGATGTGCTCACCGAGCAGCCGTGCGAACAGGCGCTCCATCTCGTGCACCATCTGGTTGAGGTCCACGACCGTGGGCTGGAGCACCTGCTTGCGACTCACAGCAAGAATCTGCCGCGTCAGCTCCGCGCCGCGCTCGGCGAGGGCGCGCACCTCGGTGATGTCCGCACGAACGGTGCTGCTGGAGGGGAGCTCGCCGAGGGCGAGCTCGCAAAAGCCGATGATGCCCGTGAGCAGATTGTTGAAGTCGTGCGCGATGCCGCCAGCGAACGCGCCAACCGCTTCCATTTTCTGCGACTGCCGAAGCTGTTCTTCACTCAGCGCGAGGGCGCGTTCCGCCGCCCGCCGCGCGGTGACATCGATGCCGATGGACAGCCAGTTCTCGTTGCCGAGTCGTCGTGAGGAGGTGGTAATGACCTCCATCTCGATAACGCGACCATCGGCGGTGGCATGCTGCCATACCCCGGCGTTCCGCCGGTCCTCCTCGAACGGCAGCCGCGACTCGGCGAAGCGCTCCAGTTCCGAGTCATGCAGCAGCATGGTGATCGGACAGCCGAGCATCTCTTCCCGCGAGTATCCGTAGTGTTCGGTGGCCGCGTCGTTCGCGGCCATGATCCCGAGCGTCTCCGCGCTCCACGCCCACATCGGGAGCGGGTTGGACTCAAAGAGAAATCGATAGCGCCGTTCGTTGTCGCGGAGCGCATGACTCCGCCGAACGGCCGTATCCGCCATTTCGTTGATGGCGTCGCGCAACACCTGTACTTCGGACGGGCCGGAGACGTTGGTGCGATGGTCCGTGGCGCCATCGGCGATGCGTCGTGCGTCCTCAGCCAGCGCGACGAGCGGCCGGGTGATGCGACCACCCATGTAAAACGCGCCGAGGGCGGCCGCGATGAGCGCCAACACCGACATCACGATGTCGTCTCGCAACTCCTTGCGCAGCGGTGCCTCGAACACGTCTGGGGGCAAGCCGACGCTCACTATCCACGGTGCGCGCCGCGCACGTACGGACGCCGTGAGGCGTGCGACTTCATCGCTGCCACTGAGCACGCGCACCGTGGTGGTCTCGGGAAACACGGGTCGCTCATTTGCGATCGCGAAGACGTTCCGGCCGATGAACTCATCCGGGGCCTCGCTGCGCGCCACGATGAAACCCGTGGTGTCGATGACCGTGACGAGCGGCCGCTCCCGGAACGACGCGACATTGATGAAATCGGTGAGGGTGTCGATGCGCACCGGCGAAGCGATCACGCCGTAGGCACGCCCATCCGGTCGCCGCAGTGCGCGTGCGACGACCACAATCCACACGCGGTCCTCAAGTACGAAAGACTGACGCGGCGCGCCCACCACCGTGGCCTGAGACTGCAACGCCGCCCGGAAGTAGTCACGCGACAGAAAGTTGATGGTGTCGCGATCGGGTGTGGGGCGACCGCTGCCGCGATTGTAGCCGAGCGTGTCCACCACGAAGAAGTTGACGAATCGCTGGTTGGTGGCCGAGGACGCGACACCGAGCAGCGAATCGAGGATCGCGCGATCGTCCCAGTTGCGACGGACGGGATCAGCCAACGACAGAAACGCGGCATTGGCGCTCTCGATCCAGTCGTCCGTGCGATTGGCCATGAGCTCGGCCGCCTGCTCCACCCGGGTACGCGCATTGGCGCGGCTGATCTCAACCTGTCGTGCCGACTGCACAACGTGAACAGCCACAAGTGGGATCGCGACGGCGGACATGAGGGCCAGCAACTGCACCCGGACACTGCGCCGCCATCTGCCCGTCATGCGCCGACTGGTCCGCTGCGCGTGGCGGTCAGTTCGACGCGACGACGGCGGCAACGGTCGGGTCGACCGCCATACCCATCGCGTGGTAGCCTTTGTCCACGTAGAGCGTGGTACCGGTGATCCCCGCCGCCAACGGACTCGCCAGGAACGCAGCTGTGTGCCCGACGTCCATCGCGTCCAGCCCTTCGGCCAACGGCGAGTTGGCGGCGCAGTACTCCACCATGCGTTCGATGATGCCAATGGCCTTGGCCGCCCGCGAGGCGAACGGTCCGGCGGAAATTGTGTTCACCCGCAGGCCCCACTTGCGTCCCGCCTCGAACGCCAGCGTCCGCGTATCGCTCTCGAGCGCCGCTTTGGCCGACGACATGCCGCCGCCATAACCGGGGATCGCCCGTTCGCTCGCCATGTAGGTGAGTGAGCATACCGAACCGCCCGGTCGCATGAGCGGACCGAGACGTTGCAGGAGGCCAAGCAGCGAGTACGCGCTCACACTCACCGCGTCGAGATAGCCGGAGCGGCTCACCTCAAGAAGCGGCTTCTTGACCTCGGGCCCGTTGGCCAGCGAGTGGAAGACGATGTCCAGCGGCTGCTCGCCAAAATCCGCCACCAGGCGATCGGCGAGGCCGCCAATCGTGAAATCGCCCACGTTCGCGTAGCGCTTGGATTCGCGCACCTCCGCCGGCACGCTGTCGAGCGTGTCGTACGCGGCGTCCAGCGGATAGATGCGCTCGAAATCGAACGACGACCCATCGAGCAGCGTGCGCGAGGCGTCCATCTTGCCGCGCTCGAGCATGTTCAGGAAGATGTTGAGCGCAGGGGGCCATGTGGCCACGCACACGGTGGCGCCCGCCTGGGCGAGGGCCTTCGCGATGGCAAAGCCGAACCCGCCATCGTCAGCGACACCCGCAACCAGGGCGCGCTTGCCGGAGAGATCTATCGGAAGCATGCCGGAATCTACGCGCCGACAGGTTTCGCGGCAGCCCGCGATTCAGGGCACGGGCCACACGTTGACTACATGGTGGCGCGTTGCAGCCGGTCGCGCACGGCGTCCCACGCGGCGCTGGCCGGCGGCGCGTCGATGACGACGTGCGAGCAGCCAACCGCGTCGAGCTCATGCAGGGCCGCATAGAGCCCGCGTGCAAAAGCGGCGGGCGCATCGGGTAGCCGGGTTGTGTGCGTGGCGGCGACGAGCGGTACGGTGCCCTCACGCGCGAGAAAGCCCACCGGCCCACCGCCGTTGGCCAGTCGCGCCGCAAGCGCCCTCTCGATCGCGGCCCGCGACGCATCGTCGTGTGGGTCCAGCAGCCACACCTCGGCGCGCGGTGCGTAGTGGCGCACGCTGAGGCCGGGTGAGGACCGCGCTGCGCCGTCTCGCGGAGACGCGTCCCGGTGCGCCAGGCGCACGGTGGCGCCGAGGCGCGCCGAGAGCTCGTCAGCCGAGAGGCCGCCGGGGCGCAGGATGACGGCGTGTTCGCCGGTAAGGTCCACGACCGTGCTCTCGATCCCGATCGCACACGGACCACCATCCAAAATGAGCGCTACACGATCTCCCAGACCGTGGGCCACATGCTTGGCCGTGGTGGGGGAGAGCGCCGTGAACCGATTCGCGCTCGGTGCCGCGATCGGCAGCTGCGCGACACGCAACAGCTCGAGCGCCACCGGATGATCAGGGACGCGAATCGCTACCGTATCCGTGCCAGCGGTGACGATGGCCGGCACCGATGCGTGCTTGCGCAGCACCAGCGTGAGCGGACCGGGCCAGCACGTCTCCGCGAGACGCTGGGCATGCGCCGGCCACTCCGCAGCCAGCGCCTGGGCAGCCGAGACGTTGTCCACGTGCACGATCACCGGATTCCACGCCGGTCGCCCCTTGGCGGCGTAGATGCGCGTGACTGCCTCCGGATCGAGCGCGTGCGCCCCCAGTCCGTACACGGTTTCCGTGGGGAAGGCCACGAGTTCGCCGCGACGCAGCATGGCCGCCGCTTCCATCAAGGCGTCCGGGGTGGGCCGTTTGATGGAAATGGCTACTGCTTCCCCTCGATCGCGCGTCGAGCCAGTTGGTCCACAAACGCTGGGGCGAGCAGACGGAGCGCCCGTCCGACTTTCCCGCGCCACGTCATCACCACCTCCCGGTCACGCGCCGCGCTCGCCTGCAGGATGAGGCGGCAGCACTCGTCGAGCGGCATGGTGTCTTCGGCGCGACGTACGTAGGCCCGGCCTGCCCACGGCTGACCATCGGGGCCGAGCGCGTGGGTGTTCAACTCGGTGAGCACGAACCCCGGGTACGCGACGGTCACGCTCACACCCGATCCATCGAGTTCGATGCGCAGCGAATCGAAGAATCCGGCCATCGCATGTTTGGACGAGCCATAGGCGGTGCGCCGCGGAACGCCCGTCAGTCCGGCCAGCGAGGACACCGCCACAATTCGTCCTCGCGTCGCCTTGAGGTGCGGCAGCGCGTACGCGGTGCACCACACACTGCCCAGAAAATTCACGCGCATGACGCGTTCGTAAACAGACAAGTCGGTGATGTCCGCGAAGGCGGCACTGGCCCCGAGGCCGGCGTTGTTGATGAGCGTGTCGAGTCGGCCAAAGTGCGTGATGGCGGCCTCCGCGAGCGCGCGACAGTCGGCCTCCTCGCTGACGTCGGTGCGCACGACCAGCGCCTCTGCGCCAAGCGCACGACAGCGGGCGGCCACGTCCTCCAGCCGATTCGCGTCGCGCGCGGCCAGCACCAATCGGGCGTGTTGCTCGGCACACTGCGTGGCCAGTTCGGCGCCGATGCCGCTCGACGCACCGGTGATGCAGACCACCGCGTCCGTGAACGCCCCGCGCGCCACGGCGGTCAGCCGAGCGGGGAGAGGAAGTCGTCCATGGGGTAACCGTCATCTTCATCGCCCATGAACGGCGTGTCGAGGATGGACAGGGCCCGCGCGGCGTCCGCTTCCCGCACGGCCAGCCGCACCGGAAACATGATGTGCATGGAAGGGAGCATGCCGCCGGCATTGTCGCGCAGCACGACGGCCGGAATCTCATGCGCCTCGAGGACGCTGCGCGCCACGTGCGCGTCTGCTTCGTTCAGGTATTCCCGGATGACTGCCATGGCTTCGCCCATGCGATCAAGTTACAGCTCGGGTGCAGGACGCGTGAGGGGCTTCCGGCGCGTCGGTGCACTCCTGAATCCATCCCGAGACCCATGACGTGCAGCCTGATCGCCCGACGTGCCCGATATGCGCGACCGCCTGCGGGAGCCCGCTGACGTGGCACCGTCGTTCGGCATCTTCATTCTGGTGGAACTACCCGGTGAGGCGGGACGTATCGTGCGGGAGATCCAGGAGCGCTACGATCGCAAGCTCGCGAGGCTGACGCCGCCGCACGTCACGCTCGTGGGCTCGTCAGGTGTTGGTGCGATCCCCAGCGACACGTCCACCGATCGCATTCGCGAGGCGCTGGAACCGATCACCGATGGCACGGTCCCCATGTCGCTGCACTTTGGTGCACCCATTCGCTTCATGCAGACCGACATCATCTCCCTGCCGCTCGACCCGCACGGGCCGCTGCGCACGCTGCACGAGCGTATCGCCACCAGTGGACTGCCGTTCAAGCCGGCGCGCTTCCTGTTCACACCACACTGCACGCTCAACTTCTATCGCACGCTCACACGCGAAACGGAACGGGAGTTGCTGGCAATCCGCGTGACAGCACCGGTGATCGTGGATCGGCTGCAGGTCTATCTCACGCGCGATCCGCAACCGTCGGTGAAACTGCTGGAACTGTCGCTGACTGGCGCGTCCGACGTGTGAACGCGCGCCATTCGCGAACGACCGGCGCACGCGAACGATCGACGTGCGTTGCGATCAGCGACCCCAGCGATCGAAGCCAACCGTGAGGCCAGCGCGCACCCCCCAGCTCGAGCCAGTAGTGCGTCCGGCCAGCGGGAAAATGGACGCGTCATTGGCGTCGCCAAATCGCAGCTCCGTCCATCCCACGGACGTGTTGAGCTGCAGGTTGGGAGCGAGCCACACGTAGGTGCCCAGCCCGGCGCCCAGTCCCGTGCCATTGGTTTCGCTGCGGTCCACGCCCGCCTCAATGGTGCGCTCGAGCCGAGAGACCCGTCCGTACAGGAACGGCGTGAAGTTGCGCGCGGCAATGGGCAACGCGACGCGCGGCTCGAAAAACACGCCCTGCACCACAGCGTCGGCGTCCCCGAGCGCATGTGTGCTGCGCTGGTAGCCACCGCCAAGTGACAGCACGCTCACGCCAATCGAGCCCATGAGGTCGAACCCGGTGCCTTCGGTCGCCGAGCCCAGCGCGTTGCCGCGCAGGGAGGTGAGCACTCCCGATGCCTCGAGCGCCAGCTCCGGACGCTCGCGACGATACTGCGGCGGCCACGAGCGATCCTGTGCGGCGAGCAGGTCGGGGAGCAACAGGAACGAGCACAGCACCGCCAGCGCGAGGGCGGTGGTGCGTGCGCGCCGGTGCGTCGGGTGATCATGGACATGGGCGACGGCCGCGCGAGGGGCAGCGCGCGAAACGAGCGGACGAAAACGTGTTGACATGGGGTCACTCGCGGTTGAAAGGGGAGAGGCGCCGGCACGGGCCGCGCGCTCACGCTGCTTTCAAGGGCAAACCGGATGCCACCGGGTACCGCAGCGCCAAGCCTTTGCAGGGCAACGGGTTGCGTTTCGTCCCTGCCGTCCGGGCCCACGCGCGTCCACCCTGCGGGACACCTGCTGTCCTGTGGCGCGGGCACCTGGCGCACTCAGCGCGCGAGTACGCGAATGGAATCGGTCTTGAGACGGGTGCGCACCAAGGCCTCGGCGCGCGCGAGCAGATCGGAACGCGCGTCGGTGCCCACGCTGGCCGCGAACTGCACAAACAATGTCGGAGGCGGCGCCACGGAGTCCTGCGCCAGCAAGTCGGCCTGTGGTGCGTAGGCCACCGTGGTGAACTCGGGAAACGCGCTCGCCATCTCCGCGGCCACCGAGCGCATCTGCGCGGTGTCGAGGGGCGACATGGGCACCGGCGCCGTCGCGCGCCGCAAGGAATCCAGCGCCACCGCCGAATCGCGGGCGGACTGGGCGATCTCAATTGCTTGCAGGATGCCGCTCTGGACGTCGGTCTGCAGACGCTGCAGATCGCGCGGGGAGATATCGCTCTGCACCACGTCAAGTCCGACGCCCGAGAGTCCGTACTCCGGCAGCTTGCTGCGCAGCGTGTCCAGCGTCTCCGGTTCCAGCCGTCGCCCCGCAAGATAGATCTTCACATTCATGGAGTCGGCGACGTCCACATTTTCCCAGCGCAGCACCTCGCCGCCACGCGACGCGACTTCTGCCGTGAGAAACTGCCCAACGCGGCTGCGCTCCCGCGCGGCGCCCACCGTGGTGTAGAGAAACCACAAGCTCGGCAGCACCGCGATGCCGGCCACGCCCGCCACCAGTCGAATCTCTCGGCGTCTGGCTTTTTCTCCGGAAAAGCTGCGCAGGGGAAACTTGAGAAATCGCGCAATCGCGAACGTGGCCAGCGCGATGAAAATCGCGTTGATCACGTACAGGTAGAGCGCGCCGAAGAAGAACGCGGGCCGTCCTGTGGCCAAACCGAAGCCCGCCGTGCACAACGGCGGCATCAACGCGGTGGCAATAGCCACGCCCGGCAGCGCCAGGCTCTGATCGCGTCGTGACCCCGCGACGATGCCCGCGATCCCGCCGAACAGCGCGACGCCCACGTCGAGCAACGTGGGCGTGGTGCGCGCAATCTCTTCAGCCGTGGGTTCGGCCAGCGGAGAAAGCATGAAGTAGAGCGTGCTCACCAGCAGCGTCACGATGGTGGCGAGCGACAGCTCCCGCAGTGCCTTGGACAGCAGGTTGCGATCGGCGATCGCCACACCCAATCCGACGCCCAGAATCGGCGACATGAGTGGCGAGATGAGCATGGCGCCGATGATGACGGCCGCCGAGCCGACGTCGAGGCCGATACTGGCGAGCAGGCAGGAGCAGACCAGCAGCCACGCGCGTTCGCCGCGCACGGGAATGCCGTCCTCGATGCGTTGTTCGGTACCCGGGACGTCGGTGCCGCCGATCAGCGCGAGCCGGTCGCGCACTCTGACGTAGAACCGGAGGAGCCCGAAGTATTTCATCCGTCTCTCACGCGGACCGAGAGGCCGCCCGGATCACGCGGCTTCTGGGCGCGACTTGAAGTACGTGGAGCAGGCGTGCCGCAGCGCGAGCGCCGCCGAGGCCTCGAGCTCATACTCGAAGTGCAGGTCGCCCAGCGCCTCGGCGTCATGCTGCTTGATGAGGCGCGACGCGTGCTCGGCGCTTGAGTGGCGCCGCAGGTACTCGCGGGCGGCGTGCCACAGGCTGCTGGCCTGTTTGCGCAGCGCCTCGTCGGCAATCGCGTCCGTGCGGCAGGCCGCCTCGTACGCGGCCACGCACTCCTCAAGCGCGAGATCACAGGTGTCCACGATGCCGTGCGAGGCGGTGAGCTCGGCGCGCCCGACGTTGCGGGCAGTCAGGCGGGACAGACGCTCGCGCTGGCGGGCGCACTCGTCGGCCGTTCGCGCCAGCGCGTCGGCGCAGGAAGTCGGCAGCGCGTTGAGTGCGGCGTTTTCATCGTCGTGCAGAAGACGCGAGTTTGCGGCCGAGGCGGAGCGGGGGGAACGGGTGCCGGGCATGTCAATACGGACGGTGCGGATGTGACGCGGTGCGAACCGGGTGGCGGTGCTGGTCGCGGGCACATCGGACGGTGGGACCTGTGATCTACACAGGAGCAGGGGCCGAACGGTAGGGGTACGGCGGGACTCGTTGACGGCGACGGTGCAGGTCCGGAAGTTGTAGGCAGGCCTCCACCATCTCCGCCCAAGGATCGCATGCCCGACGCGCCGACGCCCGACCACGTCACCCAGCAGGCCACGGATCGACCGTTTCCGGCCGGTGCGTCCTGGACGCACCTCGAGGTCACACACTCTGCGGAGGGCGTCTGTACCATCCGACTCAACCGCCCGGACCGCCTGAATGCGGTCAATCCGGTGCTCGCCGATGAACTGCCGCGGGCCGTCCGGCAGGCCGCCGAGTCCGACGACGTGCGCGTGGTCGTGATCACCGGCGCCGGACGCGGATTCTGCGCTGGCCTCGATCTGGGTGAACCGGTGTCCCTGGACGGTGGCTCCCGAGCCGGGAGCTTGGACCCGCTGTATTGGGTAGGCAAATGGGTGCTCGCGCTCGCCGCCTGCGAGAAACCCGTGATCGCAGCGGTAAATGGTGCGGCAGCGGGGGCGGGCTTCGGGCTCGCGTTGGCCTGCGACCTGCGGCTGGTGGCTTCAAGCGCCCGGATGACGGCCGGTTACGTGCGTCGCGGGCTGTCGCCGGATGCCGGTGTCACCTGGTTTCTGCCGCGCCTCGTGGGCCACGGCCGCGCGGCGGACATTCTGTTCAGCGGACGCGACGTACTGGCCGACGAGGCGGAACGCATTGGCTTGGCCACGCGTGTGGTGCCCGACGAGGAACTGTCGGTTGCCGCGCATGCACTCGCCACGCAGCTCGCATCCGGTCCGCCCATCGCGCTGGCACTGACCAAGCGTCTGCTCGTGGAGAGCGCGAGCGCGACACTCGAGGCGCAGCTGCGGAGCGAACTCACGCACATCAAGACGTGTTTTGGGAGCGCCGACGTGCGTGAGGCGATGGCGGCTTTCATGGAAAAGCGCGCCCCCCGATTTCAGGGGCGCTGACCGGCTATCGCCTCGTGCTGCCCCAGTTGAGCAGCGGAAGTACCCGACGACCCGGCGGGTTGTCGCGCACGATGTTCACCACGCCCAGCTGCACACCGCTCAGTTGGCGGGCGATGTTCACGAGGCCGATGCTGAGCCCGTGCTGGGACCCTTGGATGTAGTTCACCGTGCTCACGGCCACCCCACGCAAGGTGCCGCTTTCTACCACGCGGACCGTGCCGCCGGCGAGCATGATGCCCTGAAGATCGTGGCCGCCGACCCCCAGGCCGGCAACGGCCACGCCCACGATCGTACGCGCGCCAACACCGGCCCCGCCGATCGCCAGATAGCGCAGCGTCCCACCGACGCCGACGCCGAGGCCGCCCACGAGGATGCCGGTGGCATCGCCGCCAGCGCCAACCCCGAGACCGCCAACGCCAACGCCGCGGAAGTTGCCACCGATACCGGCGCCCAAGCCGCCAATCACGAGGCCCTTCCCGCCACCACCGGCTCCCACACCCAGACCACCAATCAGGATTCCGCGAAACGCGTCGCCGCTGGCTGCGCCCAACCCACCAATGGCCAGTCCACGTATCGCGCCGCCTGCGGCCACGCCAAGCCCGCCCACCGCAATGCCGCGCACGTCCCCGCCGGCGCCAAGGCCGAGGCCGCCGAGTGCGAGACCGCGACCATCGCCGCCTGCCCCGGCCCCCAGGCCACCAATGGCGATACCGCGCAGGTCGCCGCCGGAGCCGACGCCCAACCCACCAATGGCGATGCCACTGAGGCTCCCACCAGCGCCCATGCCCAAGCCGCTTGCACCAATGCCGGTGAAGCTGCCAGCAGCGCCCACGCCACCCACGGCGAGCGCCAGTCCGCTGATGTCTGCGCCTCCCGTGACCGGCAGTCCGAGCGCGACACCGCGAATGTCGCCCTCGCCGTCATCCTTGGGTGACCAGAGCGTGAGGTTGATGCCGTCCACGCGCTCGAGTCGGGTATCGCGGAAGTTCAGGCGCAGGCCCGTCCATCGTGGGGAGTCACCGATGCTGATGCCTGTTGCATTCGCGCCAAGATCCAGCGAGCGGCGGGGCTCCTGGGCGTGCAGACCGGCGGGCCATGCGAGGATCGCGAACGTGGCGACGAGGGCGGCAGCACGCGAGGCGGACCGGGCGGAGGCAGGACGAGGGGACATCGAGTGGAGGGGCTGTGAGGAGGAACGTGCTTCCCCCTACGCCCTGCGGTGGATCTGAGGTTTCAGTCTGAAGGCGACTGGCCGAGCGGATCTGATGGATGCCGTTTGTGTGACGCTAGGGGGCCATCACAAAACCAACATCAGGTCACAGGAGGTGTTTTCCCCGGTCGCACACGCAGGTGAGGCGGCAGCTGCGCGACGAGCGGACCCAACTCCGCCGCCCGGTCGAGCGTGGTGACGAACGTGAGCCCCTGAATACTCACCACGAGCAGCCCGCTCACGCCATACACGACGGTCTCGCCGTCCTCGCAGTGCACAATGTTGCCGGAGGCGTCCACACAGTGCACGGCGCCCATCACGCCGTTACCCGTATCGTCCAGCTCGCGCACGCGGCGGAGCGACGCCCACGTTCCCACGTCATCCCAGCCGAACTCGGCCGGCAGCATCACCACCTTGTCGCTGCGTTCGAGCAGACCGCGATCAATGGAAATGCTGCTGCTGATGTGCTCAATGAACAGCGGCATCTCGCCGGCAGCGAGGTAGGGCAGCCCATGCGCGATTTCCGGGACGCGGGCGTCCAGTTCATCAAGCACGCTCTGCGCCTGCCAGACGAAGATGCCCGTGTTCCACCACGCCCCCTCCGCGATCAGCGTGTCGGCCAGTGCGAGCGACGGTTTTTCCACGAAGTGCTCCACGTGGCAGGCGCCGCCGTCGGCGAGCGAGAGGAACGAATCCACCGGCAGGCCGGGCTGCAGGTAGCCGAAGTAGGCCTCGGAGCGGGACGGCTTGGCGCCGATCGTGACCAGGTAGCCGTCGCTGGACGCGAGCTGCGCGGCTCGGCGCAGCGTGTCGTGGAAGGCGTCGCGGTACTCGACGGCCAAATCGGCATGCAGCGCGCAAAACACGGTGTTCGGACCGGCACGCCGGCTGACTTCCTGCGCGCCCCACGCCAAGGCGGCGGCGGTGCCGAGCGGCCGCGGTTCGATCAGCAGGTTGGCCCGTGGCAACGCCGGTATCGCTGCGTGCAGCACATCGGCGATGTCCGCGCTCGTCACCACCAGCACGCGAGTGGGCGGGACCAGCGGGGCGAGGCGCGCGAGTGTGTCGGCGATCAGCGGACGGGCGTCCACCAACGGCAGCACCTGCTTGGGGCGATCTGGAGTGCTGATGGGCCAAAACCGCGTCCCGATGCCACCGGCGAAGACCACGGCCCACAGGGAGGTGCTGATGTCGATGTCGGTGTCGGGATCCAGCTCTTCGAGCAGCTCAGGATCAATCACGCCGGAACTGACGTTGGACGACGTCGCGGGACCGGGAACGCGCGGTGAGGTCATGGCGTGGGGCCAGAGGGAAACCGGGCGCCGTCGCACGTTGGCAACGACGCCCGGTCATGAACGGCACACGGCAATCTATCGCGGATTGCGCGGAGCCGTCACCTGCGAGGGGTTCAGGCCCGTCGGCGACGCACGGCTGCGAGCCCAAGGCCCGAGAGCCCGAGGCCCAGCAACGCCAAGCTGGCTGGCTCGGGCACGAGCACCCGCGTGAGCCAGTTGTAGTGGTAGCCTACGAACGTGTGACCGGCCAGCTCGCCGAACGACGAGTTGAGTTCACCATCCACGTCCGGCGGGGAGCCGATGCTCGCGCCAAAGGAGGTCACGCCCCCGATGAAGACCTGGTTGTTGAAGAAGGTGAAGGCCGGTCCGCCCGAATCGCCGAACGAGGTGGTCACCTCGAAGTCGCCGAGCCCGGTGTTGCAGATAAAGCCCGTGAGGAAGCAGAGCGCATCGTTCTGCGCGAGCCCGCTGTCAAAATCGGACAACAGAATCCCTGGGCCGGCGAAGGCTTCGAACGTGTTGAAGCCTGACCGACGCAAGCCCGATCCGAGCGTGGCACCAGTGGCCCCAGTGCCCGAGGCACCGAACCCGACAAACTGCGTGACGGCGTTCAGACCGAACGGGTCGAACCACAGATCGTACGATTCGACGTCCGGATCGGTGACCGGCTCGTCCAGCCGCACGAGCGCAATGTCATTGTCGCTGATCACTTGGCCATCGTAGCCAGGGCGCACCTTGAACGTGTTGCTGACGACCTCAAGTACGGCGCCTGGTCGGTTCGGAAAGAACACGGCGGTCACACTCGTCGCGACCACTTTACCATTGGAATCCGTGAGGCAGTGCGCGGCGGTGAGGATGTCGCGGCGGGTGTTGAGCAGCGAGCCGCTGCACAGGAAAAACCCTTCCGGCGTCTCGATGATGAGCCCGGCCACGCCGTCAAACCCCTGACCCGGCACGGCGCTGTAGAATGGGTCATTGGGATTGCCAGTGGTGACGATCAGATTCTGCGCCTGTATCGTGGGGCCCAACGCACTGGCCAAATCGAGGACGTTGTCGATCTCGAGTCGCTGCTGCGCGCCGGCGACGGCCGGAACAACGGCGAGGGTGAACGCAAGCGCGCTCATGGCGGCGCGGTAGGACGAGCGGTGCATTGGGTCTCCGGGAAAGGGGGCGGAGCAGAGGAGGGAGCGCGCCGTGCGACGTGATCCACGAAGGCCTCATCGTGCTCCACGGCACAAAGTCGCACAAGGGGCAAAATCATTGAACGGTCAGGAAAAGACGCCCACGGCAGCGCGACGGTTCCCGGCAGAGCTCGTCAACCCGAAAATGGCGGAGCTCGCCACGCTCGCCGTCTTGAACGCATCAACGGCGCACCATGCCGTCATCCAGCGTTTCCTTCCACTCTGGCGCAATGCGTACACAGGTGCCATGCTCTTATTGTGCGCACCATGACACTCGCGGAGCGCCAAACACGCCGACGTCCGCGACGCGCACTTCACGCCAACGGCATCCGAATGCCGGGAGGCCGATATGCCCGCGATTCTCACCGCCCTGACGGATGAGCAGATCGCCGCGTTTCGAGCGGGCGATGAGGACAGTTTCGCGCGCATCGTCCGGGCTCGATTCGACGCGCTCACGGAACGCGCTCGCATTGAGCTGGGCGATGATTCACCCGCTGCCCCACGCGTCGCCTTGAGCGTGCTGCTGACCGCCTGGCAGGATCGCACGCAGATCGAAAACGCCGCCGCACTCGACGACTTCCTCACCGACGCTGTACCGCGACGCTGCGCCGACGAGCGACGAAAGCGCGCGTCGCTGCACCGCTTCGAGATGCACGAAGGCGTGCACGTATCGGCACCCGCGGGGGCCACCGGCATGACCGCCGAGCAGGCGTGGGAGGAGATCTCGCTGCGGCTGCATGTCTCCGCCGAAGAACTCGAGGAACATCGGCAGGAGTCGCGACGCCTGGCACGGCAGCACGCGCGCGAACATGTGGACACCATCGGAAAACGCGGCGTCCCATGGGGCATGGTGGCCGGCGGCATCGCGCTGCTCGCGTTCGCGGCATTCGGACTGCGATTCATGGACCGAGGCAGCGCTGAAATCGCGCTCACCAACGCGCTGGCCGGGGACGACGTGCGGACCGTGCAGGCCTCGGCGGGACAACGCGGCACGATCTCGCTCACCGACGCCAGTGACGCAGAACTCGCCGCCGGCAGCACGCTGCGCATTCCCGCCGAGTTCGGTCGGGCCGTTCGCGGACTCGAGCTGAGTGGCGCGGCGCGCTTCTCGGTCTCGCCCGATCGCTCACCGGACTTTCAGGTGCGCGCCCGCGGCGTTGGCGTGGTGGCCACGGGTACTGTGTTCGACCTGCGCGCCTACGACGACGAATCCTACGTGATTGTACGAGCGCGCGAAGGTGAGGTGGAGGTGCACCCGCAAGCGGGGAAATCTCCATCGCACCACGTATCGGCCGGCGACGCCATCATGATTGGTGCCGACGGCCAGGTGCGGACGCCCACCGAGCAGGAACTCGCCATGGCGTTCTCCTGGACGGACGGGTCACTCGTGCTGCAGGACGTGACGCTGGATCGCGCGCTGCTCATACTCCGCCGCTGGCACGACGTGGATGCGCAGCTGGCCGATGCGAGTATGGGACAACGCACCGTAACCGTGAACTTGACGCTCGAATCGGCCGGACTGGCACTCGACGCGCTCACCCGCGCCGCGCATCTGGAAGTGAGCTACGACGGACAGCAAATGGTGCTGCGCGATGCGGCAACGGCTGAGCCCCCGGCCGCAGGCGACGCAAAACCGCTCAGTTCGCGCTGAGTGCCTTCGCGACGGCGGCGTCGAGGTTCTGGGCGCC
>JBBSPE010000039.1:0-31573 GCA_038259155.1 Gemmatimonadales bacterium
GCTCAGCGACGAGGAAGTCACCGCCCTGCGCGCCTACGTGGTGCGCGGCGGGTTCCTGCACGTTGACGACAACTACGGACTGGATGAGAGCTTCCGACGGGAAATGGCCCGTGCGTTTCCCGATCGCCCGCTTGTCGAGGTCCCGGCGTCGCATCCGATCTACCACATGGTGTACGAGTTTCCCGACGGACTGCCCAAGGTGCACGAGCACGACGGCCAACCGGCGCGCGGCTACGGCATCTTCATTGGCAACCGGTTGGCCGTCTTCTACAGCGTGTCGAGCGATCTCGGCAACGGCTGGGAAGATGTCGGCACCCATCCCGGCGATCCCCCCGAACTGCACGAGCGAGCCATCCGCATGGGCGTGAATCTCTTCATGTACGCGGTCACCAGCCGGGTGACGCAGTGAGTGGCGCTGGTCGCACTTCACTGGCGCAGCGGGTGGCCGGCGAACGCCAGGCGCTCACCAGCCGGACACGGGCGATCTACGCGAGTGTGGCGCTCTGCATTGCGCTGCTCGCGCTGGCCATCGGCACCGGCGTGCTCGGCGGTGGACGGTGGCTTACGTGGCCGCGTGGCGTCCCCTTCGTGATCTGGGGTGTGGCCGGATTGGGCATGGCCGCGGCGGTGTGGGTGCTGCGCCGGCGGGTGCCGACACCGGGCGACCTGCAGGGTGTGGCACATGGGATCGAACGAGAGCAGGGAATCCGCTCAGGCTCGCTGCGTGGTGCACTCGAGATTGCAGATGAGGGTGTGCTTGGTGCGCGCGCCGCCGCTGATGTGGAACGCCGCTTGGGCACCGCGCCGGCGCTCATGCCGCGCGCACGACGTGATCTGGGGCGCCTGCTGCTCGCGGGGGTCGGCGCATCGGCGGTTGCTTTGGTGGCGCTCGCCGTGGTTGCGGTACGCACGCAGGATGGCTTTGCCGCCGTGGTCCACCCAATCGACGCCTGGCGTGGCCTGCTGCTGCCGCCGCTCACGTTCGACGGATTGCTGGACGAGATGCCGCGCGGCATGCCGCTCACCGTGCGCGTACACGCCGCGGGCCGGAGCTCGGTCACCGTGTCGGTGCGCGCCGAGGGCGACGCGTGGCGGGAGGAGCGTCTGACCGTCGATACCGCCACTTCAATGGCGACACTCGCGCTCGGACCGGTGCGCGCGCCGCTGACGCTGCGGGTAGATGACGGACGCGCTCCCGTCCTCGAGCGCAGCGTGTCCGTTGGTGATCGCGGCTGGATTGGCGACGTGCGCCTCTCGGCGGTGTATCCCGGTTATCTCGGTCGGCCGACGGAAGAGCTGGAGCCGGGTGGCGTGCTGCGCCTGCCGCGTGGCACGGAGCTGCGGGTGCACGCGGTGGCGTATTCCGGCGCGCACGAGGTTTCGCTTGCGCACGCGGAGGACACGGTCGCGTTCACCTCCATTGGCACGGAAACCCTCCAGGCGAGTGTGCTCGTGCAGGGCGATGCTGAGTGGATCTGGCGCGCCGCTGCGACCGCCCGTGCTGACGGCACGCGTCTCCCGGTCGAGCTGCCGCCCGCCCTCACGGTGAGCATGGTGCCCGACGAGGCGCCCGAGGTCTCGATCCTCGCGCCGGCAACGGACACGACCATCAGCACCAGTGGCCTGGTTGCGCTCGCCGTCGGTGCGCGCGATGACCACGGACTTGGCTCGGTCTCGCTGCTCGTGCATCGTGAGCTCGCGGACGGCACCGCCATGCCCGCGATTCGCGCCGTGTTGTCCACGAATGCGATGCCCATGTGGGACGGCGTGCACGATCTTGAGCTCGGCGGACGCGACCTCGCGGCCGGTGACCGTCTCGTGATTGTCGCCCAGGCCATCGATGATTCGCCGTGGCGGCAGGTGACGCAGTCGCGTCGTCTGGTGTTGCGGGTGCCCACCGCCGAAGAGCAGCGACAGCTTGCCCGCGCGCTCGCCGATTCGCTGATGTCGCGTGCCGCCGCACTCGCGAGCGCGGAGAAAGCGTTGCAGCGCAGCACGAGTGAAGCGGCGCGGTCCCGCGATCTGCAATCCAATGCGAGTGAGTCGTCGAGCGCGTCGTCCAGCGGACAGGGCAACGAGCAGGGCAACAAGGGCGCGATGTCGTATGAGTCGGCCGAGAAAATGCGCGCGCTTGCGCAGCAACAGCGCGACCTCGGATCGCGCGTGGAGCAAATGAAGGACGGGGCGCGCGAGCTGGAGCAGCGCCTGTCGGACGCCGGTGCCATGGACAAGGAACTCGCATCACGATTCCAGGACCTGCAGCGCATGTTGCGCGAGGCCATGACGCCCGAAATGCAGCAGAAGCTGGAGCAGCTCGAGCAGTCGGCTGATCGCCTGAGCGGGAACGAGGTGCGGCAGTCGCTGGAGCAGCTGGCGCAGCAGCAGAAGCAAATGCAGGAGCAGCTGGAGAAGTCGGCCGAGATGCTCAAGCGTGCGGCGCTCGAGGGCGCGATGGAGACGCTGCGTGATGAGGCGAAGGAGCTGGCGGATGCGGAGCGGCGCATGGCCGACGCGTTGGCCGAGGCGGACAAGCGCGATGCGGGACAGGCGCAGAAGGGGCAGGCTGGGCAGCAGCAGGGCGCCAAGCAGGGCCAGCAAGCGGGCCAGCAGCCGGGCCAGCAGCCGGGCCAGCAGCAGGGCGCCAAGCAGGGCCAGCAACAGGGAGAGCAGGCGGGCGCGCAGCCGGGGCAGCAGCAAGGCCAGCAGCAGGGGATGAGCGAGGCCGATGCCAAACGGCTGGCCGAGCGTACGCGTCAGCTCGAGGAGCAGGTAAAGGCGCTCACGGATCGCCTGCGCAAGGAAGGGGCGCAAACGGGTGCCGAGCAGACGCAGGCCGCGCAGCCCGACGTGAAGACGGCCAGCGATGCGATGCAAGAGGCCGCGCGTCAGATGGCCGCGCGAGAGCAGGCGCAGCAAGGCCAGCCACCGCAAGGTCAACAGCCAGGTCAGCCGCAGCAGGGCCAGCCGCAGCAAGGGCAAGCTGGTCGTCAGGGTCAGCCGCAGCGCGGGCAGCAAGGCCAGCAGGGCGCCCAGCAGCCTGGTCAGCAAGGTCAGCAGCAGGGCCAGCAGGGCCAGCAGGGCCAGCAGGGCCAGCAGGGCCAGCAGGGCCAGCAGGCCGCCGCCCAGGCAGACAAGGCCGCCGACGCCATGGATCGCGCCGCGCAGCAGCTTGCCGAGGCACGCGAAGCACAGGTCAACGCGTGGAAGCAGGACCTGTCCGAGCAGCTCGATCAGGCGATCAACGAAACGGCGCAGCTCGCACGGCAGCAGCAGCAGCTCGCCGACAAGGCACAGAAAGAAGGCAGTTCGGCCAACATGCAGAGTGAGCAGGGGGCACTCCAGCAGGGCGTTCAGCAGGCAGCTGAACGCATGGAGCAGGCTGGCCGGGGCTCCGCGCTCCTGTCGCAGCGTTCGCAAAAGGCCATGGCCGAGGCGCAGCAGAAGTCGCAGCAGGCCACGCAGTCGCTCGGCAACTCGGGCCAGCCAGGTGGGAGTGAACAGGCACAGGGTGCCATGAGTGATGCTGCACAGGCGCTCAATCAGGCCCTCTCATCGCTCGTGCGCGACCGAGAACGCGTGAACAACGCCAACTCGGCCTCCGGCTTTGGCGAGATGCTTGAGCAGATGAAGGAGCTCGCGCAGCAGCAGGGCTCGCTCAACGGGCAAATGCAGGGCCTTTCGATGCTGCCCGGCGGCCAACAGGGCCAGCAGGCGCAACAGCAGGCGCGGGTGCTGGCTCGGCAGCAGCGTGGAGTGGCGGAACAGCTGCAGGATGTGGCGGACATCGACCCCACGGGACGACTCGAGGCACTGGCACGCGAAGCGCAGCAGGTCGCCCAGGCGCTCGATCGTGGTGGCCCCGATCCGGCCACGGCAGAACGGCAGCAACAGTTGTATCGCCGCATGCTCGACGCGGGTCGCTTTCTCGAGCAGGAAGAGCGCGACGAGCAGGGGCCACGTGAGGCGCGGGCCGGTGACGGGCGTGGCACCACACGCGCCACGGGTCCTGCGTCGGGCAAGGACGGCCTGCGCTACGCACCACCCACATGGAACGATCTGCGCGGACTCTCGGCGGACGAGCGTCGGTTGGTGTACGAATACTTCCGCCGATTGAATAGCCCCACCCCGTGATCGGTACCCTGCGGCGGCTGCCCGGTGCGGGTGCCATCGCGCTCGCGGCGAGCCTGCTGCTCTCGTCAGCGACGTCGCTGGCGGCCCAGGATCCGGCGTCCGGCGCGGCCACCGACCCATTGTCGGCCGCACTGGCGCATGAGGATGCGGGGCGTTTTGCGGAAGCCGCAGGGTCCTATCGGCTGCTGCTGAACGCGGCGCTCGCTGACGGCACCTCCGCAGACCAGATCGCGCTCGCCCTGCTTGGGCTCGAGCGCGTGTGGCAGCAGGCGGCCATGCGCGACTCGATCGTTCCTGTGGTGCAGGCGGTGCTGGCGGCGCGTCCGTCCGATCCGATTGCCCGGAGCATCCAGTTTCGCGCGCTCTCGGGCGCCGCACGTGACGTCGACCTGCACGCGGCATTCATGGCCTGGCGCGACGCGGCACCTGCTGAGGCGGCGCCCTGGCGCGAGTATGTGCGCACCCTCATGGCCATGGGACGGCCACTTGCCGCCGATTCGGTGCTGGCGCAGGCGAGCGAAGCGCTGGGCGGACGACGGGAACTGGCCAGCGAGGTGGCGCAGATCGCTGCCACACTCGAACGATGGAATGACGCGGCGCACGCGTGGCGCACGGCGGTGGAGGTGATGCCCTATCTCGAAATGGCCGCCACGTTCTCGTTGCAGCGCACCCCCGAAGCGGCGCGTGATTCCGTGCGTCGCGTGCTGCTTGAGCAGCCCAATGCGCTGCTGCCGCGCCGGCTGCTGGCTACGCTCGAAACGACGTGGGGCGATCCGCGTGCCGGATGGGCGGCGCTGGCCTCTGCGCGCACGAACGACTCAACACTGCTTGCCTGGTCCGAGTTCGGCGAACGCGCCGAGGCCACGGGTGCGTGGTCGGTGGCGCGTGATGTGTGGCGGGCGCTCTTTGATCGCGTACCCGACGCCGCGACCGGAAGACGTGCCGCGCAGGCCGCGCTCTCAGCGGGTGCACCGGCGGAGGCGCTGGAGCTGTCGCTCCGCGCCGGCGAACTGATGTCTCCGCAGGAGCGCGCGCAACGACTTCTGATGGTTGACGTTGAAGCGCTCGGCGCCCTTGGGCGCGCAGAAGAGGCGGCCAAGCGTGTTCGTGATGCGGATCGCTATCTGGACGACGCGCTGCGTGCCGATCTTGCCAAACCGCTCGTCACGGCTTGGCTGCGAGCCGGCGATGTGGCGCGCGCGCGGGAGGTTGCGCTGCAGGCCGGCGCCCTCGACGACGATCAGACCATAGGCTGGCTGGCCCTGTACGATGGTGATCTCGTCGAAGCGCGTCGGCGGCTGGTGCGCGCCGCCACACGAGACGCGGCGCTCACAGACGCGTTGGCCGTGCTGGCGCGCACACGGGTGGAGCGACACACCGGCCTGGGCGAGGCAGTCCTCGCGCTTGCCCGTCAGGACACGGCCAACGCCGTGGCGCGATTCGCCGCGATCGCGGACAGCCTGGACGACGCCGCGCCGGCTCTGCTGGCGATGTCGGCCCGACTGGCCACGCTGACAGGCACCAGTGCCGACGCCGTGCGATATTGGAAGCGTATCCTCTCAGAATACGCCTCGGCGCCGGAAGTGCCGGAGGCACTGCTGGAAATTGCGCGCGCGCTCGAACGCGACGGCGATATCGCCGGTGCGACGGCGCGCTACGAATCCCTTCTCATCGATCATCCTGGAAGTGCGATGGTACCGCAGGCTCGTCGGGAATTGGAACGGTTGCGCGGTCGCATCCCGGAGGCCGCGTGATGCGCGCGTTCACTGATACGTCGCGCACGCGACTCGCGGGCCGCGCCTGGGTGCGCGCGCTCGTCGCCGTTGTGTTGCTGACCACCGCATCGGTCGCGCGCGCGCAATCACTGCTCGTGCCCATGGACGATGGGCAGCGCAACCACCTCAAGGCGTACGGGCTCGCCTTTCAGGCGATCAAGAGTTCGCAGCGCGCCGAGTGGTTTCTCAACTATCGCGGCGGCTCGTTCCTGTTGCCTGATGCGGCCGATTTGCGGCGTCGGGCTGCGCTGGATGGCATCAGCATCGAACCGGTTTCCGACGCCGACGTGTCGCGTATCCGTGTTGAGGTCGCGGGTGGCAACATGGACGCCGTGGTGCTCGAGCGCGCGCCGCGCGTCGCGATCTACCGTCCCAAGGATCAGCCACCCTGGGACGACGCTGTCACGCTCGCGCTCACGTATGCGGGCATCGACTTCGAGTCCATCTGGGACGACGACATTCTGAATGGCGATCTGTCCAAGTACGACTGGGTGCATCTGCACCACGAAGACTTCACCGGACAGTTCAACAAACTCTATCTCGCCTATCGCGACGCGCCGTGGTTCATCGCGCAGCGGCAGCGTGACGAGGCCACGGCCACGCGCTACAACCTGCCCAACGTGCCGGCGCTCAAGAAGTCCGTGGCGGACGGCATCCGCACCTTCGTGGAGAACGGTGGTTTTCTGTTCGCCATGTGCGGCGCGACGGAGTCACTCGACCTGGCAATCTCCGCGTTCGCGGTGGACATCACCGGTCCATTCTCCGACGGCACGCCGGTGGCGTCCGACGCGGATGCGCGGCTGGACTGGGAGCGCAGCTTTGCCTTCCGCAACGCGCACATCGAGCCGTCACCGTACGTGAATGCGCTCAGCGACATCGACGGCCACCAGGTGAACGTGCCGGCGCGTCGACAGCCACTCGGCACCTTCACGCTGTTTGACTTCTCCGCCAAGCTCGATCCGGTGGCCACCATGCTCGTGCAGGATCATCGCACGGTCATTCCCGACTTCTTTGGCGTGACCACGAGCTTCAACAAGGCGGTGCTCAAGCCTGGTGTGACCGTGCTCGCCTCGGAAGACGGCGCGCCCTGGGTGAAATACATCCATGGTGACTACGGGCAAGGCTCATGGACCTTCCTCGGTGGGCATGATCCCGAAGACCCGCAGCACGCCATTGGCAGCGCGCCCACGGATCTGTCGCTGCATCCGAATTCGCCGGCCTACCGGCTGATCCTCAACAACGTGCTGTTCCCCGCGGCCAAGAAGAAGCCACGCAAGACGTGATCGGCGAGGACCGCATTGCGCGCAGTGCCGCTGCCGCCATCCGCACCGCCATCAAGCTGGCCGGCGGCAACGAAGTGTGCTTCGTGGCCACGCTCGATGCCGACGGCCTCATCACCGCGGCACGCGTGGTCGCGCGGGGAGACGTACGCAGCGTGCTCGCGCTTCCCGGTGTGGCGCAGCGCGGCGACATGCTCGTGCACAATCATCCGAGCGGACTGCTCGAGCCGAGTGCCGCCGATCTCGAGATCGCGGCGCGCATGCACGGCAACGGTGTCGGCTTCGCGATCGTGGACAACGACGCCACGCGTGTGTACGTGGTCACCGAGGTACCCGCACGCACGTCCGATGCGCCAATCGCACTTGATGCGCTGGCCGAGACGCTTGGCCCGAACGGGCCCATCGCAGTGCACATGCAGGCGGCCGGTGGCTTCGGGTACGAGGACCGGCCGGCACAGCGCGACATGGCGAGTGCCGTGGCGCGTGCCTTCAACGACAAGGGCATCGCGCTGCTCGAAGCCGGTACCGGGGTGGGCAAGTCGCTCGGCTACCTCGTGCCAGCGTTGCGCTGGGCCGCCGCCAACGACGAACGCACGATCGTGAGCACGGCCACCATCACGCTGCAGGAGCAGCTCTACACCAAGGACTTGCCGTTTCTGGCCGGCGCGCTTGGCGATCAGGACGTGCAGTTCGCACTGCTCAAGGGTTGGCGCAACTACGTGTGTCTGCAGCGTCTCGAGCAGGCCGCGGCGGCCGGCGCGTCCTTGTTCGACGAGGCGGGCGCTCGCGAGCTCGAGGTGATCGTGGGGTGGACCAAGCACACCGCCGACGGCACGGTGGCCGACCTCGCCACACCTCCGCGGCCCGACGTGTGGGATGAAGTGGCGGCCGAACCGGATCTGTGCGGCCGGCTCAAGTGTCCGCACTACGACAGCTGCTTTCTGTTTGACGCACGACGTCGCGCGTCGCTCGCTGATGTCGTGGTGGTGAACCATCACCTGCTGCTGGCAGACGTCGCCGTGCGCCGCGCGGCCAACAACTGGGACGACGCGGCCGTGCTGCCGTCGTACCGCCGCGTGATCATTGACGAGGGGCATCACCTCGAGGATGCCGCGGCGAGCCACCTTGGCGCGTCGGTCACGAGACGCGGACTCACGCGCCTGTTCGGCCGCCTGGAACGACGCGGCAACAAGGGGCTGCTCCCCGTGCTCGCCACGCGCCTTGCGGCGTCGAGCGATCTGTTGAGCACCGCCAGTCTCGACCTCGTGCGTGAACGACTGGCGCCGGCCACGCATCGCGCACGCGAACATGGCCAGCGCATGTTCGACCTTTTGCAGGAGCTGCTCGAGACGCAGCCGCCTGGTGGAGGCATGCGCTTGGAGTCGGCTTTCGCGAACCACCCCATCTGGTCAGGCGGACTCGACGCCGCATTCACGGGCCTGCTGCGCGAGATCGCGCTCGTCAACGATGGCCTGCGGTTGGTACGCGAGCGCATCGAGAGCGATGAGAAGAAGGCGGAGGAGCTGTCCACCACCATCGGGGAACTGCGCGGCGTTGGTCGGCGCCTGGAGAATGCGGCCGACTCGCTCACGCAGGCCATCCGGCCGGCCGCTGGCGGCGCCCCCATGGTGCGCTGGCTCGAACTCTCGGGCCGCCCGGGACCCGAGCGCAACGTGTCGGCGCATGCCGTGCCGCTCGATCTCGCCCCCATCCTGCGCGCCGACCTGTTTGATCGAGTGCAGACGGCGGTGGTGACGAGTGCCACGCTCGCGACCAACGGCGGCTTCGATTTCCTGCGGCAGCGGTTGGGTCTCGTGGATGAACCACTCGCCGGTCTGCCCGCAGTCGCGGACGGCGGCGCGAACGGGACCGATGTCGAGGACGCGCCGGCCGGACCGGCAGTCGCGAAACGAAAGCGCGTACGCAGCGTGCACACGGCGGTGTTTCCGTCGCCGTTCGACTACGCACGACAGGCGCTGCTGGTGGTGCCCACCGATCTGCCGGCGCCCAACGAGAATGCGGCGGCACATGCGGACGCGGTGCACATGCAGCTGCGCGATCTCGTGCATGCGAGCGACGGTGGCGTGTTCGCGCTCTTCACCAGTCACCGCGACGTGCGCAACGCGGCGGCGTGGTGGCGGGACCAGGGGTTGGACGGGCGTTGGCCGCTGCTGGTGCATGGTGAGGACGAAGCGCGCGACGTATTGCTGCGTCGGTTCCGTGAGGCGGGCCGCGCGGTGCTCATGGGCACGGCCTCGTTCTGGGAAGGCGTGGACGTTCCCGGCCGTGCCCTTCGCGCATTGCTCATCGCCAAGTTGCCGTTCCGCGTGCCGAGCGAACCCATGGTGGCCGCGCAGTGCGAGGCGATTGAGGCGCGCGGCGGCAATCCGTTCATCGAGTTCATGCTGCCGCACGCCTCGCTGCGCCTCAAGCAGGGGTTCGGGCGTCTGGTGCGCACGGCGGCCGATCGCGGGGTGGTGGTGCTCAGCGACCCACGCGTGGTGACAAAGCGCTACGGCCGCGGCTTGCTCAACGCGCTGCCGCCCGCCCGGCGTGTGGTGGCTGCGTGGCCGGAGATTCGCACGCAGATTGAAGCCTTCTACGCCGACGACACGCGCTGATCTGCGCGGTTGCCAGCATCCCTGACACCTACTCTTTCCGAGACGTCTGCCGCTCATGCTGACACCTTCCAAGATCATTTGTGTGGGTCGCAACTATCGTGCGCACGCGGCCGAAATGGGCAACGATGTGCCCACGTACCCGCTCCTGTTCATGAAGCCGCCCTCGTCGCTCATCGCCAATGATGCGGCAATCGCGCTTCCGTCGGTCTCGCAGCACGTGGAGTACGAGGGAGAGATCGGGATTGTGATTGGCACTCGGCTCACCGACGCGTCGGAGGACGAAGCGCGCGCAGCGATCGCGGGAATCGTCGCACTCAACGATGTCACGGCGCGTGACTTTCAGAAGTCCGACGGCCAGTGGACGCGCGCCAAGGGCTTTGACACGTTCTGCCCGGTCGGTGATATCGGTCCGGTGCCGGACGACCTCGACGCAATCACCGTGGTGACGCGCGTGAACGGCGAGGAGCGTCAGCGGGGGCAGGCCGGGGACATGGTGTTCGCGATCCCCGGACTGCTTCGGTACATTTCGGCCATTATGACGCTCGAACCGGGAGACCTCGTGGCTACCGGCACGCCGTCGGGAGTGGGGCGGCTCGCGGCCGGTGATCGAGTGGAAGTCGAGATTGAGGGCATCAGCCGCGTGTCCAACCCTGTGGTCGCGCGGTGATGGTGACCTTGGCTGAAACTGGCGTTGCCGCAGTCCCCCAGACGGAAACGATCGCCCGCCGAGAGGGTACTCACTGAATATGGCTGATACTCCTCCGCCGCCGTCCCGCGACTCTGCGCGTCCTCAGCCAGCCCCGCCTCACGGCGGAGTGGTTGATGCCGCGAAGCCGCGCCGTGGCCGCGTGAGGGGTTTCAAGCCGGGCTCAGACCGCAGTTCGCGGGTTGGTGTGCTCTCCGTTGTGGGTCACTTCGCGCTCGCCCTGTTCCTTCTGCGGGCGATCACCTTCGACACGCAGCTCACGGACCTCTTCTCGTTCCGCAACAACGCGCCGCAAGAAGAACGGTTGACCTACGTGGAGACCGCGCCGCCCGAGGTGGAGACGGTCACCCCGCCGCCAGCGCGACAGGCCGAGTAGCGCCCGCGCGTCTCGCCGCCCGATCGTGGCCCGGTGCTGGGCGAGGGCGGGGGATCGCCCGCGATTCCCAACCCCTCGCCACCGCGCTTGGTGGCGCCATCAGACAGCAGCCCGGCACGGGTGCTTTCGGCCGCCGAGGCCGCGGTTACCGGCGTGGTACCGCGCGGCGACGCTCGCCTCTGGACGCTCGCCGACCTCATGAGCCTTCGCGACGAAGTGCGCGCGATCGCTGACGGCCGCGCGGGCAACGGACTCGGAGACGGCATCGCCGGTGCTCGGCAGCTTGACAGTGTGATCACCTGGACGCTCGCGTCAGCCCGCGACTCGCTGGACTCGCTGGCCGTGGTACAGAACATGGGCCCGCTTGTCGCCAACTGGACCCGTACTGACAGCAAGGGCGGCAAGTGGGGCATGGATGCGTCGGGCATCAAGCTGGGCAAGGTCACGGTGCCGAGCATGCTCATTGGCTACCTGCTGGGCTCCATTCCTGCGCTCAGCGGCAATCCGATTGCCGCGGACCGCGCACGCCGGCTGTCGTACGCCCAGTCCGACATCGCGCGTTTCCGCACGTCCGGCCCGGGCAATGATCAGTTCAAAATGCTCGTGCAGGAGCTACGTGAGCGCCGCGATCGGGAACGTGCTGAACGCCGAAAGCTCATCGCAGCGCCCAAGGCGCAAGCGGCCGGCCCGGACGACCCGCCGCACGACGGCTAGCGGGCAAGGGGCTGGACCGCACATCACACCGAGTGCACGTCCTGCTTCAGCCAACGCACGGCCGCGTCCATGCGGGCGAGTGAACGGTCCCGACCCACGTACTCCAGCACGTCAAAAATTCCAGGGCTCGCGGTCACGCCCGTGAGCGCCACGCGGAGCGGCTGAAAAATCTTGCCGCCGGAAACGCCCAGCTCTTCTGCCAGTGTGCGCAGGGCCGCTTCCATTCCCACGGGCTCCCACGCCGGCAGTGCGGCCAGACGTTCGCGCGTGGCGGACAGGAACTCCGCCGCCGTGCCCGGATCGCGCCACTGCTTGGAAACGGCGTCGGGATCGTAGCTGATGGTGTCCTGAAAATACGACGCCGCCTGGTGCGCAATGTCATCGACGGTGCGGGCGCGGACGCGCAGCAGTTCAATGAGACCACGAAACCATTCGTCGCGCGCTTCGAGTTCGGCACGCGAGGCGACGTTGAGTCGCTCGAACGCCGGATAGACGTGCGGCATCACCTCGTCGAGCGGCAGCATGGACAGATGCTGCCCGTTCATCCAGTCGAGCTTCTGCGGATCGAAGACGGCCGCCTTCTTTTGCAGGCCGTCCAAAGAAAATTTCTCGAGCAGCGTGTCGCGCGTCATGACTTCCGTATCGTCGCCAGGCGACCAGCCCAGCAATGCCAGAAAGTTCACCATGGTGCTCGGCAGCACCCCTTCATGCTGGTAGTCGCCCACGGCCGTGGCGCCGTGACGCTTGGACAGTTTTTTGCCGTCGGTGCCGTGGATCATGGGCACGTGCGCGAACTCCGGTACCGGCGCGCCGAGCGCGCGGTACAGCAGGATCTGCTTGGGCGTGTTGGAGATGTGATCGTCGCCGCGCATGACCATCGTGATGCGCATGGCGATGTCGTCGGACACCACGGCGAGGTTGTACACCGGTGTGCGATCAGACCGCAGGATCACGAAATCTTCGATGTCCTTGTTGGGGAACGCGATGCGCTCGTGCACGGCGTCCTGCCATTCCGTGACGCCCTCCGGCACACGAAAGCGTACGGCGTGCGACTCGCCGGCCGCGAGCTTTTGTGCGACGATCTCGGCGGGAAGGTCGGCGGCGTCTCGGTCAAAGCGAAACGGCACGTTGTTCGCCTCAGCGTCTGCGCGCTGGCGCTCAAGCTCGGCCGGCGGCGTGAAGTCTCGATACGCCGCGCCGGAGGCCAGCAGTCGCTCCACGTCGGCCTGGTGACGGGGCAGGTTGCTGCCCTGAAACACCACCTCCTCGTCGTAGTCGAGGCCGAGCCATTCGAGACCCTCGAAAATTGCGCGGGTGCTCTCGTCGGTGCTGCGCTGGCGGTCGGTGTCTTCAACGCGCAGCAGCATCGTCCCGCCGTACTTTCGGGCGTAGAGCCAGTTGAACAAGGCGGTGCGCGCACCACCGACGTGCAGGAAGCCGGTGGGGGACGGCGCAAAGCGAACCCGCGGCCGTTCGGCGACTGAAGAGTCGGCCGGCGCCGCGGCTGGGGAAACGGTGTCTGGCATGAGCACCCGGGCTGGGCCCGGAGGAAGGCAAAACAAGGAGGCGGACACATGAAGCACGTGCGCGCCGAGTGCTGAAACACAACGCGGGCCCACCGGAAAAGCGGCGGGCCCGCGAACGGAGAGAGCGGGATTCGAACCCGCGATAGAGTGTTACCCCTATGCCGGTTTAGCAAACCGGTGCCTTCAGCCTCTCGGCCATCCCTCCTGAACGATTCGCGACCTGCGCCGACATGCGAACCGACCCTGCATTGACACAGACTTGATGCGACCGGCACCAACGCTGCGGCATCCCCTCAATATCTCCGTGTGGAAGGTCCGGGTCAACTGGGCATCAGGGCGCGCAGCAGCACAGCGAGTTGCACGGCCGCGAAGGACGCGTGTGCCAGAATCGCGAGACCGAGGCCGCGCCCTCGGCGGCTCCGCATGACGAGCAGCGCGAGCAGCACCCCGAGCGCCGAGGCGATGAGCGCGTGGCGTATCGCCGCGTCCTGCGCTGTGGACCAGTCCCGCAGGTAGGTGGCGCCGAAGGCGAGGGACGACAGCGTGACGGCAATCCACGGACGCACGCCCCGATCGCGGAGGAACTCCAGCAGCGCGTACCGAAAGACCAGTTCGAGCACGATGGGCACGAGAAGGCACGCGGCGACGAGCCACGCCGTGAGCGCGATGTATTGCTCCGCGACCACGAACTGGGTGAGCACGGTGGCGACGTCTGGTGTCGTGCTGGCCCACGTCCACGGCCAGACTTCGAGGGTCCCCAGACCATATGCAATACCGCCAGCGACGATCACGGCCGCCCAGGCCGACACGAGACTGGGCTCCAGCAGTCGCTGGTGTGCGCGGGGCAGCCAACGGACGGCGTAGGCCAGGCTGAGCACAGCCAGCGTAATCAGCCATGGGAGGAAGCGCGCCACCACAACCAACGTCGCGCTGCTCGACGTCGCCTCGGCAATCGAGGTCGGCAGCCATCTCGCGAAGACCTGCGTGCCGAGGGCTGACGACCAAGCGGCGAGCCCGAGAACGGCCGCGCCCCCGATCGTCGCGAGTTCGCGCGCATCTGGGGGCAGGGAAGCATTGGTCCCGAGCACGTCGTCGGTGTCCAACGTCTCCGTGGCGGTAGGCGTGTGAGGCGCGAGGGCAGGCATGCGGAACGATCAGCGCAGCGACGGGTTTTGGCAACCGTCGCCACGCTGATCGTATTCGCACGCCGCGGGCGACCGGAAGTCGCCGCTATACCGCTTGGTACTGCAGCCGTCCGGCAAAGCAGCCGGACGGATTGTCCTTACATGGGGGGCATGAGCACGGCGTCGATCACGTGAATGACGCCGTTGGACGCTGCAACATCCGTGGCCGTGACCGTGGTGGTGCCGTTGAGCATCACCTTGCCGTCAACCACTGTGATTGCGATCGGGCTGCCCTGAACCGTGGTGGCCTCGGACATACCGGTGACCTGCGAGGCGGGCACGTTTCCGGACACCACGTGGTACGTCAGCACCTTGGTAAGCGCTTCCTTGTCAGCCAGCAGCGCCTCAAGATCGGCCTGTGGAATCTTCGCGAACGCTTCGTCGGTGGGGGCAAACACCGTGAACGGGCCCTCACCCTTGAGCGTCTCCACCAGACCAGCGGCGGTGAGCGCCTGCGCGAGGGTGTTGAACGAGCCATTGGCAACCGCAGTCTCGACGATGTCCTTGGGCGCGTCCATCGCCATTGCCGATTCGTCAGCGACGGCCGTCGTGTCTTCCATGACAGCTGTGTCCTGGGTCCCGCCGCCACAGGCGGCAAGCGTGGCAACAGCAGCGAGCGCGAGCGTGGCAACAGAGCGGTGCATCAGCATATAGAATAAATCCGGTGTGAGCGTGAACCTGCGAATGGATGCAATGGGATTCTGCCCTACGACGTCATGAACGTCGGCATCATCCGGCTGGTTCCCACCACATTCATGTGTGACCGACCGCACGCGCTGCCGCCGGCCAGCGCACATGGACGTCGCTCGCACGGTGACCTCAGCCCGTATAGTGCCGGGCCCACTGCTCCCGCAGTTTGAGCTTCCAGATCTTGCCCGTGGCGGTCTGGGGCAGCGCATCCACGAACACGACGTCGTCTGGCACGGCCAGGCGCGCTACCCGCTCCTTCATGAAGGCGAGCAGGCCCTCGGCGTTGACGGCGGTCTCGGCGGTGGGCTGCACCACCAGCAAGGGACGCTCGGTCCACTGGGGGTGCGCACCCCCAACGCCCGCGACGGCGCCCACGCCGGGATACTCGAGCGCGACGTTCTCCAGCTCCACCGAACTGATCCACTCGCCGCCCGATTTGATCACGTCCTTGCTGCGATCGGTGATGAGCATGAACCCCTCCGGGTCGATGGTCGCCACGTCGCCGGTGGCGAACCAACCGTCCTCCAGTGCGGTCTCCGTCGCGCCGAAGTAGCGCTCGATCACCCACAGGCCGCGAACGCGCAGATCGCCAAACGCATTGCCATCACGTGGCAGCGGCTTCTTCGTGGTGTCCACCACCTGAATGTCCACGCCAAACGGCACACGCCCCTGCTTGCGTCGCAGCGCGCGCTGCTCCTCCGCGGAAAGCGAACCCTGCGCGCGCGTGAACGAGTTGAGCGTGCCGAGTGGACTGGTTTCCGTCATGCCCCACGCGTGCAGCACCTCCACCCCGAGTTGTTCGAACGCATCGATCATGGACGCGGGACAGGCGGCACCACCGATTACGGTACGCGTGAATGCCGGCAGTGAGACGTTGTTTGCGCGGATGTGCGAGAGCAACGAGGTCCAGATTGTCGGCACGCCAGCTGCGACGGTCACGCCTTCAGCGAGCATCAACTGCGTGAGGCTTGCGCCGTCGAGACGCGGACCGGGCAGCACAAGCGTGGCGCCAACCATTGGCGCGCCGTATGGAATGCCCCATGCGTTCACATGAAACATGGGAACGACGGGCAAAATGACATCTCGCGCGGAGAAGTTGCCGGAGTCCGGGAGTGCAAACGCATAGGAGTGCAGCACGGATGATCGGTGACTGTACAGCACGCCCTTGGGATTGCCGGTGGTACCGGAGGTATAGCAGAGCGATGACGCCGTGCGCTCGTCGAACTGCGGCCAGGTGAAGACGGTGGACGCGTGCGCGAGGCCAGCCTCATACGCGGTCGCAAATGGCGTGCTCTCCGGAACTGCACCCTCATGCACCATCGCGATCCAGTGCCGCACGCCAGGGCACTGCGGCTGCAGGCGCGCCACCAGTGGTGCGAACGTGCTGTCAAAGCACACGACCTGATCGTCCGCGTCATTGATGATGAACACAAGCTGCTCCTCGAACAGCCGCGGGTTCACGGTGTGGCACACGCCGCCGGACCCCGAGACACCGAAGTAGAGCTCGAGATGCCGGTACGTGTTCCACGCGAGCGTGGCCACCCGGTCGCCCGGCCGCACGCCAAGAGACGCCATCAGGTTCGCGACCTGGCGACTGCGCCGGTGCACATCGCTCCAGGTGTAGCGATGCACGGGGCCCTCCACCGTCTGCGTGACGACCTGCGCGCCACCGTGCCACCGATCAGCATGCTCGATCAGCGCGCTGATCAACAGGGGGCGGTCCTGCATTTGGCCAAGCATGCCAGCTCCAGAAGGTCGGTGAGCCTACACGCCAAACTGCGTGAGATGATGGTCCAGATGCTTGTAGAACAAGTTGTTCCACTCCTGGGCCGAGAGCGGACCGAAGGACAGGGACTCCTTGCCCTCAAAATGGGCGGCGCCGAGTGCCTGCGTCTTCGCGACGTAGTCGAGCAGTTGCTGCTTCTCCACCTCGAAGTCGCGCCGGTCGGCAATGACGAACACGGGCGCCGTACGACTGTTCCGCGCATAGGGCGTCTCGTTCACCACACCGGACTTCACGAATGTGCGGAGCAGGAACCGCACCAACGCATTTGGCCGCGGATGTCTGTCCGTGAACGCCATGTCGTAGGCCACGATGCAGTGTGCGAGCATCTGGTCCACGCGCATCTTTCCCCAATGCGGGGTGGTCTCGGGCGTCAGGGCGTTGATGCGGCGCGCGAGCTCGGCGCTGACGTCGGGAGCGAACATGTTCTGCATGCGGGGAGCTTGCTGCCGACCGCTGGCCACGTCAAGCGGGGTGGGACGGAAGTGCCAGTCTGGCTGATTCAACGGTTGGTGCGGTCGGTTGGTCTCATGGGGAGAACCTTTGCCCACGCCAGGATATGCGGCATCCAGTTGTGGGTGCACACTGTCCGACCGGCTGTGCCTCCGCATCCTGACCTCTCTCCAGCGCTCATGAACCACCAACCCACTCACCACGCGGCTCGTTCGCCATATGATGCCGTCCCGCGTTCCCCCACGGCGTGCATCGGCCCCGCCCGTGCGATGCTTGCTGTTGCGGTCGCTCTGACGCTCTGTTCGCCGGTACTGTCCGCCGGCGCGATTCTCCCCGCTCAGGAGCGGGCCGCACTCCCAGCGCCCACGTGCCGAGCAACACTCGACTCCCTCGACGCAAAAACGCGGCAGAACTACGCCGGCTTCCTGCTCGAGGTGCGCGGCGCGCGCGCGGACGCGTATCACAACATGGTCACGGCGGCGCGTGCGGACGCCGATGCCCGGACGCTCGACAGCTGCCTACCGGTATTGCGCGGCTACGCCGGCTGGTACGACGATCCGCACCTGTTCGTGTTCCAGAGTCAATCGGCGGATACGAGCACGGCGCGGCGGCGCGCCGCCGAGTTGGAACATCACCCCGTGAGCGAACGCGCGGTGCGATCACGCGTGCAAATGGCTGGCAACGCGGCCGATCCGCTCGAGGGCATCTGGTACGACGGCCAGCAGCGTATTGCGGTGGTACCGGATGCGGCACGCGGCACCGGACACCTGATTGGCGTGCTGATCACGAGCGACACCGTGGCGTGGCCCGTGGGCGCGGTGCGCGCGCGCTTCACGCGCCAGTCCGAGGGCGCGTACACCGTTGACATGCTCACACGCGGCTTTGCCCATCTCACCCTCGACGCCACGCTCCACCGGGGCGACCTCCTGCGCTTCTCGCCGGGCATGTGGGGGCGTGCGTTTCCGGGCGGTGCGGTGCGTTCGGGATACCTCGACGCCACGGACGTGCACCGTCCCACCGTGGTGGTGCGACCGAAGTCAGTGGTCGTGTCCATCCCGTCGCACGATCCAGCCCACACATCGTTGCTCGACAGTCTGGTGCGTGCACACGCAGCGGAGATCGAATCGCGGCCGCTGTTGATCGTGGATGTGCGCGGAAACGAGGGTGGCTCATCGCTCATGTCGCGCGTGCTCGATCCATTCATCGCCAGCCGCGAGCAACGCGTCACGCCGTACGATTCCGGTGCCGCGGTGGTGATGTCGTCGCCCGCGCAGATGGCGTACGCGCGACGGTTCGCAGGCTCGGACACCACCGCGTTCGTGCGCGACCTGCTCGCCCGTATGGCCGCCAGCCCCGGACAGCTCGTGCAAATTGAGCCCGGACCGCCGGCACCGCCCACCGTGGTGCCCGCCCGCGCCGGTGGCTGGAAGGTGGTGGTGCTGGTGGACCATGGCACCGTGAGCGCATCGGAAGTGCTCGTGCTGAACGCGCTGCGCAGCACGCGGGCAACGGTGGTAGGCACCAACACGGCTGGCGCGCTCGACTACCAGAGCGTCAACATCGTCTCACTTGGCACCGGCGACCGTCGGTGGGCGCTCGGCTACCCGACCATCACCGCGCACGCCGATCTGCCGCGACGCGGCATGCGCGGGAAAGGCATCGCACCGGATGTCCGCCTGGACTGGGCGCAGGTCCCTGATGCGATTGTTGAAGTCGAGCGGCGGTTCGCCCCATGAGCCGCCGCCGCAACCCGACCTCGATCAGGGAACCACGCGGGCCGGCGGCACCGGCGTGATGCCATCGGCAAACGTTGCGGCCAACAGATACAACAGCTTGGTGGAGGGCAGCGCGGACGACGCCAACGCGTATTCCGTGAGCTGATGCGCGCCGGAGGCGCGGGAGCCGCCAATGGCGATGCTCGGAATCTTGCGCACCACGCCGGGGTTCGCGTCCGTTGCACCCGTAGCCACCGCCTCCGTGGCGCCGGGCATGCCCGCCGTGATACCGAGCGCGCGATTGATGTCCACCGCCGTCTGCACCAGCGGGTGTGCGCGGGCGCCTTCGAGCTGCTTTGCGGTGCCGCCGGCGCGGCTCTTCTGTTCGACTTCGATGCGCAGACCCACCTTCTGCTCGTCGGCGACCTCCTGCGCAATGCGACCAATCGTACGGTCAAGCGAATCGAGCAGCACGGGGTCGGGACTCCGCAAGTCCACCGTGAAGTAGAGCTCCTGTGGCACGGAGTTGAAGATGTTGCCGCCGTGGATCTGCCCCACGTTCAACACCGCACCATCGGGCAGCGCATGAAACTCGAGCTGATACAGCCGCTCGACGGCCTCGGCCAGCGCACGGACCGGAGTGGGCCGTCCGCGCGACGCGAGCGTGTGCGCACCCGGACTTGTGAACACGTACTTGGTCCAGTAAATGCCGAGCGCCCCGTACGACACCACGCCGAATTGTCCGTCGGGGACAATGAGCAGGTCAGGTGCCGGGTTGTGCGAGAGCCAGTACTCCATGCCGATGAGGCCGAGCTCCTCCTGCACCGTGGCAATGAAGATGAAGTCGCCTTTGCTCGTGAACTTCGTGGCATTCATCGCGCGAATCGTGGCGAGCATGTTGGCGACGGATGCGGTGTTGTCGCCGACACCGGGCGCGTAGAGCGTGTCCCCCACGCGCCGCACCGTGGTGTTTGTCTCCGGTGGAAACACCACGTCGGTGTGGGCGGCGATCACGATTGTGGGACCACCACCCGTGCCCTTGCGGAGGCCGCTCACGTTGCCAATGGAGTCCACCGTCACCTGCAGTCCCTCCTCCTCGAACACGCGCTTCACATAGTCCCCGCGCGCCTGCTCGAGTCGCGACTTGCCGGGAATCTGCGTAATGCGGATCCACTCCTCCACCTGCTGCGGGAACCGCTCCTCGAGCAGGGTGAGGGCCGACTTGACGTCGGGCCGCTGCATGAGGGCCGGGTCCCAGGCGGTGGGGAACACCTGGGCAGCTACGGTCGACGCGCTCGCGACGCTCGCGACGCTCGCGAAGGCGAGCAGCGCGCCCACGAGGCCCAAGCGGGTGGTGCGGGGCAGGGTGAAATGCAATCCGGGGCGACGGCGACGGGCTGAGAGCGACATGTGCTGTGAACTCGTGTGCGGGGACGTTGGGTGGCAGTCTGACCACGCAAGATGGCCTCCCGTCGCCCGTGTTGCTTGACGGCGCGCCTCGGCGCTTCTAGTATCCCTCACATGATGAGCACTCACCATGTGAGGGATAGATGAACGGCGCGCCGAACGATCCGCTCCCGTTGCTGCAAGGTACGGTGGACGTGCTCATTCTGAAGGCGCTCGCCTGGGCCCCCATGCACGGGTATGCCGTCTCGCAGTGGATTCGCGATCGGGCCAATGAGGCGCTCGCCGTGGAAGACGCGGCGCTGTATCAGGCGCTGCACCGCCTCGAGCGGAAAGGCCTCGTGTCCTCTGAGTGGGGTATGTCCGAGAACAATCGGCGCGCCCGCATCTACTCACTGGCAACGGCCGGCCAGCAGCAGTTGCAGCGCGAGGTCACCGAACTGCGGCGCTATTTCGAGGCGCTCTTTCTGGTGCTGGATACCCGCTGACACCGTCGATCGCCTCTGACTGCTCGCGTTCATGTCGCCAACACGTGGTCCTCGCCCGCTTCGCTTCCGGTTGCGTTCTCGCGATCGCGTGGGGCTTGACGTGTCGGATGAGCTCGAGTTCCACCTGAGTATGGTGGCGTCGGATCTGGAGCGGCGGGGCTGGGCGGCTGGTGATGCCGCGGCCGAGGCGCGTCGCCGCTTCGGCGACCTGGAGTACACGCGAGACTACTGTCGGGAGCAGGACCTCAAATCGATGCAGGAGCACAGTCGCATGGCGCTTTTCTTCGACCTCGCGCAGGACCTGCGCTTCACGCTGCGCTCACTTGCCAAGGCGCCCGCGTTCACGGCCGTGGTGCTGCTTACGCTCGCGCTGGGGATAGGCGCGAACACTGCCATATTCAGCGCGGTGCGCGGAGTCCTTCTCGAGCCGCTGCCATTTCGCGACCCGGATGCCCGAGCACTTCGCATATCCCGCCGATGCGTCGCTTGCCGCCTGGGTGCCGCTGTCCGTGCTGGGACCCGAATCCATTGGCCGTGTGCGGGGAGCGCGGTTTCAGGGCGTGGTCGCGCGACTGGCGGCCGGTGCGAGCGCCGAGCAGCTGCAGGCGGAACTCAATGGCATCGTCTCGCGCATTGCCGCCGAGTTTCCGGAGAACCGGGGGTGGGTCAGTGTGAGTGTTTCGTCGTTGCGCACTTCGATTGTCGGCGACGTGTCACGCCCGCTCACACTGGTGTTCGGCGGTGTGCTCCTGGTGCTGCTCATCGCCTGCGCGAATGTGGCGGGGTTGCTGCTGGCGCGCGCTACGGCGCGACAGCGGGAACTGGCGGTGCGGGCGGCGTTGGGCGCGGGCCGTGGGCGCATCACCCGGCAGCTGCTGACGGAGAGCGTGGTGCTCGCGCTGGGCGGCGGCGCGCTCGGTGTCCTGCTGGCGTTGTGGACGCTCCGTGCTATCGGTGCGTCCGATCTCGGCGTGCCGCGCGCCGATCTCGTTCGGATCGACGCGCCTGTCCTGCTGTTTGCGGTCGCGCTGTCACTCGTGGCGGGTGCGCTGTTCGGCGTGCTGCCGTCGCTGCGTGCCACGGGCGCGTCGCTGATTGGTGCGCTGCGCGCGGGCACGAGTGGGAGCGTGGGTGTTGGCGGGCAATTGCGACAACTGCTGGTGGTTGCACAGGTCGCGCTCGCCGTGATGCTCGTGACGGCGGCGGCGCTCACCACCAAGAGTTTCGCGCGGCTGCAGGCGGTCGACCTGGGTTTCAACCCGGACCAAGCCCTCTTCGTGGAAATGAGCGTGGGCGATCGCTATGAGACCGACGTGGCCAATCGCGCGTACTATCAGGCGGTGCTCGACGCGATTGCCGAGGTGCCGGGCGTGGCGGCCGTGGGAGCGATTCGCGACCTGCCCACGCGAGGCATGGGCGAGAGCGGCACGGTGCGCATTGCCGGCGTGACCGACACCCCCGAGACCCGACCCCTGGCACAGTTTCACCAGGTGAGCCGCGACTACTTCCGCGCCATGCAGATTCCCCTGCGCCGTGGGCGTGCGTTTGCAGCGGCAGACCGCATGGACGCCCCACCGGTCGCGATCGTCGATGAGGAGTTCGCGCGTCGCAACTTTCCCGACGACGATCCCACCACCCACGCGCTGCGGTTTGGCGAAACCGACGTGCCGATCATTGGCGTGGTGGCGAGCGTGCGGCAGGGCGGGGCTGCGGAGCCCTTTGCGCCCACGGTGTACCTGCACGCGCAGCAATCGTTCCGCCGCCGCATGAGCATCGTGGTGCGCACGGCCGGGGAACCACTCGCGCTTGCCGACGCCGTGCGGCAGGCGATCTGGCGCGTGGACGAGCAGCAGACCATCACCTCGGTGGCGACGCTCGATGATGTCATGGGTCGGTCCGTGTCGCGCCCGCGACTGCTCGCGTCGCTGTTCGCGATGTTCGGCGCACTCGGCCTGACGCTCGGCGCGCTGGGTGTCTACGGCGTGCTTGCCTTTGGTGTCACGCAGCGTCGACCGGAGATTGGCGTGCGCATGGCGCTCGGGGCATCACCGGGCAGCGTGCGCCGCATGGTGGTGCGACAGGGGCTCGTGCTGGCCGTCGCCGGTGTTGCGATCGGCGTGCTTGGGGCCATTGCCATGACGCGCTCAATCCAGTCCGTGTTGTATGACGTGCAAGCGCTGGACGTATCCACGCTCGTGCAGGTGGCGCTGGTCGTGGTGGGCGCGGCGCTGCTCGCCAGCTGGCTACCGGCGCGGCGAGCGACGTCGATTGATCCGGCGGTGGCGCTGCGCAGTGACTGAAGCGGCGACTGCGGTGGACGCGCGGCCTTCTGGGTTCAGCGGCACCTGCACCCTGTTTCCGACCAACCGCTGTACGTCTACCAGCCGAGCGTTTCGCGGCCTACGTGCATGCGATTCACCATCGATTCACCATGATGCCAACGGTCGGCTGGACAGTGCCGATGCACGGCTGCCGTACTCCGACACGTGTCAGGTTCCGCGCGTGGCTACCTTATTGATACGGATGGTCTCCACCCCCAGTCGTTCGTTTGCCTTTGCCGGTGCCATTGCGCACACGACGTCCAACCCTCGTTCTCGAGCTTCGCCATGCCGCCGATCGAGCGCCGCACGTTCCTGGGACTCGCGCTGGCCGCGCTTCCGCTGTCGTACTTCGACTTGGATAGAGAGGGAGTCTCGATGCAACGATCATTGGGAGAATCGGATCCGGTGTTCGTGCGCGCAGGCGCGGACCGTGACGATGTGCACAAGACGCTGGGGATCAGCACGATCGACTTCAAGGTGACATCCGCCGACACGGGCGGCGCCATGCTCGTGATCGAGAACACGAATCGCGCCAAGGGGGGGCCGGCGAAACACCAGCACCTCGCGCAGGACGAACTGTTCTACGTGATCGAGGGTGACTATGTGATGGTGGTTGGCGACCAACGCTTTGCACTGAAGGCGGGCGATACGCTCCTCGCGCCGCGCCGGATTCCACACGTGTGGGCCTACGTGGGCAACACCGTGGGCCGGATGTTGATCACCTTCACACCGCCTGGTGCCATGGAGGACTTCTTTCGCGTCGTGTCGAAAGGCGACGCCATGCCGGTCCAGGACCCCGCGCTGTGGCGGGCGCATGGCATGGAACTGCTCGGCCCGCCGTTGCCCGTGTAAGGGGCCGTCGTACGGGTAGGAGATTGATGCTTTCCCATTCGGCGTTGCACGAGTGGGACAGGCGTCACAGAAGGCACGCCGGAGGAGCGGTATGAATATGGCCACACTGCGGGGTTCACACTCCCTTCCAGGCCATCGCTCATGCTCAAGATCTGCAGAACGTCGGTCGCCCTTTTCGCTGTGCTGCTGCTCGCCACCACGGCATGCCGCGACACCGACATCGTAACGCCCGACGCCAGCGTCACCCGCGCCGCCCCTTCGCCCGCTGAACAACGGACCGCCCCCTCCGCCGCCGTACACCCCGGCCGTGCGCTCGCCGCCAACTGCTTTCAGTGTCATGGCACGAATGGCGAAGCCTCCGAACTCAAGATCGCGGGAATCGGCGCGTCGGCGCTGCAGGAAAAGTTCGCCGAAATGCGCGCCGAGCATCCCGGGCGCAACATCATGAACGTTCACGCGCGCGCCTACACACACGCTCAGATCAACCTGATCGGCGACTACTTCTCCAAGCAGGAGTACTGACCATGGAACGCCGCAACTTCCTGCAGAGTCTGGGCGCGGCCGGGCTCAGCCTCGCCGCCTTCCGGTCCGTGCTTGCCCACTCGTCAGTCACCCCGCTCGGCGCAAACGGACGAGTGGTCGTCGTGGGAGGTGGCATGGGCGGTACCACCGCCGCCAAGTTCCTTCGCCTGTGGGGTGGTCCCGGGCTTGACGTCACGCTGGTGGAGCCAAACGCGACGTACTTTTCGAACATCTTCAGCAACATGGTGCTCACCGGCGAGCGGTCGCTGAGCCAGCTCGGTTTCAGCTACGCTGCCCTCAAGAGCAAGTACGGTGTGAAGGTCGTCTCCGCGTCGGTCACCTCGATGGACCCGGGCGCGCAGCGTGTCACGCTGTCCAACGGAACCACCCTCTCGTACGATCGCCTGGTCCTCTCCCCGGGCATCGATTTTGAACCGCTTCCGCTGAGCGGATCGGCCGCAAACCAGGCCAAAATCCTGCACGCCTGGCAGGCCGGTGCACAAACCACGGCGCTCAAGGCGCAGATTCAGTCGATGACCAGGGCCGATACGTTCATCATCACCATTCCCCCCAAGCCCTACCGCTGCCCGCCAGGGCCCTACGAGCGCGCCTGCGTCGTCGCGGACTACCTCAAGCGCGTGAAGCGGGGCGGAAAGGTGGTCATCCTCGATGCCAACAACGGCATTCAGGCAGAGCCCGTGAACTTCACGCGCGCCTTCGACGTCACGCACAAGGGGATCATCACCTACGTGCCGAACGCGATCATCACAGGGATCGACGCCGACACCATGACGGTGAGCACGGCTGGCGCCGGCAGTTTCCGGGGGAAGGTCATCAACGCCATCCCGACGCACCGGGCAGGGAACCTGATCACGGCGTCGGGGATCGGGCTCGCCAATGCCCCGGGCCCGAACGGCGTCCCTGGCAAGTATGCCGGCGTCGACGTGCTGACCTACGAATCGACCGCCGTACCTTTGGTGCACGTGCTGGGAGACGCCTCGGGCACCACCCAGCCCAAGGCAGGCCACATCGCCAATGCCGAAGCCAAGGTGTGCGCCGCGGCCATTATCGAGCTGCTCAGTGGTGGCACCGTAAACCAGGAGCCGATGACCAACTCATCGTGCTTCACACCCATTACCCGCACCACCGCGTCATGGCTCTCGGTTGTGTACCGCTACGATCCGAGTACGCAGACCATGGTGCCAACGGGGAACGGCGTCACGGAATCGCTCGGTGCCGACAGCGAGAACTACAGCGACATGCTGACGTGGTTCACGAACCTCATGGCCGACACGTTCAGGTAGCACCAGAGGTCGCACCGGGCAGCGTCACGGCTCAGCTGGTGCGCTGACGCTGCCCGCGTGCGCCGCCGTTCGCTCCACCGGTCGTCGGAACTTGGCCGGCGAAACACGGGTTCGCCAAGTGACCCTCGATGCGAGTACGCCGGTGAGTGATCCAGACAGCAGGCCCCTCCGCCCGTCCACGTGGCGTCCATCCCGCGCCGCACGGTGGCTGCTGCGGTGCGCGCTCCTCCTGTTCGCTGTCGGTGGCTGGTCCAGGCCGATGCCTCCAGCGGTCGAGATGCCGGTGACGCTGTTTGCCTATGACCGTGCCGACGAGGCCGAGTGGGAAGTCGTCAACGACGGCGTGATGGGCGGTCGGTCCGCGGGATTCGTGACGGTGGCGGACGGCACCCTGCGCTTTACCGGAACGCTCGTGACGCAGGGTGGCGGCTTCACCTCAGTGCGCGCCCGACGCGCGATTGACCTGACGGACCAGATCGGGCTTGAGCTCCGGGTGCGCGGGAGTGGGCGCCAGTTCGAGGTTGAGCTCGACGATGGCGTGCGAAGCGACGGGCGACGAAGTATCTCCCGACGGGCCGCGTTCGCCTCCGCGACGGATTGGACAGTGATTCGCGTGCCGTTCACCACGCTCCGGAACACCGTGTTCGGGCGGACGGTGAATGCCCCACCAATTGATCTCGCGCGCATCCGCGGCGTGGGGCTGTATATCGCGGATGGTCAGGATGGACCGTTCCGTTTGGAGGTGGACTACATCCGCGCCTATGGCGCCGGCGAGCAGTAGGAATCATCCAGTCGCCGGCCGCCGCGACTCACGGTCGTCCGGCCGGCCTCGCGTGCTCGAGCACCAGCCCGCCCGCCGTCCCGCGCTTGAAGCCCTTCCAGTACGTATGGGTTGCCTGCGGCTGGCCCTCGCGATCAAGGGCGTACACGCCGTCCTTGCCGTTCTGCACAACCTCCAGAAATCCAAGTCGCGTGCTGTCGCCCTTGAGTCGGGCGTCAAAGTGCGCGGTCGCGAAGTGCGCCAGGATGTTGTTCATGCGGCGCGTGTCCCAGATCGGATCGGCGTAGTGCGTGTACGGGAATGACTTGAGCGTCTCCGAAAAGGCGTAGCTCTCCGCCGGCGCGGGCATGGGTGCGGCCGCGTTGTGCCCGGCGCCCAGAAACGTGAGCAGATAGCGATCGGCGTTCACGGCGCCGCGAAAGATGGCCTGAGTGCCATTTTCGTAGCCGGACACCTGATCATCGCTGCCGGCGACGAACAGCGTTGGCGTGCGAATGCCAGCGAGTCCGGCGGCATCCCAGAACCCTGACTGCATGCCCCAGGGGCCAATGGCCACCGCCGCCTTGATGCGGGTGTCAATAGAGGAGGACTGATAGGCGGGGTTGTCGGCGCTGCGCTCGAAGAGGAGCCGGTTGGGCGGCGCGCCGGGAAACGATGCGGCGGCCGCGCTGTATCCACCCCCAATCACGTTTACGAGGCCGTAGCCCCCCATCGAATACCCAACGATCCCTGTTCGTGTGGCATCGACTCGGCCGGCGAGGAAGTGGCCCGAGTTCGCCGCGCCAAGCCGCGCGAGCTCGTTCAGCACGAAGAGCTGATCGTACGGTCGATTGTAGAGTGTGATGGCAAACGCCTGCGCGTCGTCGTACGTACTGCCGGTGTGATCGATTGACGCCACGATGTAGCCCTTGCTCGCCAGATTCTCCCCAAGGTGACTGAGGAGATACCGATTGCCGGGGTACCCGTGCGAGATGATCACCAGCGGGAACGGACGGTCGGCGGCGATCGGCTCGGCGTCCCGATGCGCCTGGCCGCGGAGTGTCACCACCACCGATGGGTCGCGCAGGATGGCGCGATACTCGCCGTCCTGCGCTGTGTTGGCCGCCCCGGCGGGATACCACACCTCGAGTGTGAGTGGTCGTGCTCCGCGCACGGTGGGACCGCCAGTCTGTGTGCGCTGCACGTCGGCACGGTCCGGATCGGTGACCGTGATGGTGCGCACCCCTACTGGGTACGCGCCGTACGCCGCGAGCTCCGGAGCCAGCGGCGTGACCACGTCGATCCGGTTTTCGATGCCGCGTTCAATACGGTTGGCCGCGGGGGCCTGTGCGATGGCCGGCGCGGACAGTGTCAGACTCAGAAGCACCGCGACAGGCAGCTTGGGCAGGCTCGAGCGTGTTGGTTGACGCATGGCGATGTATTGCTCCAAGGATTCGTGATGGTGACGGCAACTCTCGACACGTCGTGGCTTTCACCAGTCAGCCATCGACTCCTAGCCCAGCCAGGCCGTGAATCCCCAGAAGAGCAGGCTGCACACCAAGCCACTGACCAGCGCGAAGCGAACACGCTCGCGACGGCTCCAAAGGAAACGACCGGGCGGGATGGGCTGCATGATGTCGTTGATCATGAGTCCGGCAATGATGGGAAGCCAGAGGGGCATGTCCACGCCCAGTCGTCGAGCGCCGAGCAGCACTGCGATCACGCCGAGCAGCACGACGCCGCCGACGATCAGACGACGCACCAGGAACGCGCGATCTTCGCTCGTCACCCGAGCACGTCCGCACTCTCCCGACCTTTCGGGCGGGCCACGTCTGCGCAGCTGGAGAATGATCGGCAGGGCACAGCTGGGAACCTAGCATGGAGGACGCGTGCCCACCAAACGTGGCTTGGCACGGTCTCCCGTGTGATCGCGCCCGCTGGCACGGTGCCTTGCCAGGGCCTCGATCAGCACCACGTGGGCACAAACGCCGGCACACGTTCGTTAGGCCATTGAACACACGGAAATGCGCAGTGCATTACCGTGCCGGGCGCACGTGGCGACGCGCCAGATTGTTCATCACGAGAATGTGCGCATGAGATTCATGCAGTCTGTTTTGTGATTGTGCTGTTCGAAGGAGCTTGACATGACGACCACGACTGAGAGCGGGACCGCAGCGACTGTTGCGCTGCACGATATTGTTGACACCGCTGTTGCCGCTGGCAGCTTCACCACGCTCGTGGCTGCCGTCACGGCGGCCGAGCTTGGCGCCACGCTCAAGGGTACGGGGCCGTTCACCGTGTTCGCACCGACGGATGAAGCGTTTGCGAAGCTTCCCGCCGGCACGGTCGAGACGCTCCTGAAGCCGGAGAACAAGGGCAAGTTGGTAGACATCCTCACCTATCATGTTGTGCCGGGCAAGGTCATGTCCAAGGATATCGCGGGCAAGGCCATGCACGTGAAGACGGTACAGGGTGCTGATGTCGCGATCGACGCCACCAATGGTGTGACGGTTGGCGGCGCGAACGTCGTGACGGCCGATATCGACACCACCAACGGCGTCATCCACGTTATCGATGCGGTCATCATGCCGCCGACGGCTGCGTAACTCGCCGCTGCAAGCAGTGCAATCGAGCCGTGCAGCAGTTGCTGCACGGCTCGATTTGCTTGTCCCCTCGTCTGTGGTGACCGTGACCGCGAGGCTGACGCGACCCTACTTCTTCGGATCGAGGGAGTTGTCGATGCGAATGATGGCACTCTGAATGTGCAGCTGCGTTGCGCGATCGCCGCGATTGGCCGCGCGGCGGAGATCGTTGCGCAGCGTGACCAACGAGCCGCGGGCCTGCGACTTCGCATCTTCGCTCAGTTGCACGAGGGTGATGCCAAACTGCTGGGCCTGCGCCACCTGCGCCGGATTTGGCGGCGGCGGATTGATCTTGCGGTCCATCTGGGTGAGATAGTCGTTCTGCAACTCACGGCGGAACGCATCGATGGACTGGCCAGCGGCGAGTTCCGACCAGATGCCTGATCGCAGATCATCGAGTAATCCCGTGAGCGTGTACACCGAGCTCTTGTTGGTGGCCAGCGCCTCTCCCTCGAGCAACCGGTTGAAGCGCCCGTCGTTCAGCAGGTTGGAGAGAATACGCGACTGCGCACCGTTGATCCGGTCCATCATGCCGCCCGCCTCGATGCGCGCCGCGATGTCGGGACGAATGAGATAGGTGGGCGTCTCGAAGACCTTGTCGTTGAGGAACTTGACGGCCTCGGCCTGTTTGGCCTTGGAGATTGCCACGTACACCGGTCCGGCCTGGCTGCCGGACTTGTACTGCACCGTGCCGCCGCCAACCAGGGTCGCCACGTGGTTGGCTTCGGTGGCCCACTGGCCAACCGTGCGATCGTAGATCTCCTCGAGGTCGCTGTTGTCCTCGCCGGGACGCTGGGCCGCGCCCACGATGTAGCCCATGGTGCGCTCGATGTTCTTGAACCCGAGTGTTGTGCTCTTCACCGGATCAGCATCACCAACCGCCTCACTCTGCGTACCGAATGCGCCAAACGCGTTGTTCGACGAGAAGCGATACCAGGGCACCGTATCCTGGATCTGCGACCAGCGCTCAAGCGTGGGCATCTCGGCGACTGACGTCGTCGCGTTGGGAATGGGTGTGTAGCCCCACATGATCGCGTACTTGTCGTACGGTCCGATGCGCGGAATGAGATCATTGATCGCGATGCCGTCTTCCGGCTGCGCCACATAGTTGAAGCGCGAGTAATCCATGATGCTGGGACTGTGCCCCATCTTCGCGGTCCACGTCTTGCTGCGGACGCTGTCGGCGGGATACGTGGAGCTGCCGATCTGGTCGTGCTGCAGGCCGAGCGTGTGCCCGATTTCATGTGCGACGACGAACTGCAGCAGACGTCCCATCAGCGAGTCCGGGAACGGGAACGTCCGCGCGCGTGCGTCGAGTGCCGAGACCTGCGTGAAGTACCAGTCGCGCTGCAGGTTCAGGATGTTGTGGAACATGCGCACGGAGCCGTTCAGAATTTCTCCGGTGCGCGGATCATGCACGTGGGGCCCCACGGCGTTCTCCGTGGTGCTCGGCAACCAGCGAATGAGCGTGTTGCGAATGTCTTCCGGCGACCAGTCGGGGTCGTTGACCGGCGCATCCATCGCGACGATGCCGTCCTTGAAGCCGGCGGCTTCGAACGCCGCCTGCCAATCGGTGATCCCGTCGCGCACGTACTTCTTCCACTGCTCGGGCGTTGCTGGATCGACGTAGTACACAATGGGCTTCTTCGGGTAGCAGAGATTGCCCTCGCGGCGATCAGAGCACTCGAGTCGATACTTGGTGATGTACCGGCGATCTGCGGATCGATGTTCGGCCGTGCCGAAGTCCACGTTGCGGATGCTGAAGTATCCCACGCGCTCGTCAAAGCGACGCGGCACCATGGGGACGTCCGGCAGGCGCACCAAGCTCCAGTGCGCGAGCACGGATGACGCGGCGCGCGGCACGCCCGGCGGTCCAGCGGCGGCACCGGTTGCCGCGACGACGCCCGTCTGGGTGGCTTCGATTTCCACGTTGTCGGGGAACGCAACCACGCGTTCCACGAACGATCGGGACGCGTCGAGCTGGCCGCGAATCGCAGCCAGTTCCGGAATCGACGTGGTGAACAAACGCGTGACATCGATGACTGCGGCGCTGTCGGGTCCGTACGATTCCACGTTGAAGACGGCCACAACCGGTGCGTAGTTGGACGCCTTGACGGCATTGTACACCGAGGCCGTGGTGTCGCCGGCGACGATGTCGAAGGCGGGCGAGCGCAGAATGATCCGGTTGCCCTGCCGTTCCCAGCGCAGAGTGGCTTCGCCAAACTGATCACCACCATAGTTCACGCCACCGCGGCCGTTGGGGTTGGCCGCAGCGGCTGCCGCGTACCGGCCCACCACGAGCTGATCCTTGTTCAACTCCTTGGCC